>NZ_CP134876.1:3326629-3629049 GCF_032108445.1 Micromonospora halotolerans | reverse complement strand
ATCGCCTTCGCGTTGGCGAGCTGCTCGTCGTTGAGGTCGATGTGGGACTGGGCGCCCTGCACGGTCGCGACGGCGGCCGGCTTGCCCTCGACGGGGCGGGCGTCGGCGTGGGCGGCGACCGGACCGGCGAAGATTCCACCGGTGAAGGCCAGACCAGCAATACCCAGCACGCTCTTACGCAGCATGGTGTTCATGGGGGATGGCTCCATTCGGGGGTTGGCGCACACACGCACCGACGGGGGTCGGCAAAGGGGGTGTGCGCAAGCACCACGTCAGGCGCTCAAGAAAGTCTCAAGGGGGATCATCCAGCGGACGGGGCGGGGGCCTCTTCGTCGCGCCGGGACCATGTCCAACGACCGACCAGCCACCATCATTCCCGGGGGTCGGGCACGGGTAGCGGGGCGGGGCGCCCCGTCGGGCGGGGCGTGGTCCTCGGTCGTGCACCGGGTATAACGACCCCCACCCGGCGGCCATTCCACCGCCGGGATGCCGCCGGTCACCCCGCGAACCGGACACCACACCCAAGGCGGGACGGTCGGTGGAACGGTATGGGTGTATCCCGGCCCCGGAGACACCCATAGCGTTCCACTCACCGCCCGCGCCAGCGCCCGAAACGGACATCCACCCCAGGCTGGAACTGCCCGTGTCGGCGCAGCGTGATGACGTGGATGGATCGACGCGCTGGCCCCAGACCCACCCACGAGCCACCCAGCCACCCGCCCACCCAGCCCGGCCCGCTTTGCTCTGCAGCCATCCACGCACCACCTCCGCTCCGCGCCCGCTGCGTGGATGGCTGCAGAGCAAAGGCGGTGGTGGGGCGCGTGCCTCCGCTGGGCGGCTGACGGCAGCGGCGGCTACCCGACCGCATGACCCGCCCCCGGATCCAGGGACGACGACCCGGACGAACGCCTACGTTCAGGACAGACGTCCAGAGGAGGCCGCAAAGATGACCGCGTCGATGGAGATGCCCCGGGTCCAGGAATGCGCCGTCAGGTCCTGCGCCTACAACCACACCAACGACTGCCACGCGTTCGCCATCACGATCGGCAGCAGCGACCACGCGCACTGCCACACCTTCATCGAGCTGCCGGTACGCGGCGGCGTCGAGCAGCTGATCGCCCAGGTCGGCGCCTGCCAGCGCGCGGACTGCCGGCACAACTCCGACCTGGAGTGTCACGCACCGGCGATCACCGTCGGGCCCGAGATGGACATGGCCGACTGCCAGACCTACGCGAGCCGCTGACCGGGGCGCGCTCGCCGACAACGCGACGCCCCAGCCCGGTAACTGCAGATCCGACCGAGTCCCCGGTCCTACCGGCAACGGCGACCGAGCCGCGAACTGCGAATCCGAGCGGGCCCGGTCCAGCCGGCAACGGGCCGACCAGGGCCGCGAGCCAGAAACCCGACCGGTCTCCGGACACGGACCCGAGTCCCGGAGCCGGGGAGCCGGGGAGCCTAGGACAGGCCGTTGGACTCGCGGATCACGGTGACCAGGTCGTCGATGATGCCGGTCAGCGCGAAGTCCTTCGGGGTGAAGACGCGGGCCACGCCGGCGGCCCGGAGCGCTTCCGCGTCGGCCGCCGGGATGATGCCGCCGACCACCACGGGCAGGTCGGCCCGCCCGGCGGCGCGCAGCCCGTCCAGCACGGCCGGCACGGCGGCCAGGTGCGACCCGGAGAGCACCGAGAGGCCGACCAGGTCGACGTCCTCCTCCACGGCGGCCGCCACGATCTGCCCGGCGGTCAGCCGGATGCCCTGGTAGACCACCTCGAAGCCGGCGTCGCGGGCGCGTACCGCGATCTGCTCGGCGCCGTTGGAGTGCCCGTCCAGGCCGGGCTTGCCCACGAGCAGCCGCAGCCGGCCGCTGCCCAGTTCGCGCGCGGTGGCGGCGACCCGCTCCCGGACCGCGCCCAGGCCGGCGTCGCCGCCCGCGCCGGCCGCGCCGGACAGGCCGGTGGGCGCCCGGTACTCGCCGAAGACCTGGCGCAGCGCGCCGGCCCACTCGCCGGTGGTCACGCCGGCCCGCACGCACTCCAGCGTCGCCGGCATGAGGTTCGTGGTGGTCGCGGCGTCCGCGCGCAGCCGGGCGAGTGCCGCGTCCACGGCCGCCGCGTCCCGGCCGGCCCGCCACTCGCGTACGGCGGTGGTGGCGGCCGCCTCGACGGCGGGGTCGACCTGCTCGATGGCCTCGGCGCCGGCCGCGGTCAGCGGTGACGGCTCGGTCTCGGTGAAGCGGTTGACGCCGACGACCACATCGGTGCCGGCCTCCATCCGCCGGCGCCGGTCGGCCAGCGAGGCGACCAGGGCGCTCTTCAGGTAGCCGGTCTCCACGGCGGTGACCACGCCGCCCATCTCCAGCACCTTCTCCAGCTCGACCCGGGCCCCGGCCACGAGGTCGTCGACCAGCGCGGTCATCACGTGCGAGCCCTCGAACAGGTCCGGATATTCCAGCAGGTCCGACTCGTACGCCAGCACCTGCTGCATGCGCAGCGACCACTGCTGGTCCCAGGGGCGGGGCAGGCCGAGCGCCTCGTTCCAGGCGGGCAGTTGCACGGCGCGGGCGCGGGCGTCGCGGGACAGGGTGACGCCGAGCATCTCCAGCACGATGCGCTGGATGTTGTTCTCCGGCTGCGCCTCGGTGAGGCCCAGCGAGTTGACCTGGACGCCGTACCGGAAGCGGCGCTGCTTCGCGTTCTCGACGCCGTACCGGTCGCGGGTGATCTCGTCCCAGAGCGCGCCGAACGCGCGCATCTTGGCGATCTCCTCGACGAAGCGCACGCCGGCGTTGATGAAGAAGGAGATCCGCTGGACGACGTCGCCCATCCGCTCGGCGGGCACCTGGCCGGAGTCGCGTACCGCGTCGAGCACGGCGACGGCGGTGGCCAGGGCGAAGCCGACCTCCTGCACCGGCGTCGCGCCGGCCTCCTGGAGGTGGTACGAGCAGATGTTGACCGGGTTCCACTTCGGCATCTCGCGCAGCGTGTACGCGATGACGTCCGCGGTGAGCCGCAGTGAGGCGGCCGGCGGGAAGATGTGGGTGCCCCGGGACAGGTACTCCTTGATGATGTCGTTCTGCGTGGTGCCGGCGCACCGGGACAGCTCGGCGCCCTGCTCGGCGGCGACCGTGCCATAGAGGCCGAGCAGCCACATCGCCGGCGCGTTGATGGTCATCGAGGTGTTCATCTCGGCGAGCGGGATGCCCTCGAAGAGGGCCCGCATGTCGCCGAGGTGCGCCACCGGCACACCGACCCGGCCCACCTCGCCGGCGGCCAGCTCGTGGTCCGGGTCGTAGCCCGTCTGGGTGGGCAGGTCGAAGGCGACCGAGAGCCCGGTCTGCCCCTTCGCCAGGTTGCGGCGGAAGAGCGCGTTGGTGGCCGTGGCGGAGGAGTGCCCGGCGTAGGTGCGCATCACCCAGGGCCGGTCGCGCTCCGGCAACCGCCCCGAAGGAGCCTTCTCATCCATGGCCGGAGTTTAAGTTACCGTTCAGTAAAACGGGCTGTGGAAAACCACACAGGTCCATGGAGCGGACCGACGGGCACGAGCGGCGCGACATGGGCGACACCACCACACCCCCGGGCCGCCGCCCGGCCCGCCGGAGTCGCACACTGGACGTCATGGATGACGAGCTCGCGATCTCCGTACGGGGGCTGCGCAAGGCGTACGGCGACAACCTCGCGGTGGCGGGGGTGGACCTCGATGTCCGCCGCGGTGAGGTGTTCGCCCTGCTCGGCCCGAACGGCGCGGGCAAGACCACCACGGTGGAGATCCTGGAGGGCTACCGGCGACGCGACGCCGGCGAGGTGCGGGTGCTCGGCGCCGACCCGGCCCACCCGGACGCGGGCTGGCGTTCCCGCGTCGGCATCGTGCTGCAGGGCACCGGCGAGTTCGACGAGCTGACCGTCGGCGAGGTGGTCCGGCACTTCGCCGGCTTCTACCCCGACTCCGACGACCCGGAGAAGGTGATCGAGCGGGTCGGGCTCGGCGCCAAGGCCCGGGCGCGCACGCACACCCTCTCCGGCGGGCAGAAGCGCCGGCTCGACGTGGCGCTCGGCATCGTCGGCCGCCCCGAGCTGCTCTTCCTCGACGAGCCCACCACCGGTTTCGACCCGGAGGCCCGCCGCGAGTTCTGGGAGCTGATCCGGGACCTCTCCGCCGCCGGCACCACCATCGTGCTCACCACCCACTACCTGGACGAGGCCGAGGCCCTGGCCGACCGGGTCGGTGTGATCGCCGCCGGCCGGGTGGTCGAGGTGGCCCCGCCGGACCGGCTGGGCAACCGCCAGGAGGCGCTGGCGACGGTCTCCTGGCGTACCCCGGAGGGGGCGCCGGAGACGGCGGAGACCGCGACGCCTACGGCGCTGGTGGCGGAGCTGGCCGCGCGTTTCGGCGGCGAGGTCCCCGGCCTCACCGTGACCCGGCCGACCCTCGAAGACGTCTACCTGCGGATGATCGGACACTGATGACCACCACGACGAAGCCGGCCGCCCCGGTCGCCGCCGCCCCAGGCCGCCGGCCGGGCGGGGGCACGCTCGCCCTGCGGCAGGGCCGGCTGGAGATCACCCAGTTCCTGCGCTCCCGGGAGTCCGTCGTGTTCACGATGGGCTTCCCGGTCATCATGATTCTGATCTTCGCGGCGATCTTCAACGACGAGATCGCGCCGGGCGTGAGCTACACGCAGTACTTCATCACCGGCATGATCGCGACCGGCCTCATGACGGTGAGCTTCCAGAACCTCGGCATCTGGATCCCCATCGAGCGGGACCGGGGCGTCCTGAAGCGCTACCGGGGCACGCCGATGCCGAAGTGGGTGTGGTTCGCCGGCAAGGTGCTCATGGTGGTGGCCATCGGCATCGCGGAGACCGCGCTGCTGCTCGCCGTGTCGGTCGCGCTGTTCGACCTGACGCTGCCGGACACCGCCGCCCGGTGGCTCACCTTCGGGTGGGTCGCCGTCCTCGGCGTCACCGCCTGCACCCTGTGCGGCATCGCCATCTCGTCCCTCGCCCGCACGGCCCGCAGCGGCTCGGCCGTGGTCACCCCGGTGGCCCTGGTCCTCCAGTTCATCTCCGGCGTGTTCTTCGTCTTCACCAGCCTGCCGAGCTGGATGCAGCAGGTCGCCGCGCTCTTCCCCCTCAAGTGGATGTGCCAGGGGCTGCGGTCGGTCTTCCTGCCGGACAGCTTCGGCGCGCAGGAACCGGGCGGCTCGTTCGAGCTGGGCCGCGTCGCCCTGGTCCTCGGGCTGTGGTGCGTGATCGGCCTGGTCCTCTGCCTGACCACGTTCCGCTGGACCACGAAGCGCGACGGCTGAGAGCGCAAGGAAGGGCCCCCTGTCAACGCCTCGCGTATAGCAGGGGGCCCTTCCTCACGTCGCGGGTGGCACACTCGCCGGCATGGCGCACAATCTGACCCGGCGCACGCTGCTGGGGGCCGCCGCCGGCGTGGCCGGCGTCGCGGTGGTCGGCGGGCTCACCGCCCGGCAGCTCGCCGAGCCCCGGCCCGGGCCGGGGCCCGCCGTGCCGGACGCGCCGGCCGGGGACGAGCGGTTGATCCGGATCGCCTCCGGGGCCCGCGGCCGCGAGGTGGACTTCTGGACGGCCGTGCCCGAGGGGTACGGCGACGGCCGCGGCCTCCCCGTCTGCCTGGTGCTGCACGGCGCCTCGGCCACACCCCGGGACTACGGCCGCTTCGGGCTGGCCCGCTTCCTCACCGAGGCGGTACGCCGTGGCGCCCCGCCCTTCGCGCTGGCCGGATCCACCGGCGGCCGACTCTCCTGGCGCCGCTCCGGGGACGACGACCCGCAGCGGATGGTCCGCGAGGAGCTGCCCACCTGGTGCGCCCGGCGCGGCTTCGACAGCAGCCGGCTCGCCGTCTGGGGCTGGTCGATGGGCGGGTTCGGGGCGTTGCTGCTCGCCGAGGCGTACCCCGGATGGTTGCGCGCGGTGGCCGCCTTCTCCCCCGCCGTCCGCCCGGGCGACGCGGTCTTCACGGGTGTGGACCGGTTGCGCGGCACCCCGGTCGGCCTCTGGTGCGGCCGGCAGGACAACTTCCTCAAGGACGTCCGCGCGCTGGCCCGGGCGCTGCCCGAACCCCCGGTACGCGCTGCCTGGGCCGACGGCCGGCACAACTTCGCCTACTGGGGCACGGTCATCCCCGACGCGTTCGCCCTGCTCGGCGCGGCCCTGACCCCACCCCGGAAAGCGTGACGCCCCCGACCGGAGCGGCCGGGGGCGTCACGCGCGCGGATCAGTAGCTGTAGAAGCCCTGGCCGGTCTTGCGACCCAGGTCGCCCGCGGTGGCCATGCGCTGGAGCAGCTCCGGCGGGAAGAACTTCTCGTCGGCGGTGTCGGTGTAGATGTTCTTGCTGGCGTTCAGCAGCACGTCCACGCCGGTCAGGTCGACCGTGGCCAGCGGGCCCATGGCGTGTCCGAAGCCCAGCTTGCAGGCCGTGTCCAGATCCTCGGCGGAGATCACACCGGACTCGACCAGCTTGACCGCCTCCATGGCGAGGGCGCAGATCAGCCGGGTGGTGACGAAGCCGGCGATGTCCCGGTTCACCACCACGACGGTCTTGCCGATCTCCTCGGCGAACGCCTTGGCCGTGGCCAGGGCCGCGTCGCTGGTCTTGTAGCCCCGGACCAGCTCGCAGAGCTTCATCATGGGCACCGGCGAGAAGAAGTGGGTGCCGACGACCGACTCCGGGCGCTCGGTGGCGGTGGCGATCTGGGTGACCGGGATGGCCGAGGTGTTGGTGGCCAGCACCGCGTCGGACTTGCAGATCTTGTCCAGCGCGCGGAACACCTCGTGCTTGATCTCGATCTTCTCGAAGACCGCCTCGACGACGATGTCCGCGTCGGCCGCCGCCTCCAGCTCGGTGGTCGGGGTGATCCGGGCCAGGGTCGCCTCGACCTCGGACGCCTCGATCTTCCCCTTCTCGGCGAACTTCTGAAGCGACTTCCGGATGCCGTCGACGCCCCGCTTGGTGGCCGCGTCGTCCAGGTCGCGCAGGGTCACCTGCCAGCCCGCCTGCGCCGCCACCTGGGCGATGCCCGAGCCCATCAACCCGGCACCGACGACCGCGAGTCGACCCGCCATCTGCTTCTCCCTCGCTGCGAATGAGTGTCTCCGAGCACCCTAATCCGCGAGGCTGAACGGCTGCTAAGGCCTCCCTCTCAGATGGCGAGGTCGGGCTCCTCGGGGGCGGTGCCGCGCGCCACCTCGACGCCGAGGGCCCGCAGGTCGGCCACGAAGTCCGGGTAGCCGCGATCCACGTGGTGCACGTGCGAGACCTCGGTGACCCCGTCGGCGCACAGCCCGGCGATGATCAGGCCGGCGCCGGCCCGGATGTCGGTGGCCCGTACCGGGGCGCCGGAGAGGCGCTCGTGGCCGCACACCAGGGCGTGGTGGCCGTCGGTCTTGATGTCCGCGCCGAGCCGCATCATCTCGTTGGCGAACATGAACCGGCCGTCGAAGATGTTCTCGGTGATCAGCGAGCCGCCCTCGCTGACCGCGGCCAGCCCGATCGCCATCGGCAGCAGGTCGGTGGCGAAGCCCGGAAAGGGCAGGGTGACCACGTCGACGGCCTTCGGCCGGTCGTCCATGCGTACCCGGAAGGCGCCGCCGCGGGTCTCCACCAGGCCGCCGGCCGAGACCAGCTTGTCCAGCGCGACCTCCAGGTAGGCCGGGTCGACGCCGGTCACGGTCACGTCGCCGCGGGTCATGGCGGCCGCGAACGCCCACGTTCCGGCGACGATCCGGTCCCCCACCGTGGCGTGCCGCACCGGGCGCAGCCCGGGCACCCCGACGATGTGCAGGGTCGACGTGCCTGCCCCCTCGATCCGGGCTCCCATCCGGTTCAACATGGTGCAGATGTCGACGATCTCCGGCTCCCGCGCCGCGTTGTCGATCGTCGTGGTGCCCCGGGCCAGCACCGCCGCCATCACGAGGTTCTCGGTGGCGCCGACGCTCGGGAAGTCCAGCGGGATGTCCGCCCCGTACAGCCCGTCGGGGGCCTCGGCGATGACGAAGCCGTGCTCGCCGGAGATCTCCGCGCCCATGCGGGACAGCCCGGCGATGTGCATGTCCAGGCCGCGCGAGCCGATGGCGTCCCCGCCGGGGTGGGCCACCCGCACGTACCCCCGGCGGGCCAGCAGCGGACCGAGCACACAGATCGACGCACGCAGCCGGCGGACCAGGTCGTAGTCGGCCTCCGCGCCCGGCTGTTCCGGCACGTCGATCACCACCGACCGGGACCGTTCCACCCCGCCGCGGGCCACCATGGGGTCGACCGGGTCGTCGGCGGCGAAGCGTACGGCGCAGCCGAGCCGGCGCAGCACCTCGCCCATGATGGCGATGTCGGTGATCCGGGGGACGTTGGTGATCACGCTGCGCCCCGGGGCGAGCAGTGCCGCCGCCATCAGCTTCAACGCGGAGTTCTTCGCCCCGACCACGTGCACGGTGCCGGCCAGCCGGGCCTCACCGGGCACCCGGATGACGTCGACGTCGTTGACCGCCGGGTCGCCGGCATCACCCGGCCCGACCCCCGCCGGCCAGGCGGTGCGGGCCGGCCGCGCCGGGATCGTCAGGTCCGGTATCCGTAGGCTGTGCGTCATGGCCGTCCACCTCACGCGCATCTACACCAAGGCCGGCGACGCCGGCATGACCAGGCTGAGCAACAACGAGCAGGTGCCGAAGACCGATCCGCGGATCGCCGCGTACGCGGACGTGGACGAGTGCAACGCCGCCATCGGCGTCGCGCTCGCCCTGGGGCAGCTCCCCGACGAGCTGCGGGTGGTGCTGGAGTCGATCCAGAACGACATGTTCGACGTCGGCGCGGACCTGGCGACGCCGGTGGAGCCGGATCCCAAGTACCCGCCGCTGCGGGTCACCGAGGAGTACGTGGAGCGCCTCGAGGGCTGGTGCGACGAGTTCAACGCGCGCCTGAGCAAGCTCGACTCCTTCATCCTCCCCGGCGGCACCGCTGGCGCGGCGCTGCTGCACGTGGCACGGACGACCGCCCGGCGCGCCGAGCGTGCGGCGTGGGCGCTGGTCACCCACGACCCGGACCGGACCAGCACGCTCCCGGCAAAGTATCTCAACCGGCTCTCCGATCTGCTCTTTATCCTGTCAAGAACGGCAAATCCAGACGGAGATGTGCTATGGGTGCCGGGCGGGAAGCGCTGACCGTCGGCGCGCTGCACCACGTGGAGGTCTGGGTACCCGATCTCGCCGCTGCCAGGCGTAGTTGGGGCTGGCTCCTCGGCGAGCTGGGCTGGACGCCGTACCAGGACTGGCCGGCCGGCCGGTCCTGGCGGCTCGGCCCGACCTACCTGGTCCTGGAGGAGTCCCCGGCGCTCACCGGGCGCACCCACGACCGGCGGGCGCCGGGCCTCAACCACCTGGCCTTCCACGCCGGCCCGCCGGCCGCCGTGGACCGGCTGGTCGCCGCCGCGCCCGGACACGGGTGGGAGCTGCTGTTCCCGGACCGCCACCCCCACGCCGGCGGACCGCGGACCTACGCCGCCTACCTGTCCGACACCCAGGGGTACGAGGTCGAGCTGGTCGCCGACGTCGGTTGAATTCCGCTCCGGATACGCCGCTGGCCGGCACCCCATGTTCGGGGTGCCGGCCAGCGCGTTGTTTCAGGTCAGCTGTTCCAGTACTGGGCGACGATGTCGGCGGCCTGCTGCTCCCACTGCGCGTACGCGTCGGGGTAGGCCGAGACCTGCACGGTCTGGGCGGCCTCGGTCAGCGGCATGTCCTGCCAGCCGTCGACCTGCTTCAGACCCTTCTCGAACGCCAGGGTCGCGTACTCGGGGTCGGTGATCTGCTCCGGCGTGCCCCAACCACTGGACGGGCGCTGCTGGAACAGGCCCAGCGAGTCATGGTCGTTCTTGTCGCCGAGGTGACCCAGGTTCTCCAGCTTCGACTCCTGCAGCGACGTGGCGATCGAGATGACCGCGGCGCGCTCCGGCAGACCGGCCTTCTTCGTCGCCGCGATGATCGCCTTGGCGTTCGCGATTTGCTCGTCGTTCAGGGTGATCTTCGACTGGGCGCCCTGGACACCGTGCGGGACCAGCTTGCTGGTGTCCGGCTTGTCGGCCTCCACCGCCACCGCGACCGGCTTGGTGCTGTTCACCGGCTCGGCGGCGTGGGCGGCGACCGGACCGGCGAACACGCCACCGGTGAAGGCCAGACCAGCGATACCCAGCACGCTCTTACGCAGCATCGTGTTCATGGGGGTAGCTCCATTCGGGGGTTGGCGCGACATCCACCGACGGGGATCGGCTATCGGATGTGCGCAAGCACCGTCAGGCGCTCAACAAAGCGAAAAGTCTCAGGGGGTCATCCGGCGCGCGGGGCGATGCCTCTTCACGGCGCCGGGACCATGTACAACGACCGGCGGCCCACCATCATTCCGGGCCTGGCCACCCCGGCTGGCGGGGCGTCTTCCTCGGGCGTTCACGGGCATACAACGACCCCCACCCGCCCGCCATTCCGCCACCAGAGTGCCGCCGACCACCCCCGAAACGGACAGACCGCCCGGCGACAGTCGGTCAGCGGAACAGGATGGGTGCGTCCGGACCGCGGAGACAGCCATGACGTTCCACTCGACGGATCCGCAACCGGACAGCTCGCACGGGAGCGACCCGCGACGAGCCCGGGAGCGGGCAGAGGGCCGTGAAATGTCCGGTTCGTGCCCTAGCGGGGGTCAGGCGGCGGGCCAGTCCTGGGAGGCCAGACGCGGCGAGGCCGCCCCGGGTGGGGCGGCCTCGAGCCAGGAGAGGAACCCGGTGACCGTGGATCGCGCCATGGCGATCTCGACCGGGGCGTGGTTGCTGGTGCATCGCACGATCACCCAGTCGGCCGGCATGGAGAGCCGCTCCTGGCCCTCGGGCAGCCGGCGCCGCTCCACCGCGAGGGTCTTACGGGAGAGCACCCGCTTGGGGCGCAGGGCGAAGCTGAACATGCGGTACCAGCGGAGCTCGTCGCCGACGAAACGGCCGAAGCCGGGTGACCAGCCCCGGCCGTCGAGCATCGTGGACACCCGGACGCTGAGCCGGATGATGCCTCCGCTGCGGGTGAACAGAGCCCGCCGGATGAAGAGGATCAGAAGCGCCGCGAAGATGACCGCGACGCCGATTCCGATCCCTTCCACGATCTCCATCGGCGGGTCGGCTCAGCGGGCCGGAGTAGCCGGGGTGGCGCTCTCGGCGAGGACGGTCACGCCCTCACCGGACACCGACAGGAACCCGCCCGCCACGTCGTACGCGAGCTGCTCGCCGCCGGCCTGCTTGATGCGTACCTGGCTGGGCTCCGCGAGCTGGCCGAGCAGGGGCGCGTGCCCCGGCAGCACACCCAGCTCACCTTCGGTCGTGCGGGCGACCACCATTTCGGCCTCGCCGGACCAGACCTTCTCCTCGACGGCTACGAGCTCGACGTGAAGCTGCTGTGCCACGCTGTCTCCTTGCTGCGGCGGCGGATTGCCGAAAGTCTAGTCGCGCCCCCGGAGCCGACCCAACGCGGGTGGCGAGAGCTGCGCCACGGTCACGCCAACCGGCCCCGGCGCCCGCCGGAGCCCGTTGGCGCTCACGCTACTTGCTCTTCTGCTTGAAGTCGGGGTGCTCCAGCAGGAACGCGTCGACCTGCTCGTTGCGCAGGGCCGCGAAGAAGTCCTCGGCGGGCGGCAGCAGGCGCTCACCCTGGTAGCCCCGGCTCGTCTCGACCGGACCGCCGGGCAGCTTGATCGTCTCGATCGAGTCGGCCCGGATGCCCTTGAGGGCGAGGGCGAAGTCGACCACGCTGTTGCCCCGGCCGTTGAAGACCAGCGACTGGCCCGCCGCGCGGAGCACCCGGTCCAGCTTCACCGGGTTGGCCACCACGTCGGCACTGAACGCCTGGCTCACCATCGCCTTGATGAACTGCTGCTGGTGCCGCTGCCGGCCGTAGTCGGCGTCCGGCACACCGTTCTTCGGGTAGCGCTGCCGAACGTAGTCCAGCGCCTGCCAACCCTTGAGGTGGGCGTTGCCCTTCTTGTAGACGGCCTGCGGGCCGAGGTAGCCCCCACCGCCCGGCTTGAGCTGGCGCGGCGTGCCGTCGGGCTGCAGGTGCTCGGACTTGACCTCGCGCTCGATGGTCATGTCGACGCCGCCCATGGCGTCCACGATCTTCTTGAAGCCGGTGAAGTTGATGATCGCCCCGGCGTCGAAGCGCTCGATCCCGGTGACCTGCTGCACGGTGTTGGCGAGCAGCTCGAAGCCCTGGGCGGCGCTCGGGTTCCGCCCGGGCACCGCGCTGCCGTGGGACATGGCGGCGTTGATCCGGTCGGTGCCGCCGGCGTAGTCGGCCTTGGTGAATTCGGGGATCTCCACCCGCAGGTCGCGCGGGAGGGAGAAGAGGTATCCCCGGTCCATGCCGGCCGGCACGTGCAGGATCATGATCGAGTCGGCGAGCGGGCGGGTCTTCGCGTTGCGGGGGTCGATGCCCACCAGCAGGATGTTCAGCGGGCCCTTGATGTCGCTCTTCTTCTCCTTGGCCCCGGCCGCCTGGTCACCGAAGAGGTCGCCCTTGCCCACCGCGCCCTCGTAGCGGGCGACCAGCGCGTGGTAGCCCACCAGCACGGAGCCGCTGAGCACCATCATGACGACGCCGAGGATGGTGCAGACCCGGGCCCACCGCGGCACGCCGCGCCACCGGGCCCGCTTGCCGCGGTCCGTGCCGGCCTCACCCACGAGCATCTCCCATCGTCACGCCCACGACTGGTAGACGGGCGCCCGGATCCGTTTCGTTGCAGAGATCAACGCTCATGATGTGAACGTCGTGTCACGAACGGTACCGCGCGGTATGGCGAACCGCTTGCCAGCGAACCGGGCACCTGGTAGCGAGGGGCCCTCAACAGGCAGAGGCCGCCCCGACATGTGTCGGGGCGGCCTCCGTGGAGTGTGAGCGGGCTCTCAGCCCTCCATCAGCTCCTTGGCCTTCTTCTCCAGGTCCTCGAGACCGCCGCACATGAAGAACGCCTGCTCGGGGAAGTGGTCGTACTCGCCCTCGCTGATCTTCTTGAACGCCTCGATGGTCTCCTTGATCGGAACCGTCGAGCCCGGCACGCCGGTGAACTGCTCGGCCGCGTAGGTGTTCTGCGACAGGAAGCGCTCGATCCGGCGGGCCCGGCCCACCGTGACCTTGTCCTCCTCGGAGAGTTCCTCGATGCCGAGGATGGCGATGATGTCCTGCAGGTCCTTGTAGCGCTGCAGGATCCGCTTCACCTCGGTGGCGACCTGGAAGTGCTCCTGGCCGACGAACTCCGGGGCGAGGATCCGGGACGAGGACGCCAGCGGGTCCACGGCCGGGTAGATGCCCTTGTCGGAGATCGACCGCTCCAGGTTGGTGGTCGCGTCCAGGTGGGCGAACGTGGTGGCCGGCGCCGGGTCGGTGTAGTCGTCGGCGGGCACGTAGATCGCCTGCATCGAGGTGATGGCCTGGCCCCGGACGGAGGTGATCCGCTCCTGGAGCTCGCCCATCTCGTCGGCCAGGGTCGGCTGGTAACCCACGGCGCTCGGCATGCGGCCGAGCAGCGTGGAGACCTCGGAACCGGCCTGGGTGAAGCGGAAGATGTTGTCGATGAAGAGCAGCACCTCCTGCTTCTTCACGTCGCGGAAGTACTCCGCCATGGTCAGCGCGGAGAGGGCGACCCGCAGCCGGGTGCCCGGCGGCTCGTCCATCTGGCCGTAGACCAGCGCGGTCTTGTCGATGACGCCGGACTCGGTCATCTCGGCGATGAGGTCGTTGCCCTCACGGGTGCGCTCACCCACGCCGGCGAAGACCGAGGTACCACCGAAGTTCCGGGCCACCCGGGTGATCATCTCCTGGATGAGCACCGTCTTGCCCACACCCGCGCCGCCGAACAGACCGATCTTGCCGCCCTTGACGTACGGGGCGAGCAGGTCGATCACCTTGATGCCGGTCTCCAGCATCTCGGTCTTCGGCTCCAGGTCCGCGAAGGCCGGGGCCTTGCGGTGGATGCCCCAGTGGTCGTCCGGCGTGAGCGTCTCGCCCTCGGTGAGGTTGAGGACCTCGCCGATCGCGTTGAACACGTGGCCCTTGACCGCGTCGCCCACCGGCACGGTGATCGGCGAGCCGGTGTCCCGGACCTCGGAGCCGCGGACCAGGCCGTCGGTCGGCTGCATCGAGATGGCGCGGACCATGTTGTCACCCAGGTGCTGGGCGACCTCGAGGGTCAGCGTCTTCTGGCCGCCGGAGAGCGTCACGTCCACGTGCAGGGCGTTGAACAGGGCCGGCATGGCGTCGCGCGGGAACTCGGCGTCGACGACCGGGCCGATGACCCGGACCACGCGACCCGTGGCCGTCTTGGTCTCTACTGGGGCAGTCATCACACTTCACTTCCCGACGCGGCCAGCGCGTTCGCGCCGCCGACGATCTCGCTGATCTCCTGGGTGATCCCGGCCTGGCGGGCCGTGTTCATCTCACGCGTGTACTTCTCGATCATCTCTTCGGCGTTGTCGGTGGCGCTCTTCATCGCACGCCGCCGGGAGGCCGACTCGCTGGCCGCCGACTCGATCAACGCCGCGTAGATCCGCGTGTTGATGTACTTCGGCAGCAGCGCGTCGAGCAGCGCCTCGGCCTCCGGCTCGAACTCGTACGCCGGCAGCAGGCCCTCGGACCGCGGCCGGTCCTCGACCTGCATCGGGCCGATGATCTTCGCGACCGGCGTCTGGGTCATCAGGGACTTGAACTCGGTGTAGACGATGTGCAGCTCGTCGATCCCGAGCACCCCGTCCGCCCCGGCGTTGCCCTCCGCGTCGTCCGCGCCGGCCGTGAACGCCTTGATCAGCGTCTCACCCACCTCGCGGGCGTCGGAGAAGCCCGGCTGCTCGGAGAAGCCCGTCCAGCTCGCCGCGATGTCCCGGTTGCGGAACCGGTAGTACGTCACGCCCTTGCGGCCGATGACGTAGAGCACCGGCTCCTTGCCGTCGGCCTGCAGCCGGGCGATCAGCGACTCGGCGGCCCGGATCGCGTTGGTGCTGTAGCCACCGGCCAGGCCACGGTCGGCCGTGACGAGCAGGACGCCGGCCCGCCGCACCCGCTCGCGCGGGGTGAGCAGCGGGTGGTCGATCCGCGCGTTCGAGGCCAGCGCCGTGAGCACGCCGGTGATGGCCCTGGCGTACGGAAGCGAAGCCTCCACCCGGGCCTGGGCCTTGGCGATGCGGCTCGTCGCGACGAGCTCCATCGCCTTGGTGATCTTCTTCATCGACTTCGCCGAGCGGATCCGTTGACGAAGAACGCGAACCTGCGCGGCCATCGTCAGCTCTCAGCCGGGCGGTCGGTCGAGCCGTCGCGGAAGCGGGTCACCGTCTCGCGGTTCTCCTCGCCCTCGAGCGGCGCGGCCGGGGCCTCGTTGAGCCGGGTCTCGTCCTCCTTGCCGAGGAAGACCTTCTTGAACTCGGTGATGGCCGAGTCGAGCGAGCCGATGATGTCGTCGTCCCACTTGTTGTCGGCGATCCCGGCCAGGACGCCCTCGTGCTTGTGCCGGAGGTACTGGAGGAACTCCGACTCGAAGCGCCGGACCTCACCCACCGGGATGTCGTCCAGCTTGCCCTCGACGCCGGCCCAGACCGAGACGACCTCCTCCTGCACCGGGTACGGCGAGTAGTTCGGCTGCTTGAGCAGCTCGACCAGGCGGGAACCGCGCTCCAGCTGGGCCCGGGAGGCCCGGTCCAGGTCGGAGGCGAAGGCGGCGAACGCCTCCAGCTCGCGGTACTGGGCCAGGTTGAGCCGCAGCGAGCCGGCAACCTTCCGCATCGGCTTCACCTGCGCGGCGCCACCGACCCGGGAGACGGAGGTGCCGACGTTGATGGCCGGCCGGACGCCCTGGTTGAACAGGTCGGTCTCGAGGAAGATCTGGCCGTCGGTGATGGAGATGACGTTGGTCGGGATGAAGGCCGAGATGTCGTTCGCCTTCGTCTCGATGATCGGCAGACCGGTCATCGAGCCGCCGCCCAGCTCGTCGGAGAGCTTCGCGCAGCGCTCCAGCAGCCGGGAGTGCAGGTAGAAGACGTCACCCGGGTAGGCCTCGCGGCCTGGCGGGCGGCGCAGCAGCAGGGACACGGCCCGATACGCCTCGGCCTGCTTGCTCAGGTCGTCGAAGACGATCAGGACGTGCTTGCCGCCGTACATCCAGTGCTGCCCGATGGACGAGCCGGTGTACGGGGCGATGTACTTGAAGCCGGCCGGGTCGGACGCCGGGGAGGCCACGATGGTGGTGTACTCCATCGCGCCCGCCTCTTCCAGCTGGCCCTTGATCGAGGCGATCGTGGAGGCCTTCTGGCCGATGGCGACGTAGATGCAGCGGACCTGCTTCTTCGGGTCGCCGGAGCGCCAGTTCTCCCGCTGGTTGAGGATGGCGTCCAGGGCGACCGTGGTCTTGCCGGTCTTCCGGTCACCGATGATCAGCTGCCGCTGGCCCCGGCCGATCGGCGTCATGGCGTCGATCGCCTTGATGCCGGTCTGCAGCGGCTCGAAGACCGACTGCCGCGACATCACGTTCGGAGCCTGGAGCTCCAGCTCGCGGTAGCCCTCGTCGGCGATGTCGCCGAGGCCGTCGATCGGCTGGCCGAGCGCGTTGACCACGCGGCCGAGGAACGCGTCGCCGACCGGCACGGAGAGCACCCGGTCGGTGCGCTTGACCCGCTGCCCCTCCTCCAGCTTGGCGGAGTCACCGAGAACGACGACACCGATCTCCCGGACGTCGAGGTTCAGCGCCACGCCGAGCGTGCCGTCCTCGAACTCCAGGAGCTCGTTGGTCTTGGTCGAGGGCAGCCCCTCGACGTGGGCGATGCCGTCACCGGTGTCGGCGACGGTGCCGACCTCCTCGCGGGAGACGTCGGCCGTGTAGGAGGAGACGTAGCGCTCCAGGGCGCCGCGGATCTCCTCCGTCGAGATGGTCAGCTCGGCCATCCTCTGCTTCCTTAAGTATCAGGGGCCCGGGATACCTAGTACCGACCGGTCCGATGGCATCGAATCAGGGCTGCTCAGTCGCTGATCAGCGCTTCGCGAGCGCGTTGCGGGTCTCGTTCAGGCGGCGCAGGACGGTGCCGTCGTACAGGTCGGAACCGACCCGGACACTCACCCCGCCGAGCACGTCGGGGTTCACCGTCTGCTTGACGGACACCTCCCGACCGTACATCTCCGAGAGGCGGGCACCCAGGCGTCGCTCCTCCGCGTCATCCAGCGGAGCCGCCACGGTCACGTACGCGACCTGGCGGTCCCGCCGCTCGGCGGCCAGCTCGACCAGCCGGGTGAGTGCTCCGGTGAAGGAGCGTCCCCCGAAGCCGGCGAGCGCCGCCCCGACGAGGTAACCGGTGATCGGCCGGGCCTTGTCGGCGAGCAGCTGGTCGGCCAGGGTGGCCCGCTGCGCGGCCGGCGCCATCTGGTCGGAGAGCACGTTGGACAGGTCCGGGGAGCCGGAGACGACCTGCCCGAAACGGAACAGCTCGTCCTCGACCTCGCCCAGCTCGCCGGCCTTGTCGGCGCTCGCCAGGAGCGCCTCGACGCCCAGCCGCTCGGCGGCGTCGAGCAGTTCCGACGGAGCCGACCAGCGGCCGGAGACCAGCGAGGCGAGCAGGTCGAGCGCGTCGGCGCCGATCTTGCCGCGCAGCATCTCGCCGAGCAGGCCGGCCCGATCCGACCCGGACCGGGCCGGGTCGGAGAGCGCCCGGCGCAGCCGCGGCTCGCGCCGCAGCAGGGCGGCGACGGAGAGGATGTCGTCGGCGGTGGTGGACACCGCCGACGGCTCCGCGCCGCGGGCGTACTCGTCGAGGCGGTCCGCCGCGACCTTGTACGACTCCCGGCTGGCGGCCTGCATCAGCGGGCCCCCGTGCTCTCGAGACCGCTCAGGAACCGGTCCACGGTGCCCTTGCGACGTGCCTCGTCGGCGAGCGACTCACCGACGATGCGGCTGGCCAGGTCCACCGCGATGGTGCCCACCTCGGTGCGCAGCTCGCGCACGATCGTGGCCCGCTCCGCGGCGAGCTGCTCCTTGCCGGCCGCGATGATCCGGTCGGACTCCTCGCGCGCCTTGGCGAGGATGTCCTGGCGGATGCCCTCGGCGTCGGCCCGGGCGTCGTCGCGGATCTTGGCGGCGTCGGTACGCGCCTCCGCGAGCTGGGCCCGGTACTGCTCGAGCAGCTGGTTCGCCTCGGCCTGGGCGGCCTCGGCGCGCTTGATGCCGCCCTCGATCGCGTCGACCCGGGCCTGGAACGTCTGCTCCATGCGCGGGAAGACGAACTTCATCAGCACGAAGCAGAGCACGATGAAGGCGATGCCACCGACCACGATCTCTTCCCAGGCGGGAATGATCGGGTTGTGGGCCGCTTCACCACCCTCAGCGGCGAGGAAGTACATGGGAAACCTCCCGGTCAGAGGGGGTGGATCAGGCGGCGGTGCCGGCCCAGATGAAGCCGAAGGCGATGCCCAGCAGCGCGAGCGCCTCGATCACGGCGAAGCCGATCCAGACGTACGGCAGGGTCATCCGCGACGACTCCGGCTGGCGGGCGGTCGACTGGATGTAGGCCGAGAAGACCAGGCCCACGCCGATGCCGGGGCCGATGGCGGCCAGGCCGTAACCGATAGCAGCGGTGCTGCCCGTTACCTCGGCAAGGATGCTCATTGGTGTTCCTCCTGGTTATCACGCGTGACGGTCACGCGGGACGACAACGGTTGGTACTGAAGTGGATCAGTGCTCTTCGGCGAGCGCACCCTGCACGTAGCTGGCGGTCAGCACCGTGAAGACGTACGCCTGCAGACAGATCACCAGGAACTCGAGGAAGGTCAGCGCGATGGTCATCGCCCAGGACAGCACCGAGACCGGCGCGAGCCAGGCGTTGGCGCTGAGCATCGCGAAACCGCCGAGCGTGAAGACCAGCAGGAGCATGTGGCCGGCGAACATGTTCGCGAAAAGACGGACGGCCAGCGAGAACGGCCGGACCAGGAACGTCGAGAAGAACTCGATCGGGATCAGCAGCGGCAGGATGTACCAGGGCGCCGGCGGGACCAGAGAGTTCTTGAAGTACTTGACGAAGCCGTGGTGCCGGATGCCGATCCAGTTGAACAGCACGTAGCTGATCACGGCGAGGAACGCCGGGAAGGCGATGTGCGAGTTCGGCGAGATCTGGAAGAACGGGATGATCGCGAACGCGTTCGTCAGCAGGACGAAGCAGAACAGCGTCGTGAAGTAGGGCGCGAAGCGCACGCCCTGGTGCCCGATCATGTCGACCGCGATGTTGTTGCGGACGAAGCCGTAGATGGACTCGGCGAACCACTGCTTCTTGGTCGGCACCAGCTGCGGGTTCCGGTAGCTGGCCAGGAAGAAGATGATCAGGACGCCGACGGCGATCCAGACCATCGCAGTGATCTTGGTGAACCAGAACGAGTCGTGCGCACCCCAGGGCAGGATGCTGGGCAGGTAGAAGTCCTCCACGCTGGGTGGGAATTCCGCCTGGCCCTGAGCCAGGACGTTCGCCTGTCCGAACACCGCGTCCCTTCCTATTGAGGCGTGCCGAGCTTGCGCACGACCAGGATGATTCCCCCGGCCATGCCGAGCACGATCCCGATCCCGGTGGCGATGCCGCCGGTGTCGAGCCAACGGTCGACCAGCCAGCCGACGAAGCCCCAGACGAGCATGCCCCCGATGAGGTACGAGAGCGCGGTCCAACCCTGGCCGGCACCGGACGGAACGTCGCCCGGGCCGCCAGTGCTGGGGGGTTTCTGGTCACCGGCCATGACGGGGCGAACGATATCAGTCGAGCCGAAGAGGCTGTGCCTCACCCCCCGCACAACCTTGTTGTGTGGGACACGGGCGGGCGAAGTCGTCTGGAGGCACGCTACTCCCCTCCCGCCACTGAGAGAATGACCGATCGCGGACAGCGCGGCGTGCCGTCCGGAGAATGGGACAGCGCCGTCGGTCGACGCCGCAGGCGCCCGCCTGCTGTGGTCAGCGCGGGGCCCTGCGGGCGTGCACGGCGGCCAGCCACCAGATGTGCACCCCGGTCCAGACCACGACGCCCGCGGCGATGCCCAGCGCGAACGGGACGAGCCCCGGCCAGCCGGTCGACGCGACCAGCACCATCACGCCGCCGAGCAGCGTCATCTTGGCGATGTAGACACCCAGCCCGAACGGCAGCACGAGCTGCGGATCCCGGGCGTCGGCCCAGGCCAGCACCACCGTGGTGAGCGTGTAGCTGACCGCCGTGACCGCCACCCCGGCCGCCGCCCCGAGGGCGCCGTCCGCGCCGCGGGCCAGCCCGCCGGCCACCGCCGCCACGGCGGCCATCAGCACCGAGGCGACCACCAGCACCGGCAGGTGGCGCAGCCGCCAGCCCCGGTCCGCCACCGCCTCCGCCGCGCGCGTCCCCGGCTCAGCCACGGGGGTACGCCGGGAAGGTCCCGACCAGCTCGGTCACGTCGCCGGCGATCCGGCCCAGCTCGTCCGCGCCCCCGGGCGACTCCGGGTCGGTGCGCGCCGCCCGCGCGATCAGCGTGGCGACTCGGCGCATCTCCCCCTCGCGCATGCCCTGGGTGGTGACGCTCGGCGTGCCGACCCGGATGCCGGAGGCGACCATCGGCTTCTGCGGGTCGTACGGGATGGCGTTCTTGTTCAGGGTGATGCCGGCGGCGTCGCAGCGCGCCTCGGCCGCCGCTCCGGTCACCCCGGTGTCGCGCAGGTCGATCAGGGCCAGGTGGGTGTCGGTGCCGCCGGAGACCGGCCGCATGCCCTCGGCGGCCAGCCCGTCGGCGAGCGCCTGGGCGTTGCTGACCACCTGGGAGGCGTACGCCCGGAAGTCCGGCTGGGCGGCCTCGCGCAGGGCGACCGCCTTGGCGGCGACCGCGTGCATCAGGGGACCGCCCTGGGTGAACGGGAAGACGGCCTTGTCGATCCGGGCGGCCAGCGACTCCCGGCAGAGGATCATGCCGCCGCGCGGGCCGCGCAGCACCTTGTGGGTGGTGCAGGTGACCACGTCGGCGTGCGGGACCGGGGACGGGATCGCCCGGCCGGCGACCAGCCCGATGAAGTGCGCCGCGTCCACCATCAGGTAGGCCTCGACCTCGTCGGCGATCTCCCGGAACCGGGCGAAGTCGATGAGCCGCGGATACGCCGTCGCGCCGCAGATGATGAGCTTCGGCCGGTGCGCCAGGGCCAGGTCACGGACCTCGTCGTAGTCGATCAGCTCGGTGTCCGGCCGGACGGTGTAGCCGACCGGGTGGAACCACTTCCCGGAGAAGTTCACCCGGCTGCCGTGGGTGAGGTGCCCGCCGTGCGGCAGGTCCATGGCCAGCACGGTGTCGCCCGGCTGCACCAGGGCGGCGTACGCGGCCAGGTTGGCGCTCGCGCCGGAGTGCGGCTGGAGGTTGGCGTGCTCGGCCCCGAACAGCTCCTTCGCCCGGGCGATGCCGAGCTCCTCGGCGCGGTCCACCTCGGCGCAGCCGCCGTAGTAGCGCCGGCCCGGGTAGCCCTCGGCGTACTTGTTCGTCAGCGTGGAGCCCAGGGCGGCCAGCACGGCCGGCGAGGTGAGGTTCTCGCTGGCGATCAGTTGCAGGCCGCCGCGCAGCCGGGCCAACTCCCCCAGCACCACCTCGGCGATCTCCGGATCGGTGGTGCTGAGCTGCTGGAAGTCCGGCCCCCAGAAGGCGTTCCTCGCGTTCTCCACAGCGAAGGAGTCTACGGAGCCGCAGACTGGAAGCCGTGAGATGCCTCGTCACCGGCGCCACCGGTTACATCGGCGGCCGCCTCGCGCCCCGGCTGCTGGCCGACGGGCACACCGTGCGCTGCCTGGCCCGCAAGGCCGGGCGGCTGCGCGACGTGCCCTGGGTGTCCCGGGCCGAGATCGCCGAGGGGGACCTGCGCCGACCGGAGACGCTGCCGGCCGCGTTCGAGGGCGTGGACGTGGCCTACTACCTGGTCCACTCCCTCGGCCAGCGGGGCTTCGAGGCGGCCGACCGGGAGGCCGCGATCAACTTCGCCACGGCGGCCCGCGCCGCGGGCGTACGCCGGATCGTCTACCTGGGTGGGCCGGAGCCGGCGGCGGACGAGAAGGTCCCGTCGCCGCACCTGCGGTCCCGCGCGGAGGTCGGCCGGATCCTCCTGGACAGCGGGGTGCCGACGGCCGTGCTGCGGGCCGCGGTGATCATCGGCTCGGGCTCGGCCTCGTTCGAGATGCTGCGGCATCTGACCGAGCGGCTGCCGGCGATGGTCACCCCGCGCTGGGTGCGCAACCGGATCCAGCCGATCGCCGTCCGCGACGTGCTGCGCTACCTGGCCGGCTGCGCCGACCTGCCGCCCGACGTGAACCGGGGGTTCGACATCGGCGGCCCGGAGGTGCTCACCTTCGAGCAGATGATGCAGCGGTACGCGCGGGTCGCCAGGCTGCGCCGGCGGGTCATCCTGCGGGTGCGGCCGCTGACCCCGTCGCTGTCCTCGCACTGGGTCGGCTGGGTGACGCCGGTGCCGAACGCGATCGCCCGGCCGCTGGTGGAGAGCCTGGTCCACGAGGCCGTGGCCCACGAGCACGACATCGCCCGGTACGTGCCCGACCCACCCGGTGGGCTGACCGGCTTCGACGAGGCGGTCGCGCTGGCGCTGGCCAAGGTGCGCGACGGCCGGGTCGAGACCCGATGGTCGACCGCGAGCGGGCCGGACGCCCCGGCCGAGCCGCTGCCCAGCGATCCGCAGTGGTCCGGCGGGACGGCGTACACCGATGTGCGGGAACGGGCGGTGGGCGCCCCCGCGGCGGCCCTGTGGCGGGTCGTCGAGGGGGTCGGCGGCGAGCACGGCTGGTACTCGTTCCCGCTGGCCTGGTCGGTGCGGGGCTGGCTGGACCGGCTCATCGGCGGGGTGGGGCTGCGCCGGGGCCGGCGCGACCCGCACCACCTCCAGGTCGGCGAGGCGCTGGACTTCTGGCGGGTCGAGGAGATCGTGCCCGGTGAGCTGCTGCGGCTGCGCGCCGAGATGCGGCTGCCCGGCCGCGCCTGGCTGGAGATGCGCGTCGAGCCGGCCGGCGACGGCCGCAGCCGGTACGTCCAGCGCGCCGTCTTCCTCCCCCACGGCCTCCCCGGTCACCTCTACTGGGCCTCGGTCGCCCCGTTCCACGCCGTCGTCTTCGGCGGCATGGCCCGCAACATCGCCCGCGGCGCCGAGCGGCCCGGCCCCCGCTGACGGCCGGCCCGGCCCCGCCGACCGTCAGTTGCCGGTGCGCGGGCTGGTGCGCTCGAAGGCCACCGTCTGGCTCGGCGGGACGAAGTCCAGGACGGGCTGGTCCCGCAGGGCCCACGCGAGAAGGCGGCCCACGGCCTCGATCTGGCGGACCTGGACCCCGCCGCCCACGGCGTCCCGCGGGTTGTCCGGGTTCGCGGCGATGGTGGCCACGGAGAGCTGCGGCGTGAACGCGACCACGGTCTCCGTGGCGTTCCGCTCGGAACTGCCGGTCTTGCCGGCCAGCGGCCGGCGCAGCCCGGGCTGGAGCTCCTCGGCGGTGCCGCCGTCGCAGCGGCGGTACATCGACTGGTCACCGACCGGGCAGCGGGCCGCGTCCGCCGCCGCCCGGGCCACCTCGGTGTCGAGCACCTGCCGGCAGTCCGGGTCGCCGGCGGCCACCTTCCGGCCGGTCGGGTCGCTGATCGAGGTGATCGGGGTGGGCCGGCACCAGGTGCCCTCGGCGGCCACCGTGGCGTACGCGTTGGCCAGGTCGAGCGGGGTGGTGGAGGAGACCCCGAGGGTGAACGGCCCCCAGTTCTTCGCGCCGTCCCGGGCCAGCTTGGCGTCCTCCGGCGAGCGGAACACGATGCCCAGCCGCTGGGCCATCTCCACCACCCGGTCCGCGCCGACCCGCTCGGTCAGCCAGGCGAAGTAGGTGTTCACCGAACGGCCGAACGCGTCCCACATGGTGCGGTCGCCGTCCATCCACGTCGGGTTGGCGTTCTCCGGGCACCAGTGCCCGGCGCAGCTCGCCGGGCCACCGTCGATCGGGTACCTGGTGACGAAGACGCTGGGCGCGTCGAACTCGGTGCTCAGCGGCAGGCCGGACTCCAGCGCGGCCAGGACGGCGAAGAGCTTGAACGTCGAGCCGGCCTGGTAGCCCTCGATGCCCGCGCCGCCGGCGACCAGCTGGTTGACCGTGTTCGGGTAGTTCTGCCCGGCGGTCGGGTTCGGGGCCACGCTGTAGGCGCGGTTCACCGCCATGGCCAGCACCCGGCCGGTGCCCGGCTGCACCACCGCGGTCGGCGCGGCTCGCTGGTTGGTGTTCGGATAGATCCGCTGCACCTGCTCGGTGGCCTTGGCCTGCACGTCGGCGTCGAGCGAGGTGACGATCGACCAGCCGCCCCGGCGCAGCGTGCGCTGCCGCTCGTCGGCCGTGTTGCCGAAGGCGGGCTGGGCGTTCCACCACTGGGTGAACCAGTCGCAGAAGAAGCCCCAGTCGTTGTGCGCGGCGGGCACCGCGGTGCAGTCGTTGGGGGTGGCGCTGGGCTTGAGGTTGAGCTGCTCGGCCCGGGCCCGGGCGGCGTCCGCCTCGGTCACCTGGCCGGTCTCGACCATCCGGTCCAGCACGTACGCCCGGCGGCCCAGCGCCGAGTCGGCGTCGCCGTTGATCGGGTCGTCGGTGTCGGGTGAGCGGACCAGCCCGGCGAGCAGCGCCGACTGGGCCAGGGTGAGCTTGTCGGGCGTGGTGGAGAAGTAGCGCTTGCTGGCCGCCGCGATGCCGTACGCGCCGGCGCCGAAGTAGGCGATGTTCAGGTAGCGCCCGAGGATCTCGTCCTTGCTGACCCGGCGCTCCAGGGCCAGCGCGTACCGCATCTCGCGGATCTTGCGGCCGACGGTGATCTCGGTGGCCCTGGCCCGCTGCTCCTCGGTGAGCCGGGGGTCACCGGCCAGCGCGTTGCGCACGTACTGCATGGTCAGCGTGGACGCGCCCTGCCGGGTGCCCTCCCGCCGGTTGGCCGTGAAGGCCCGCGCCACCCCGCGCACGTCGACGCCGTGGTGCTGGTAGAACCGGACGTCCTCGGCGGCCACGATGGCCTGCCGCATCACCGGCGCCACCTCCCCGATCGGCACGTCCACCCGGTCCTCGGTGTAGAACGAGGTGATCAGCGTGCGGCCGTCGCTGGCGTAGAGGTTGGAACGCTGGGCCGGCTGCGGCGATTTCAGCGACTCCGGCAGCGCGGCGTAGGGCATGAGGTTCTTGAAGCCGAGCCCGAAGACCAGCGCGGCCGGCAGCGCGGCAGCGGCCAGGGCCAGCCCGGCGAGTACGCCGGCGAGCAGGACGGTGAACAGCTTGTCGAGATGGGCCCGGTTCATCAGCTCTCCCCGCAGGAGCCGGCCGTACGGACCCGTTCAGAATGACCGGAATCGGCGGTTTCGCCGCCATCTTCGGCGAAATGCGCAGGAAGTTCGCGAGGAAGGATGAACCTCAGGGAAGCAGCGCGGTGGCCAGCGGCTGGACGGTCTCCTCGATCTCGTCGGCCACCCGGCTGAAGCACTGGTCGCCGCGACCCCACGGGTCGTCGAGGTCGTCGGTGGGCAGCGCGGTGCTGCCCTGGCGGGCCGCGTCCGCCGCCGCCACCAGCGCCACGCCCCGGGCGTACACCGCGTCCGGGGTGGCCTCCACCGGGGGCAGCCCGGCCCGGTCCAGCGCGCCGAGCAGCCGGCCGAACTCGCCCAGCACGAAGGTGCGCGCGGCCGCGTCCGGGCGCAGCGCCACCACGTACTCCTGCTGGTCGGCCGTGGCGGTGAGGACCAGGTCGGCGGCGTCGATCAGGTCGGAGCGGAGCCGGCGGGCGGCGAACCCGTCGACCGCACCACCGCGCGAGATCACCTGCCGGGCGGCGGGCGGGTTCATCTCCTCGCCGGCGTGCCAGCCGCCGGTGCCGGCGCTGTGGCTGTGCACCAGCTCGTCGGAGCGGGCCGGGTCGACGCCCAGCCGGCCCAGCCGCTCCCGCACGGCGACCGCCAGCAGGCGCTCGGCCATCGGGGACCGGCAGATGTTGCCCATGCAGACGTGCAGCACGGTGAACGGCGGCACTCAGACCCCCCGCTCGTCGCGGATGTCCGGCACCACGTCGCGCAGCTTCTCCAGCGTCACCGCGCCCTGGCGCAGCACCCGGGGCACCTCGCCGGTCAGGTCGACGATGGTGCTCGGCACCGGGTCGAGCGCCGGGCCGGCCTCCAGGTAGGCACGGACGCCGTAGCCGAGCTGGTCGCGGGCCTCCTCGGCGGTGAGCGCCGCGGGCTGGCCGACCTTGTTGGCCGAGGCCACCGCCATGGGGCCGGTCTCCCGCAGCACCTCCAGCGCCACCGGGTGCAGCGGCATCCGCACCGCCACCGTGCCGCTGGAGTCGCCCAGGTCCCAGGCCAGGCTCGGCGAGTGCTCCACCACGATGGTCAGCGCGCCCGGCCAGAACGCCTCGACCAGCTCCCGGGCCGAACGGGGCAGCGAGAAGACCAGGCCGTCGAGGGTGTGCCGGGAACCGATCAGCACCGGCGGCGCCTGCCGCGCGCCACCCTTGGCGTCCGCGAGGGCCTTCACGGCGTACGGCGTGAAGGCGTCGGCCCCGACGCCGTAGACCGTGTCGGTCGGCAGGACGACGAGTTCACCGTTCTTGACCGCCTCGATGGCCGCCTCGACGCCGCGGTCCCGGTCTGCCGGCGACCGACAGTCGTAGAGCATCACGAGGAGCCAGTCTGCCACGCCGGGGCGGCATCGGCGTGCTGGCCGTCCGCCCGGCGGGACGCGGTCGCCCAGCGGGGCCGGCCGACCAGGTCACGGTGCTCCTCGACCCGCTCGTACCGGCCGTCGGCGGCGAGCAGCGCGGGCACCGCCCTGGCGTGGGTGTCGTCGTGCTCGACGCCGAGCACGCCGCCGGGGCGCAGCAGCGCGGCGGCGCGGCCGACCACCGGGCGGATGACGTCCAGCCCGTCCGCGCCGCCGAACACCGCCTCGTCCGGGTCGTGGCGGGCCACCTCGGGCGGCACCACCACCGACCGGGGCACGTACGGCGGGTTGCACAGCAGCACGTCGACCCGGCCCACCAGGTCGGCGAGGAGCGCCGGGTCGGTGACGTCGGCGGCGACCACCTCGATCGGCCGGTCCCCCGCCGCGGCCCGCTCGGCGGCGTTGCGGCGCAGCCAGTCCAGCGCCGCCGGGGACCGCTCCACGGCCACCACCCGGGCCGACGGCAGCTCCTGGGCGACCGCCAGGGCGATCGCACCGGACCCGCTGCACAGGTCGACGACCACCGGCGCGGCCCACCGGCCGGCCTGCTCGATCCCCCAGCCGGCGAGCAGTTCGGTCTCCGGGCGGGGCACGAAGACGCCCGGGCCGACCGCCAGCTCCAGGTGGCGGAAGCCGGCGACGCCGGTGAGGTGCTGGAGGGGTTCCCGGGCCACCCGCCGGTCGACCAGTGTGTCGAGGCGGTCGCGCTGCGCCGGGGTGAAGCCGTCGGCCAGCGCCAGCCGGCCGCGCGGCACGTCCAGCACGTACGCGGCCAGCTGCTCGGCCTCGGCGCGGGCCGCCTCCACCCCCGCCGCGGCCAGGGCCCGGGCCGCCCGGGCGACCACCCGTGAGGGGCGCTCGCGTTCTGACCCTTCGGACGGGTGTTGCGGGAGGGAGGTCACGACATAATCATGAAGCGTCGCGGGTCACCTCACGAGCGGGTGCGTCCGGGAGCACACCGACAGGAGGTCGCGAGTGGGCTGGCTCGACCGGGTCGAGGACCAGGTTGACGCCCTCCGGCGCGCCCGGGCGTTGCAGGAGGTCAGCCGCTCGGCGGAGGCGTGCGCGCTGCTGGACCGGGTCATCCGCACCACCGACGACCCGTGCGCGCGGGCGGACGCCCTCGTGCAGCGCCTCTCCGCACTGATCAATCTCGGTCGGACGGCGGAGTTCACCCGGGCCATCGAGGACGCCTCCGCAGCCGTCCGGGACCTGGCCGAGCCCTACCTGCACGGGCACCTCCACGCCCTCGCCGCGCTCGCCGCGCACCACCAGGGCGCGCTGGACCGCTGCGTCAGCCACCTGGTCCGGGCCGCCCGGGCACTCGGCGCCGACGACGACCCGGACCGGGACACCGCCTGGGGCTGGCACGACCTCGCGATGGCCTACTCCTACCTGAGCTTCCACGGCCACGCGCTCGGTGCGATCGAACGCGCCCGGCAGGTCGGG
The DNA here is from genome assembly GCF_032108445.1 of Micromonospora halotolerans. Classification (NCBI taxonomy): domain Bacteria; kingdom Bacillati; phylum Actinomycetota; class Actinomycetes; order Micromonosporales; family Micromonosporaceae; genus Micromonospora; species Micromonospora halotolerans. Next base: position 3,600,829 of record NZ_CP134876.1, on the reverse strand, counting down.
CTGACCGCCGGCATCCCGGAGGAGACCTTCGCCGCGCCCGGCATCCGGCTGCGCAACGCGGTGGCGCTGGACCACAACGGCGACAGCGACGGCTGCCTGCGGGTGCTCCGCGACGTGGCCGGCGACCTCGCCCGGTTCCTGCGCCGGGGGCGCGCCGACAGCCTCCGGCCGAGCAGCCTGGCCGCCTACGGCTACGCCGCGGCCCGCCGGGCCGCCCTCGGCGACCGGGTGGACTCCGGCGGGGACGCCGACCCGGCCCGGCTGCTCGCGCACGGCGGGGACAGCGCCCGCGCCCGCGACCTGCGCCAGCTCGGTCAGGTCTGCCTGGCCGTCGCCGAGGGCCGGCCGATCGAGGCGGTCACCCGGCTGGACACCATCCGGGTCTCCGACGAGACGCTGGGCGCCGCCGAGGCGCCCCGGCTGCGCAGCGTCGCGCTCGCCCGGGCCGGCGACCACGCCGCCGCGCACCGGGCCGACCGGCACGCCTTCCGGCTGGCCGCGCAGCGCAGCGACCGGCTGCGGGACGTCTACATCGACGGCATCGCCGCCCGGATCGACCACGAGGAGATGCGCCGCGAGGCCGCGCGCTACGAGGGCGAGGCCCTCACCGATCCGCTCACCGGGTTGCCCAACCGGCGCCGGCTGGAGCGCTACATCGGCGCGGTGGTGGCCCGGGGCGAGCGGGTGGTGATCGGCGTCTGCGACCTCGACGGGTTCAAGGCGGTCAACACCCGGCACGGCCACCACTCGGGCGACCTGGTGCTGCAACGGATCGCCGGAGTGATCAACCGGGTGATGCGGCGGGGCGACTTCGTGTCCCGCTACGGCGGGGACGAGTTCGTCGTGGTGCTGCCGGAGACCGGCATGGCCGAGGCGGCCGAGGTGGCCCGGCGGATCCAGGCCGCCGTGCACACCGAGGACTGGGAGTCGCTGGTCCCCGGCACCCCGGTCGGCGTGAGCATCGGCTTCGCCGAGGTCGACGGGGGCGCCGGCGTGAGCGTCCGGGAGGCGCTGGGCGCCGCGTTCGAGCTGGCCGACCGGGAGATGCTGCGCGCCAAGGACCGCCTCCGCGCCTCCTGAGCGCGGGCGCCCGGCCGGGGGTCAGCGCCGGGCCAGCTCCGTCTCGCCGGCCAGCCGCGCGGCGCGGTCGGCCTCGCCCAGGGCGTCGAGCACCCCGTCCAGCTCGCCGGCCAGCGCCAGGTCGAGGTTGTAGGCCGTGTAGCCGATCCGGTGGTCGGTGATCCGGTTCTGCGGGAAGTTGTAGGTGCGGATCCGCTCCGACCGGTCCACGGTGCGCACCTGCGCCTTGCGGGCGTCCGAGGCGGCCGCGTCGGCCTGCTCCTGGGCCGCGGCGAGGATCCGGGCCCGCAGGATCCGCATGGCCTGCTCACGGTTCTGCAGCTGCGACTTCTCGTTCTGGCAGGACACCACGATGCCGGTGGGCACGTGGGTGATCCGCACCGCCGAGTCGGTCGTGTTGACCGACTGGCCGCCCGGCCCGGACGAGCGGAACACGTCGATCCGCAGGTCGTTCGGGTCGATGGTGACGTCCACGTCCTCGGCCTCGGGCAGCACCAGGACGCCGGCCGCGCTGGTGTGGATCCGGCCCTGCGACTCGGTGACCGGGACGCGCTGCACCCGGTGCACGCCGCCCTCCCACTTGAGCCGGGACCAGACGCCGTTGCCACCCTCCGGCACGCCCTTGGTCTTGATCGCCAGGGAGACGTCCTTGACCCCGCCGAGGTCGGAGTCCTGCGCGTCGATCACCTCGGTGACCCAGCCGCGCCGCTCGGCGTAGCGGGTGTACATCCGCAGCAGGTCGCCGGCGAACAGCGCCGACTCCTCACCGCCCTCACCGGCCTTGATCTCGACGATGACGTCCTTGGCGTCGTGCGGGTCGCGCGGGATGAGCAGCTCGGCCAGCCGCTCCTCCAGCGCCGGCAGGGACGACGCGATCGCCTCGGCCTCGGTGGCGAAGGCCGGGTCCTCGGCGGCCAGCTCCCGGGCGGCGGCCAGGTCGGCCCGCGCCTGCTCCAGCTCGCCGGCGGCCTTGTACAGCGGGACCAGCTCCGCGTAGCGCCGGCCGACGCGGCGGGCGGTGCCCTGGTCGGCGTGGATGGCGGGGTCGGCCAGCCGCCGCTCCAGCTCGGCGTACTCGTCGAGGAGGGCGGCCAGGCGCTCACTGCTCATGCTGCGGGTGCTCCTTCGACGACGACGACCGGGCGGGGGCGGGCGGAACCGGGCACAAACGGACGAACGCCCGTGCCCGGCACGGAGCCGGACACGGGCGTCGTCGACGGAGCTACTTGGCCTTCTTGGCCTGAACCTTGGCGTACTTCTGCTGGAACTTCGCGACCCGGCCGGCGGTGTCCAGCACGCGCTGCTTGCCCGTGTAGAACGGGTGGCAGGCGCTGCAGGTCTCGACGCTGATCGAACCGCCCTTGGCGGTGCTGCGGGTCGTGAACGTGTTGCCGCAGGAGCAGCGGACCTCGGTGGTCACGTACTCCGGGTGGATGTTGGGCTTCATGTCGCCTCGGTCCTTTCGTCGGTGGTCGCCGGGTCGCCGTCGTGCTCCCCGTCGTCGCGACGGGCTCGGGCGTGAACCGGAACCGGTGGCCGATTGACCAGTGTGCCATGGGCTTCCGCCGACCCGTCGAGCGGGCCGCACACCAGGTCCGGCAGACGCAACACTCACCTCCCGGTACGCATTCCCGCCCGTCCCGCGGGCATTCGTGGAGACTGCAGAGGCACGAACGGGAGGTACGGGATGTTCCGCCTGATCGCCACCCGCGGGTTGCCCGCCTCCGGCAAGACCACCTTCGCCCGCCGGCTCCAGCCGGGCGTGGTCCGGATCAACCGGGACGACCTGCGCCGGATGATGCACGGCGAACGGCTCTTCACCCAGTGGGCCGAGGGGCAGGTCACCCGCGTGCAGCGGGCCCAGGTGGAGGCGCTGCTGGCGGCCCGGGTGAGCGTCTGCGTCGACGACACCAACCTGCGCTCACGCACCCTGCGGGACTGGGCCGAGCTGGCCGCCCGGTACGGCGCGGCGTTCGAGGTGCACGACTTCACCGACGTGCCGCTGGAGGAGTGCCTGCGCCGGGACGCCGCGCGTCCCGAGGTGGACCGGGTCGGCGAGGCCGCGATCCGCCGGCTGCACGAGCGCTACCTGGCGAACCGCCCGTTACCGCTGCCGGTGCCGACCGTCCGGACCGGCGGCCCGGCCCGGGTCGAGCGGGAGGCCGCCGAGCGCCCCGACATCGTGCTGGTCGACATCGACGGCACGGTGGCGTTGAACGTGTCGCGCAGCCCGTACGACATGACCCGGGTCGGCGAGGACGCGCCGAACGAGGCGGTGATCGCGGCGGTCCGGGCCATGCACGCGGCCGGGCACGCGGTGGTCTTCTGCTCCGGGCGGGACGCCACGGCCCGGGCGGACACCGAGGCCTGGCTGGCCCGGCACGTCCGGGTCCCCTACCTGGCGCTGCACCTGCGGGCGGTCGGCGACCAGCGCAAGGACGCCGTCGTCAAGCGGGAGATCTACGAGCGGGAGATCCGGGAGCGCTACCGGGTGGTCGGGGTCTTCGACGACCGGCAGCAGGTGGTCCGGATGTGGCGCTCGCTCGGCCTGACCGTCTTCCAGGTCGCCGAGGGCGACTTCTGAGACGCGAGGAGGGGCCCCCGGGTCAGCCCGGGGGCCCCTCCTCGACCGCCGCACCCGCCGGGGGCTCCTCCCCCAGGTCGAGGAGCCCGCCGGCGGGGCGGTCAGGCGGCGGGCGCCTCCGCCGCCGTGAGGGTCACCGCCGCCTCGGCGCGGACGCCGTTGACGGTGACCACGAGCAGCACCCGCCCGCCGGGACGCAGCGCGGTCAGCCGGCCGGTCTCCGGGTCGAACCGGGCCACGTGCCAGGGCTTCACCCCTTCGGCGCCGCCAATCAGCAGGTTGGGCGAGCCGGACCAGTCGGCGCTGACCGGGGCGGCCACCGGGACGGTACGGCCACCGGGCTGGGTGAGCGTGGCCGTGACGGTCGCCGGGGCGCCGACCGCGACCTCGGCCGGGGCGGCCAGGGCGAGGCGGTCGACGTGGGCGTGGAACTCCGCCGCGATCCAGCCGGGCCCCTCGGCCAGCGGGTCCCGGCGGGCCTGCTCCGCCTCCTGCCCGGTCACCGGGTCGACGCCGAACTCGGTCCAGCCGGTGAAGCCGCCGAGCTGGGGCGGGGTGGACGGGTCCTTGCCCGAGTTGCCGTTGATCACGTACGGCACGCCGTCCACCCGGTCGGCGTGGAAGGTGCCGACGTGCCCGTTGACCAGGAGCGCGCCCTTGCCGGTGCGGTGCTGGAAGTCGGCCAGCCACTGCTCCACCAGGGCCGCTTCCTTCCGGTCGCCGAGCTGGCTGGCCTTGGCCGGGCTGGGATCGCGGGGCGGGTGGTGGAAGAGCACGGTGACCGAACCGACCGCCGGGTCGGCGGCCGCCGCGTCGAGCGTCTTGCGCAGCAGCTCCACCTGGTCGAACCCGCCGCCGCGCAGGGATCCCGTGGCCGTGCTCAGGGTGACGAAGCGGGTGCCCCGGTGGTCGAAGACCCGTGAGGTGTCCCCGAACACGCTCCGGAAGTTGTCGATGGGCGCGCCCATCATCTCGTGGTTGCCGGGGACGTAGTAGTACGGCAGCTCGCCGCCCAGTTCCTCGTCGAGGATCCGCTTGGCCAGTGCGAAGTCCGCCGGATAGGCGGTGTCCACGAAGTCCCCGTCGATGACCAGGAAGTCGGGCTTCGCCGCGCGGATCTCGCGGAGCGTACGGCGGGCCTGGGCGACCAGGTCGCTGTCCGGGTTCGCGGCCACGAACTGGGCGTCGGACATGACGGCGAAGCGCCAGGGCGCCCCGTCGACCGTGCCGTCGCGCAGCACCACCCGGTCGGTGATGTTCGGCTCCTCCGGCGCCTGCACCGTCGGGGGCACCCGGGCCACCAGGTCGTCGATGACGACCTCGCTCGTGTACTGCTTGGCCGGGTCGGTCTCGGCCACGTAGAACCGGCGCACCCGCACCGGGTACTGCACGCCGGGCGGGACGGTGAACTCGACGTACCGCCAGCCGGTCCAGGTCAGGTAGGGGCCGCGCAGCACGAACTGGGTGTCCTGGGCGTCGTGCAGGTGCAGGCTGGGCCACTCGCCGGTGCCGTTGGCCTTGATCCACATGCCGAACGCCTGCGGCTGACCGGGCACGTCGATCCAGGCCGGCGGGTCCGCGTACGCGGCGCGGGTGCCGGTGGACTGGCCGAAGTCGTACGACATCTTGAGGCCGGTGCCGGTGTGCCCCTCGGCCGGCGCGACCGCGCCGCTGGCCCGCGCCTGGCTGAACTTCCAGGAGGCGGCGTCGTCGAAGCCGGCCACCGGCACGTCGGTGAGCCCGACGGTGACCGGGAGCACGGTGGTCTTCGCGCCGACCCGGACGGTGACCAGCGCCGAGCCGGTGCCGCCGAGCGCGGTGACCGCCAGGTTGCCGTCGGCCGTGGGGGTGACGCTGAGCAGGTCGTGGTCGTACTCGAGCTTCAGGTCGGCCGGCTCGATCGGCGCGGTGTTGCCCTCCGCGTCGTAGCCGACCACGCCGAACAGGCCGCTGTCGCCCTGCTGGTTGAGGCCGAGCCGGTCCACCGTGGAGTCGACGCGCTGCAGCGGGCCGAGGACGGTCAGGTCGAGGGTGCCGCGCGCCGATCCGCGCCAGGCCGTGACGGTGCTGCGCCCGGCCTCACCGGCCCGGAACACACCGTCGTCGACGGTGCCCTGGGCGGCCGGGTTGGCCCGCCAGTGCGGCGCGCCGGCGGCCGGCCCGTACGTCTCGTCGTAGCCCGCCGCGGTGAGCCGGCGGGTCAGGCCGGGGAAGACCCGGTCCGGGCGGCCGCCGCGGATCGGGGCGACGCCCGGCGCGGCGGTCGGGTCGCTCGCGGTCTCCAGCCAGTAGCCGGTGAGCCGGCCGCTGCCCTGCGGGGCGTAGATGGCCAGGCCGTTCGGCACCGGCCGCTCGCTGCCGTCGGAGGGGCTGTTCTCCACCTGGACCGCCGCCGCGCCCGGCTCCCGGGCCAGCAGCGTGGAGGAGCCGCCGCCGTCGAGGTTGAGCGCGCTCCACGCGCCCAGCTCGACCATCATCCGGCCCATCTCGGTCTGGGTGACGCCCCGGCTGTCCACCTGCCGGCCGTCCACCGTCAGCATGATCATCCGGCGGCCGTCGGCGGAGAAGCCGACCGAGGTGCGCGGGGCCAGGCTTGCGTCGGCGATGGTCTGCACCACGCCGTCGCGGACCAGCACGCTGCCGCCGCCGACCGCGGCGCGCGGGCTGCTCCCGTCGGACGCCTTCGGCCGCCAGGTCAGGTCGACCGGGTCGCCGGGGCGCAGCGCGGCGAGCGCGTCGGCCCCGGCCTCGCGGCCGAGGACCACAGTGGTCCCGGCCGGGATCGGGCCCTCCCCCGCCGTGGTGGCCACGGTGGCGACCCGGCCGCCGGTCACCGTCACCTCGACCACCCGCGCGGCGCCCTCGACGGCCCGCTTGCGGGTGTACGAGCCCCACAGCGGGGTGAAGACGCCCAGGCCGTCGCGCTGCACCATGTTGTTGAACTGGGTCAGCGGCACCGGCCCGGCGGGCAGGGTGGCGGTGCCCTCGAAGCCGACCTGGATGACCCGGCCGATCCCCTCGGCGCTGACCGCGGCGGCATTGGTGTGGCCGGCCACCGGCGACTGGACCAGCTCGCCGGAGCGGATGCCGATGCCCTGGGCGGCGCCGGAGGCGTTGATGTCGAAGAAGTCGCCGTTGACCGCGGCCACCGCCCGGGAGCGGTCCACCGCCGCGCGCAGCGGCTCGTCGCGGGTGACGGCGCCGGAATTCACGTAGTCGACGGCGAGGCCGCCGGAGAGGTCGGCGGTGAGGGCGTCGGCCCGCAGCCAGCCGTCGGCGTCGTAGCGGTCGAAGGAGGTCAGGTCGAGTCCGGGGGCGACCGGACGGGTGGACTTCGCGGTTTCCAGGCCGTCGGCCGGCTCCACACCGGCCTGGCCGGCGAGGGCGACCGCGGAGTCGGGACGGGAGGAGGCGGCCGGCGCGTCCTCGGCCGGGGTACGCGGCTGGGCCGCGGCCGCCACACCGGGCGGGACCGGAGCGGTGAGGGTGAGCAGCGGCGTCAGCAGCAGGACGCCGGCGAGACGGGCGGATCGACTGCGGATTCGCATGGACCACAGTCAACCCGAGACTGAACAGAAGTTTCAATACCCTCCGGCTTAACCGAAGAAAAACTTCAGCACTCCTCGACCGTGGACGTGAAGAGGGGCACGGCCCGCAGGTCGTGCCCCTCTCCGGAGTTCCGTCAGGTCACTCGCCCGGGGTGGACTTCGCGATCTGCATCAGGAACTCGATGTTCGTGCGGGACTGCTTGAGCCGGTCCAGCAGGAGGTCGAGCGCCGCCTGCGAGTCCAGCGAGTGCAGCACCTTGCGGAGCTTGTGGATGATCGCCAGCTCCTCCGGCGCGAGCAGGACCTCCTCCTTGCGGGTGCCGGAGGGGTTGATGTCGATCGCCGGGAAGACCCGCTTGTCGGCGATCTTCCGGTCCAGCTTCAGCTCGGCGTTGCCGGTGCCCTTGAACTCCTCGAAGATGACCGTGTCGGCCATCGAGCCGGTTTCCACCAGCGCCGTGGCGAGGATGGTCAGCGAGCCACCGTTCTCGATGTTCCGCGCCGCGCCCAGGAAGCGCTTCGGCGGGTAGAGCGCGGTGGAGTCGATACCACCCGACATGATCCGGCCGCTGGCCGGCGCCGCCAGGTTGTACGACCGGCCGAGCCGGGTCACCGAGTCGAGCAGCACGACCACGTCGTGGCCCAGCTCGACCAGGCGCTTCGCCCGCTCGATCGCCAGCTCCGCCACCGTGGTGTGGTCCTGCGGCGGACGGTCGAACGTGGCCGCGATGACCTCGCCCTTCACCGACCGCTGCATGTCGGTGACCTCTTCCGGCCGCTCGTCGACCAGCACCACCATGAGGTGGCACTCCGGGTTGTTGCGGGTGATCGCGTTCGCGATCGCCTGCAGCACCATCGTCTTACCCGCCTTCGGCGGCGAGACGATCAGCGCCCGCTGGCCCTTGCCGATCGGCATCACCAGGTCGATCACCCGGGTGGTGAGGATGTGCGGCTCGGTCTCCAGCCGCAGCCGCTCCTGCGGGTACAGCGGAGTGAGCTTGTAGAACTCCGGCCGGCGCTTCGCCTCGTCCGGCTCCATCCCGTTGATGGTGTCGAGCCGGACCAGCGGGTTGTACTTGTCGCGCCGCTGCTCGCTGCCACCGTCACGGGCGGCCCGGACCGCACCGGTGATCGCGTCACCGCGGCGCAGGCCGTACTTCTTGATCTGGGACATCGAGACGTACACGTCGTTCGGGCCGGCCAGGTAGCCGGTGGTCCGGACGAAGGCGTAGTTGTCGAGCACGTCGATGATGCCGGCGACCGGGACGAGCACGTCGTCCTCGCCGACCTGCGGCTCGCGGCCGCCACCGTCGCCGCCCTCGGGGCGGTCGCCGCGGCCGCGCCGGCGGTCCCGGAACCGGCTGCGCCGGCCGCGCCGGCCGCCGCCCTCGCCGTCGTCGTCACCGTCGTCGTTGCGCTCGGCGCGCTGGCCGCGGTCGTTGCGGTCGCCCCGGTCACCGCGCTCGCCCCGCTCGTTGCGGTCGCCCCGCTCGTTGCGCTCGCCCCGATCGGCACGCTCGCCCCGCTCGTTGCGCTCGCCCCGGTCGGCACGCTCGCCCCGGTCGGTGCGCTCGCCGCGCTCGGCCCGGTCACCGCCACGGTCGGCCCGCTCGCCGCCGCGCTCGGCCCGCTCGCCGCCGCGCTCGGCCCGCTCGGCGCCACGCTCGGCCCGCTCGGCCCGCTCGGCGCCACGCTCGGCCCGCTCGGCCCGCTCGGCGCCACGCTCGGCCCGCTCGCGGCCCCGGCCCTCGCCACGCTCGGCACGCTCCGGCCGCTCGGCCCGATCGGCACGCTCGCCGGTCTCGGCGGGAGCCTCCTCGGTCCGCGTCTCGGCCGGTCGGGCCTCGGTGGTCGCGGCGGCCGCACGGCTCCGGCGGCTGCGGGTGCGACCCTCGGTCGCCTCGGCGGCCGGCGCCGGCTCGGCGGCGCGACGCTCGGTCTCGGCCCGCTCCTCGCGGACCTCGGCGTGCACCTCCTCACGGGCGGGAGCGGCCGCGGCCGCGACCTCGGCCCGCGGTCGAGGGGTTCCGGCGGCGGCGCCGCCCTGCCGCTCGGTGATCGCGCTGATCAGCTCGCCCTTGCGCATGCGAGCCGTACCGGAGATACCGAGCGACGCGGCCAGGCTCTGGAGCTCAGGCAGCAGCATCGCCGACAGGCCGGTGCCGCTGCGCCGACGGCGTGTGGGGGCGGCAGTGGTGGCATCGCCAGCGACGTTGGAAACATCCGACGTCACGTCGGTGGTGTCGCTCAATGGATTCCTTCCCTCGATAGGCCGGGGCTGCCCGGAGTCGAGAACAGGTGGCCGGGCGGCCTCGGTGCACCCGCCTCGCATGGACGCGTCGCGGGAGTCTGTGACACAGCAGCCGGTCGGTATCCCGACTCACCAACATCGGTGAGCAGGTCTCGCCGTCTGCGGCGACCTGTGGAAACTGCGGCGCGGCGTGGGCCTTTGGCAGGGGTGACGGGCTGACCGCCGAGAGCTTCGGGGGTGCGCCGACCCGCAGGAGATCGCATGCTTCGCGGCTGTGCTAGGTGTAGAGCGTAATCAACTCTTCCGACCTGCGGCAACAGGGTCCCGCTCGGCGTGTCCCAGTCTACCCCGGGTGACCCGGGCACCGCTGACGTCTATCGGCAACTCCCACCGACGCCAATCTGTTCCCGCCTGGAATCCCGCGGGGACCTGGGACAACGCCAGCACGGTCGGCCCCGCACCACTGACCACAGCCGCCACACCGGCCGCACGGAGCGCGGCCACGAGGGCGGCGGTGCCCGGCATCCCCTCGGCCCGGTAGTCCTGGTGCAGCCGGTCGACGGTGCCCGGAAGCAGCAGCGCCGGGTCGGCGGTCAGCGCGTGCACCAGCAGCGCGGCCCGGCCCGCGTTCAGCGCCGCGTCGCCGTGCGGCACCATGGCCGGCAGCGCCGCCCGGGCGACCGAGGTCAGCCCGCGCTCGCCCGGGACGAAGACGGTGGGCCGGACCGCCTCGGCCACGGGCAGGGTGACCGCCCGCGCGCCGGCCGGCTCCGTCCAGGCGACCGTGAAGCCGCCGAGCAGGCAGGGCGCCACGTTGTCGGGGTGCCCCTCCAGCTCGGAGGCGAGCCGGAGCGCGGCGTCGTCGTCCAGCCGCGCGGCGCCGTCGGCGACCAGCGCCCGGGCCAGCAGGACCCCGGCCACGATGGCCGCCGAGGAGGACCCGAGGCCACGCGCCTGCGGGATCCGGTTCACGCACTCCAGCGCCAGCCCGGCCGGCTGCGCGCCGAGCACGTCGAAGGCCGCCCGCATGGCGGTCACCACCAGGTGCCGGTCGTCGCCGGGCAGCTCGCCGGCGCCCTCCCCGGTCACCGCGACCCGTACGCCGCCGGCGGTCACCTCGGCCGCCACGTCGTCGTGCAAGCCGAGGGCCAGCCCGAGCGCATCGAAGCCCGGGCCGAGGTTCGCGCTGGTCGCGGGCACCCGGACCCGGACCGGACCGGAGGTGAAAGTCGTCGGCACGGGCTCATGCTAGGTCCCGGCGCCGACAGCCCGCCGGATCGCCCGGACCGTGGGAAGGGCATCCCCCGCTCAGGGGGTCCGGCAGGCCTCCGACTCCTCGACCGGGTCGGTGAGCGACAGCCGCCGGGTGGCGAGCCGCCAGCCCACCGCGTAGACCACCGTGACCAGGCCGCAGCCGGCCAGGACGATGCGCTCGTCGATCGTGTCGACCGCGAGCGCCACGACCAGCTGGCTGACCGAGATGGCGAGCGTCGCCAGCATCATGTCGGTGGCGAAGACCCGGCCACGCAACCGGTCCGGCACCTCGCCCTGCAGCGCGTAGTTGGAGAGCACCCAGTTGCTGCCACCGCCCAGGTGGGCCAGGAAGACCAGCATCAGCGCCAGCGGGAACCAGTTCACCACCGCCACCCCGACGTAGGCCAGGCCGTAGAGGGACATCGACAGGGCCAGGCCGGTGAGCAGCCAGGCGCGGTTGCTGAGCACCCGCCGCATGAGGATCGGGCCGACCAGCGCCCCGGCGCCGCGGAAGGCGAAGAGCAGGCCGGTGCCGATCGCGCCGACCCCGTACAGCCCGGCGAGCAGCGGGAAGACGGTCAGCACGCCGTTGCCCAGGCCCACCGCCGACTTCACGGTCACCAGGGCGAGCACCCGCGGCCGGTGCGCGATGTAGCCCAGCGCCTCGCGGATCGCCGCCCAGGTGCGCGGGACGGCCACCGCCGGGTCGCGGGGCGCCTGCAACGGCCGGCGGATCCGCGCGGCCAGGGCCGCCGCCCCGGCCAGGCCGACGGCCGCCACCCAGAAGCTGGCGTACGGGCCGGCGGCGGCGCTGAGCATGCCGCCGAGCGAGGCGCCGACCACGGTCATGGTGCCCCAGGCCGAGCCGGCGATCGCGTTGCCGGCTGCCAGGTCGTCCGGGTCGAGCACGTTGGGCAGGGCGGCCTGGGCGGCCGGCGAGTAGAACGCCTTCGCCACCGCCACGGCGGCGATCGACACCAGGGCCAGCCAGGCGGTGCCAGCGCTCCGGACGCCGAGCAGCAGCAGGATGCCGGCCAGCGCGGCGAGGTTGGCCGCCATCATGATCTTCCGGCGGTCGAACCGGTCGGCGATGGTGCCGGTGTACGGGAGCAGCAGGGCGGTCATGCCGGTGTCCACGGCGAGCACCAGTGCCCCCCACACCCCGCTGCCGGTCAGCTCCGGGAGGAGCACCAGCAGCGGCACCATGACGAACCAGTCGGCGCCGAAGACCACCAGCTCGGCGAGGAAGAGGTTGCGGAAGTCGCGGTTGCGGACGAGGACCGAGACGGTGGGTGACACGCCGGAACCCTATCGGGCCGCTCCCAGGACGGTCGCGCGGCGGAGCAGTTCGGAGACGGTGACGAAGGTGTAGCCGCGGGCGCGCAGTCCGGTGATCATGTCGGGCAGGCCGCCGAGCGCGACGAGCCGCCGCTCGGGGCCGACGTCGTGACCGAGCAGGATGGTGCCCGGCCGCACGTCGGCCACGATCCGCCGGGCGTGCCCGGCCGGGTCGTGCGGGTATTCCGCCTCGACCATCTGCAGCGTCCAGAGGACCAGCCGGTAGTTGAGCCGGGCGGCGGCGTGGAGCACCGCGCCGCCCAGGTGCCCCCAGGGCGGGCGGAGCAGCCGGGGCGCCACCCCGGTGGCCGCCGCGATCGCCTCATGGCTGCGGCGCAGGTCGTCGTACGCGGTGTGGGCGTCCATCCGGGCCAGGTCGTGATGCGCCCAGCTGTGGTTGCCCACCTCGTGCCCACCCAGCCGGTCGCGGACCAGCGCGGCGTGCCGGCGGGCCCGCTCCCCGACCAGGAAGAAGGTGGCCGGCACCCGGTGCTCGGCCAGGGTGTCCAGCACCATCGGGGTCCACTGTGGCTGCGGCCCGTCGTCGAACGTCAGCGCGACCAGCGGGTCGCCGGTGCGGACCGCCCAGACGACCTCGACCCCGCCGCCGCCCACCTGCTGGTAGCGGCTGCCCAGGGTGGCGCTGGCCGGTCCGCCGGCGAGCGGGAGCCGGCGGTCGGCGATCCAGGTGATCTGCGCGGTCCCGGCGACACCCAGCGCGGCGCCCCCGGCCAGCAGCGCGGTGCGGCGCAGCACCCTGCGCCTGCCCCACCGGGCCACGCCGTCCGCCATCGCCCCGCTCCCGGTCCGGCCGGCCGCCCCGGCACGGCGGGACGGGCCGGCACCCACCGTGAGTCTCGGCTCACTCACCGTACCGCCCGCGAGATGGTTTCCACTGTCCCCCGAAAGGGAGAGGTGGCCGCCCCCGGCGGGGGACGGCCACCTCTCTCGGGACTCCGGCGGTTACTCCGGCGGCAGCGGGGACCGGCGGCTCTTCGGTAGGCGCAGCACCTCGAACTGGTCCGTACCGTCGACCAGCGCGGCCGACGGCGCCGGGCGGGCCGGCGGCTCGGCGACCGGGCCGGCGGCCTCGGCCCGGCCCGCTCCGCCCCCGACGGTCACCGGGACGGGCCCCGGCGCCGGTGCCGGCGCTTCGGCGGGCGCCGGCGTGCCCCGCCGGCGGGCCCGGCGCTCGCGGAAGGACTCCTTGGTGCGCTCCACCATCGTGTAGAGGGTCGGCACCAGGATCAACGTGAGCAGCGTCGAGCTGAGCAGACCACCGATCACCACGACGGCCAGCGGCTTGGAGATGAAGCCACCCTCACCGGTCAGGCCGAACGCCATCGGCAGCAGCGCGAACACGGTGGCGACCGCGGTCATCAGGATCGGTCGCAGCCGGCGCCGGCCGCCCTCGACCACCGCCTCGGTCACGCCCATGCCCTGCCCCCGGTACTGGTTGATCAGGTCGAGCAGCACGATCGCGTTGGTCACCACGATGCCGACCAGCATGAGTACGCCGATCAGCGCCGGCACGCCCAGCGGGGTGCCGGTGAGCAGCAGCAGGCCGATCGCGCCGGTCGCCGCGAACGGCACGGAGATCAGCAGGATCAGCGCCTGGGTCAGGCTGCGGAACGTGCCCACCATGATCAGGAAGACGATCGCGATCGCGGCCAGCACGGCCAGCCCCAGGTCGGCGAAGGCGTCGGCCTGGTCCGCGCTGACGCCGCCGATGACGAACGTCGCACCCGGCACGTCCAGCGCGTCCAGCTTCTTCTGCAGCTCCTGGGTGGTGGCGCCGAGGTTCGAGCCGGTCGCCGTGCCGGTCACCGACACGCTCCGCTCGCCGTCGATCCGGGTCACCTGCTGCGGGCCCTCGACCTGGTTGACGTCGGCGATGTCGTCCAGCTTCACCGGGCCGACCGGCAGCGCCCGCAGCTCGGCCACGCTCAGCGGCGGCCGGGCCCCGGTGCTCAGCACCACGTCCTGCGGGGTGCCGTCCAGGGTGACCTGGCCGAGCGGCGCCCCCCGGTACGCCTGCGCGACGACCTGACCCACCGCCGCCTCGGTCAGCCCGGCGCGCGCCGCGGCGACCCGGTCGACGGTCACCTCCACGCGGGGCACCCGGGTGGCCAGGCCGGTGGTGACGTCCTCGACGCCCGCCGTGCCGGCCATCGCGCTCCGGACGGCCTCGGCGGCCCGGGTCAGCGTGTCCTGGTCAGCGGCCTGCACGACCACCTCGAGCTGGTTGGCGCTGGCGTTCTGCCCACCGCCGAAGGTCAGCTCACCGGCCTCCGGGCCGAGCCGGTCGAACTCCGTGCGCAGCTTCTCCCGGACCTCGGCCGCGTCGGTGTCGTCGCTGAGCGCCAGCGACCAGGAGGCGGTGTCGTTACCGCCGCCGGCCCACGGGTTGTCGCCGCCGCCCGCGCTGACCTGGTACGTCTCCACCCCCGGCGTGCGCCGAAGGATCTCCTCCACCCGGGCGGCGGCCTGGTCGGTGCCGGTCAGCCCGGTGCCCGCCGGCAGCTCCTGCTGGATGGCCAGGGTGTCCTGGCCGGAGTCGTCGAGGAAGTTGGTCTCCAGCTTCTGGGCCAGGCCGAACGTGCCGAAGAGCACCAGCAGGCCGAGCGCCACGGTCGCCCAGCGGGTGCCGCGGGATCGGGTGGCGAAGCCGATCACCGGCAGGTAGCCCCGCTGCAACGGGCTGCGCAGCTCCTTCTCGGCGGCGGCGCGCCGGGCGGCGGCCTCGTCGGCCCCGCCGCGCGGCGGCTTGAGGAACCAGTACGCCAGCACCGGGATCACGGTCAGCGAGACCAGCAGTGAGGCGAGCAGGGCCACCGTCACGGTGATCGCGAACGGCGCGAAGAGCTGCCCCACGAAGCCGCCCACCAGGGCGATCGGCGCGAAGACGGCGACCGTGGTGAGGGTCGAGGCGGTCACCGCGCCGGCCACCTCGCGGACCGCGGCCAGGATGGCGTCCCGCTTCGGCTCGCCGTACTCCAGGTGTCGCTTGATGTTCTCCAGCACCACGATCGAGTCGTCGACCACCCGGCCGACGGCGATGGTCAGTGCGCCGAGGGTGAGCAGGTTCAGCGAGTAGTCGCCGGCCCACAGCACGATCAGCGCGACCAGCACCGACAGCGGGATGGACACCGCCGTGACCACGGTGGAGCGGACCGAGAGCAGGAAGACCAGGATCACCACGACGGCCATGAGCAGGCCGAGCAGGCCCTCGGTGGTGAGGCTCTCGATGGACCGCTCGACGAACGGGGCCTGGTCGAAGACCACGGTCAGGTCGGCGCCGGAGGCCGCCTCGAGCTCGTCCAGGCGGTCCCGGATGTCGTGTGAGATGGCCACCGCGTTGCCGTCGGGCGAGGCCGTGACGGCGATGCCGAGGCTGGGCTTGCCGTTGGTGCGGGTGAAGCCGGTGGCCGGGGCGAGCTGCTGCTCCACCCGGGCCACGTCCCCGAGGCTCACCGGGGCGGCGGGGGCGGTGCTGAGCACGATCCCGCGCAGGTCGTCGACGCTGCGGATCGGGGTGCCGACCTGCACCGGCAGCGAGCGGCCGCCGTCGATCACCGCGCCGGCCGGCAGCGCCACGCCGTTGGTCTTCAGCGCCTGGGCGATCGCGGTCGGGGCCAGCCGGGCCGCGGCCAGCTTCGCCGGGTCGGGAACGATCGTCACGACCTGGTCGCGGGCGCCCGTCACGTCGACCGTGCGGACCCCGTCCAGGCCCTCCAGCTCGGGTACGACGGTGGCGCGCAGCTTCTCGGCCAGGGCCTGCTCGTCGGCGCCGCCGGTCGCGGCGACCACCACGGCCGGCAGGTCGTCGGTGCTGCCGGCGATCACCTGCGGGTCGACGCCCTCGGGGAGCTGGGCGTCGATGCGGCTCAGCGCGGTCTGCATCTTGTTGACCACGTCGTCGAGGTCGGTGCCGAACTCGTACTGCACCTGGACAGTGGCGGAGCCCTCGCGCGAGGTGGAGGTGACCTTCTCCAGCCCCGGGATGCCCTGGAGGCTGTTCTCGATCGGCTCGGCGACCTGGGACTCGACGATCTCCGGCGCGGCGCCCGGGTACGGCGCCACGATGAACGCGGCGGGGAACTCCAGCGACGGCAGCAGCTGCTGCTTCAGCGACGGCACGGCGAACGCCCCGAACGCCGTGGTCACCAGCGCGATGAGGGCGATCAGGCCCCGGTTGGCGAGACTGAATCTGGCGAGCAGCGACATGGGCGTTACGCACTCCTGGAAAGGGGTGTACGGGGTGGGATGAGTCTGCCGCACGCGATCACGCTCGAACCCACTGGCCCCGGCCGGCGTGACGCCGCCCGCTCCGGCCGCTGCGGGCCGGTCAGACCAGGTCGAGGGAGCGGGCCGCGGCGAGGGCGTCGTTGGCGATCGTCAGCGGGGCGGGGGCCGTGGAGATGGCCCACTCGGGGTCCTTGAGACCGTGGCCGGTCACCGTGCAGACCACGGTGGCGCCCGCCGGCACCCGACCGGCGGCGGCCTGCTGGAGCAGACCGGCCACACTGGCCGCGCTGCCCAGCTCGACGAAGGCCCCGACCTCGCGGGCCAGCAGCCGGTACGCGGAGAGGATCTCCCGGTCGGTGACCGCCGAGATCAGCCCCTCGGACGCCTCCCGGGCGTCGATCGCCTTGGTCCAGCTCGCCGGGTTGCCGATCCGGATGGCGGTGGCGATGGTGGACGGCTCCGGCACCACCTGCCCGGTGACGATCGGCGCCGCGCCGGCCGCCTGGAAGCCGTACATCTTCGGGGCCTTCGTGGCGTTGCCGTCGCGCAGGTCCTCGGAGTAGCCCATCCAGTAGGCGGAGATGTTGCCGGCGTTGCCCACCGGCAGGCAGTGGATGTCGGGCACGTCGCCGAGCGCCTCGACGATCTCGAACGCGGCGGTCTTCTGCCCGTGCAGGCGGTCGATGTTGACCGAGTTGACAAGCGCGACCGGGTAGTCCTGGGCGAGCTTGCCGGCGAGCGCCAGGCAGTCGTCGAAGTTGCCCTGCACCTGGAGCAGCTTGGCGCCGTGCACCAGCGCCTGGGCCAGCTTGCCCAGCGCGATCTTGCCCTGGGGCACGAGCACCGCGCAGGTGATCCCGGCGCGGGCCGCGTACGCGGCGGCGGAGGCGCTGGTGTTGCCCGTGGAGGCGCAGATGATCGCCTTGTCACCGGCCTCGACGGCCTTGGAGACGGCGACGGTCATGCCCCGGTCCTTGAACGAGCCGGTCGGGTTCGCCCCCTCGACCTTGAGCCACACGTCGGCGCCCACCCGGGCGGAGAGCACCGGCGCCGGCAGCAGCGGCGTGTTCCCCTCGTGCAGGGTGACGACGGGAGTGGCGCCGGTGACCGGCAGCCGGTCGCGGTACGCCTCGATCAGACCCCGCCACATGTCGTGCTCCTCGCCTCTGCCGCCCCGATCGCCGCGGGGCCCCTACCAGCGTGGACCAGCCTCCCGGACCGGCCGCCGGCACACCCTTGGATAACCATCAGGCGGGACGGTCGGCTACGCCCCGCCCTCGACCCGCAGCACGCTCGTCACCGAGCGGACGATGTCCAGCCCGCGCAGCTCGCCCACGGTGGCGGCGAGCGCGGCGTCCGGCGCCACGTGGGTGACGATGACCAGCTCGGCGTCGGGGCCGCCGCCGGCCGGGCCCTGCCGCACGGTGGCGATGGAGACCTCGTGCCGGGCGAAGACGCCCGCCACCGCCTCCAGGACACCCGGGCGGTCGGCCACGTCCAGGCTGATGTGGTAGCGGGTGAGCGCCTCACCCATCGGCCGGACCAGCAGGTCCGCGTACGCCGACTCGCTGGCCGCGTGCACCCCGGCGAGGCGGTTGCGGGCCACCGCCACCACGTCGCCGAGGACCGCGCTGGCGGTCGGCGCGCCGCCCGCGCCCCGGCCGTAGAACATGAGCTGCCCGGCCGCCTCGGCCTCGACGAACACCGCGTTGAACGCGTCGCCGACGCCCGCGAGGGGGTGGGTCAGCGGGATCATGGCCGGGTGCACCCGGACGCTGACCGTCTCGCGCCCGGCCGCGTCGACGCCCCGGGCCGCGATGCAGAGCAGCTTGATGGTGCAGCCCATGGCCCTGGCGCTGGCCACGTCGGCGGCGGTCACCTCGGTGATGCCCTCCCGGTGCACGTCGGCGGCGGTGACCCGGGTGTGGAACGCCAGCGAGGCCAGGATGGCGGCCTTCGCCGCGGCGTCGAAGCCCTCCACGTCGGCCGTTGGGTCGGCCTCCGCGTACCCCAGTTCGGTGGCCTCCTCCAGGGCCTCCGCGAAGCCCGCGCCGGTGGCGTCCATGGCGGAGAGGATGAAGTTGGTGGTGCCGTTGACGATGCCGGTGACCCGGTTGATCCGGTCGCCGTGCAGCGACTCGCGCAGCGGGCGCAGCAGCGGGATGGCCCCGGCGACGCTGGCCTCGTAGTAGAGGTCCGCGCCGCCCTCGGCGGCCGCGTCGTGCAGCGTCGCGCCGTCCTCGGCGAGCAGCGCCTTGTTGGCGGTGACCACGCTCTTGCCGGCGCGCAGCGCCTCGACCAGCCAGGTGCGGGCCGGCTCGATCCCGCCGACGACCTCGACCACGACGTCCACGTCGTCCCGCTTGATCAGGCCGAGCGGGTCGGTGGTGAACAGGGCGGGGTCGACCGGCAGGTTGCCGCGGTCCCGGCCGAGCCGGCGGACGGCGATGCCGGCGATCTCCAGCGGGGCGCCGATCCGGGCGGCGAGGTCGGCCGACTGCTCGTGCAGCAGCCGCACCACGTCGCTGCCGACCGTGCCGCAGCCGAGCAGCGCCAAGCGAACGGGTGAGGTCATCCCACATCCAATGCGAGCAGGTCGTCTTCGGTCTCCCGGCGGACGATCAGCCGGGCTCGACCGTCGCGGACGGCGACGACCGGGGGCCGCGGGACATGGTTGTAGTTGCTGGCCATGCTCCGGCAGTACGCCCCGGTGCCGGGCACCGCGACAAGATCTCCGGGCTGCACGTCGGCGGGCAGGAATTCATCCTTCACCACGATGTCCCCGGACTCACAGTGCTTTCCCACCACGCGGGCGAGCATCGGCTCGGCGGCCGAGGCCCGGTTGGCCACCGTCGCCGAGTAGGACGCGTCGTAGAGCGCGGTGCGGATGTTGTCGCTCATCCCCCCGTCGACGCTCACGTAGGTGCGGATCCCGTCCACGTCCTTGACCGTGCCCACCTCGTAGAGGGTGAACACGGCGGGCCCGACGATGGCCCGGCCCGGCTCGATGGACAGGTGCGGCACGGCCAGGTTCTCCGCCGCGCACTCCCCGTCGACGATCTTGCGAAGCCGCTTGGCCAGCTCGTGCGGCGCGGCCGGGTCGTCCTGCGTCGTGTACGCGATGCCGAAGCCGCCACCCAGGTCCAGCTCGGGCAGCTCGACCCCGCGGGCGTCGCGGATCTGCGCCTGGAGGGCCAGCACCCGGCGGGCGGACACCTCGAAGCCGCTGGCGTCGAAGATCTGCGAGCCGATGTGGGAGTGCAGCCCGCGCAGCTCCAGCACGTCCTCGTCGAGGATCTTGAAGGCGGCCGCCGCGGCCGCGCCGCCCGCGAGGGAGAAGCCGAACTTCTGGTCCTCGTGCGCGGTGGCGATGAACTCGTGGGTGTGCGCCTCCACGCCGACGGTCACCCGGACCAGCACCCTCGGCCGCACCCCGCGCTCGCGGGCGATCGCGGTGAGCCGGTCGATCTCGGCGAACGAGTCGACGATGATCCGGCCCACCCCGGCGTCCACGGCCCGGGTCAGCTCGGCCACGGACTTGTTGTTGCCGTGGAAGCCGATCCGCGCGGGCTCCATGCCGGCCGACAGCGCCGTGGCCAGCTCGCCCCCCGTGCAGACGTCGAGGAACAGGCCCTCCTCGGCGATCATCCGGACCACCGCCCGGCAGAGGAACGCCTTGCCGGCGTAGTAGACGTCGGCGTCCGGGAAGGCGTCCCGGAACTCGCGGCTGCGCGTGCGCAGGTCGTCCTCGTCCAGCACGTACACCGGGGTGCCGAACTCGGCGGCCAGGTCGCGGACGTCCAGGCCCGCGACCGTCAGGGCGCCGCCCGCGCCGCGCGCCACGTTGCGCGGCCACAGCTGCGGGACCAGCTCGTTGACGTCGACCGGCGGACGCAGCCAGGCCGGACCCCGGTTGCCGATGTCGCCGTGCAGGGCACCGGCCTCGTGCGCCCGCATTACATCCGCTCCGGGGCCGAGACGCCCAGCAGGCGCAGGCCGTTGGCGATGACCACCCGGGTGGCGTCGTTGAGCCAGAGCCGGGCCCGGTGCAGGTCGGTGGTCTCCTCGTCGCCGCGCGGCAGGATCCGGCAGTTGTCGTAGAACCGGTGGTAGGCGCCGGCCAGCCGCTCCAGGTAGCGGGCCACCAGGTGCGGACCGCGCAGTTCGGCCGCCGAGGAGACCACGGCGGGGAACTCGGCGAGGGCCTTGAGTAACTCGTTCTCCTTCTCGTGGGAGAGCAGCTCGGCGTGGAAGCCGTCGGCCTCGCCCCGGGTCAGCCCGACCTCGGCGGCGTTGCGACCGACGCTGGCCGTGCGGGCGGCGACGTACTGCACGTAGTAGACCGGGTTGTCGCGGGTCGCCCGGGTCCACAGCTCGACGTCGATGTCGATCGGCGAGTCGCTGGAGTAGCGGGCCAGCGCGTAGCGGGAGGCGTCCACGCCGATCGCGTCGACCAGGTCCTCCAGGGTGACCACCGTGCCGGCCCGCTTGCTCATCCGCACCGGGGCGCCGTCGCGGAGCAGGTTGACCAGCTGGCCGATGAGGATCTCCAGGTTGCGGTCCGGGTCGTCGCCGAAGCAGGCGGCCATGGCCTTCATCCGGCCGATGTAGCCGTGGTGGTCGGCGCCCAGCATGATCACCACGCGCTCGAAGCCGCGCTCGCGCTTGTCCAGGTAGTAGGCGCAGTCCGCGGCGAAGTAGGTCCACTCGCCGTTCGACTTGCGCAGCACCCGGTCCTTGTCGTCGCCGAAGTCGGTGGTGCGCAGCCAGGTGGCGCCCTCGGACTCGTAGAGGTGACCCTGCTCACGCAGCCGGTCGAGCGCCTTGTCCAGCTCGCCCCGGTCGTGCAGGTCCTTCTCGTTGAAGTAGGTGTCGAACTCCACGCCGAAGTCGCGCAGGGACGACTTGATCTCGGCGAACATCAGCTGGACGCCCTCGACCCGGAACACCTCCTGGGCGGCGTCCTCGGCCAGGTCCAGCACCTCGGGCCGGCGCTTCACCACCTCGGCGGCGATCTCCGCGATGTACGCGCCGCCGTAGCCGTCCTCCGGGGCCGGCTGGCCCTGCGCGGCGGCGAGCAGCGAGCGGGCGAACCGGTCGATCTGGGAGCCGGCGTCGTTGAAGTAGTACTCGGTGCCCACGTCGGCGCCGGTGGCGCGGAGCAGCCGGCTGAGCGCGTCGCCGACGGCCGCCCAGCGGACCCCGCCGATGTGCACCGGGCCGGTCGGGTTCGCCGAGACGAACTCCAGGTTGATCCGCTGGCCGGCCAGGGTGTCGCTGCGGCCGTACGCCGGGCCGGCCTCGACGATGACCCGGGCGAGCTGGCCGGCGGCGGCCGCGTCGAGCCGGATGTTGAGGAAGCCCGGCCCGGCGATCTCCACCGACTTGATCCCGGACGCCTTGCCCAGCTCGTGGGCGAGGGCGGCGGCCAGCTCCCGCGGGGGTACGCCGACCTTCTTGCTGAGCTGCAGCGCCAGCGTCGAGGCGTAGTCGCCGTGCTCGGGGCTGCGGGGTCGCTCGACCGTGGTCTGCGCGGGCAGCGCGGAGCGGTCCAGGCCCCGGTCTTCGAAGACGGCGTGGGCTGCGGCGAGGACGACCTCGGCGAGTTCTGCGGGAGTCACCGAACCATGTTATCGGGGGTAGACTCGGTCCCCGCGGCGGCGACCCAGCACGTGCACCGGCCCCGCGGCTCCCCTGACCGACCGACCTGACGAGGCACGATGAGCATCAGCACCCCGGGCGGCCCGGAACGCCGTCCCACCGTGGTCAGCACCGGCAAGAAGCCGGCTGCCGGCCGGCCCGCGGCTGCCGACAAGCCCTCCGGCGGCAAGGGCACCCCGCGGCCGACCGGCGGCAAGGGCCGCAAGCCGGTCACCCCGGTGAAGGTGAGCCAGGGTCGCGCGTGGGGTCCGATCGCGCTCTTCGTCGCGGTCGGCGTGCTGGCGGTGGGCATCATCGGCGTGGGCGCGTGGGCGGTCTACCAGGGCGCCCAGCCGTGGGAGAAGCGGGCCGACGCGATCAACGGCATCGTCGACTTCCGCAAGAAGGACAAGGACCTCGTCAAGGGCGGTCAGCACCAGGCCGGCCCGCTCAAGTACGACGTGCTTCCGCCGGTGGGCGGCCCGCACAACCAGGCCTGGCAGAACTGCATGGGCGACGTCTACGACGCCCCGATCGCCAACGAGCACGCGGTGCACAGCCTGGAGCACGGCACGGTCTGGATCACCTACCGCCCCGACCTGCCCGCCGACCAGGTGGCCAAGCTCAAGGCCAAGGTGCAGGGCAAGGAGAAGATGATGCTCAGCCCGTTCGAGGGGCTGGACAAGCCGATCTCCCTCCAGGCCTGGGGCTTCCAGCTCAAGGTCGACAACGCCGACGACGGCCGGATCGACGAGTTCATCAAGACGCTGCGCGTGAACGCCTCCGTCGAGGGCCCGACGGCGCTCTGCGACCAGGGTGTCACCGCCACCGGCACCACCCCGCGCGACAACCTGGGCAACAACATGCCCGAGCAGCCGACCCAGTGAGGACGCCGCGATGACCGCCGCCGCGACCACGGACACCGACCTCGACGAGGCCCCGGTCACCGACCCCGGTGACCGGAGGGGCGCGCGGCGCTTCGGCGTCCTGGCGCTGGCGGCCGCCGTCGTGGTCGGTCTCCTCCTCGGGTACGCGGGCGGTCTGCTCACCCCGACGCTCACCCGTCCGGGCGACAACTCGGCGGAGGCCGGCTTCGCCCGGGACATGACCAGCCACCACGCCCAGGCCGTGGCGATGGGACTGCTGGCGTTCCGGCAGGGCCAGGACCCGGAGGTACGCCAGATCGGCGGCGACATCGCCACCGGGCAGCAGGGCGAGATCGGCACCATGCAGACCTGGCTGCGCTCCTGGAAGCTGGATCCGACCGGCGACCAGCCGCCGATGGCCTGGATGTCGGACGGCTCCGGGCTGGTGAAGAACGGCCTCATGCCGGGCATGGCCACGCCGGAGGAGATGGCGAAGCTGCGGGGCGCCACCGGGCGCGAGTTCGACGTGCTCTTCCTGCAGATGATGATCCGCCACCACGTCGGCGGGGTGCACATGATCGACGGGATCCTCGACCAGGGGCACGACGACGACGTGCTGGCGGTCGCGCAGGTCATGAAGAACACCCAGCAGAAGGACCTGGCCAACCTCTCGGCGGCGCTCAAGCGTCTGGGCGGCACGGTGTAACGCCTGATCGTCCTGGAGGGCCCGTGTCGTGCGCGACGCGGGCCCTTCGCGTACCGGGAGCGGGCGATGCCCGTTATGCCGGTTTATAACGGTTTGGGTCATACAACCCATTGCACTGCTTGGAGACTTTTCTCCACACATATCGTGACCAGTTGCGATTCGGGCTCGTTGCGCAGGACGTGGGGGTTGCACTCAGAGACGCAGGGCGGTCGGTGACCAGTTGGTGCCGACGTCACACCATCGGCGGTGACGGGGCGGTGGCAGCCGTCCGTCGCGGACTGCGGCAGGGCGAGCCGGGAACGCTCAGCCGCGAGCAGGAACTCGAACTGATCGACGCGCTCCGGGGCGTCCACCCCGACGAGTTCGGCCTGGACGAGGAGCTCTGGACGCGACAGAGCCTCACCACCCTCATCGAGCGCCGGTTCGAGCTGACCATGGACGCCGGCACGGTCGGGGCGTACCTGCGGGCCTGGGGGTTGGGTCCGCGCGAGCCCCGGGAGCGGGCCTGCGGGCTCTGCGTCGGCGCGGTCGAACGCTGGGTACGCAGCGAGTACCCGTCGATCACCCGGGCCGCCCAGGAGCACGCCGCGGAGGTCTACTGGATCGGCCGCGTACGCCTGCGCGGCACCATGCCGGCGGCCGACGTGATCTCCGCGGTCTCGTCGCGCGGCCGGGTGCGCTTCATGATCACAACTCCGTCGGTGGACCCGCCGCTCCCCCGCGACTTCGTGCTGCGGCTCAGCGGCGCCGAGGAGCGCACGGTGCACCTGATCGTCGACGGTTCCTGGCCGCGCAACGAGTGGCCCCGCCGCCTGCCGCGCCGCATCGTCCTCCACCCGCTGCCGAGCTGCGGCCGCCCCGTCGCCGCCGCCTGACCCGCCGGGTGCCGATTCGGTGATCCGGGAAGGGGTTTGCTACTCTTCTCGGGTCGCTGAGCCCCCGTAGCTCAGGGGATAGAGCACCGCCCTCCGGAGGCGGGGGCGCAGGTTCGAATCCTGCCGGGGGCACAGACACCAGGTAGCCCGGGCCACTGGCCCGGGCTTCCTGGCATGGTGGATGGCCTGCTCGGGGGTCAGGCCCAGCCGTTGCGGGCGGCGGCCCAGCCCAGCTGGACCCGGCTGTCCACACCGGCCGCGTCCATGAGCTGGCGGATCCGGCGGTGCACGGTACGCAGCGAGATGTCGAGCTGTGTCGCGATGGCCTGGTCGGTCTGCCCGGAGAGCAGCAGCGCCAGCACCTGCATGTGCCCGTCCCCCAGCTCGCCGCTGGTCAACTCGGTCACCTCGTCCGGCGCCGGGGCGGGCCGCAGCGGATACGCCCGCTCCCACGCGGCCTCGAAGGACGCCACCAGCACGGCGAGCAGCCCGCTGCGGTGCACCAGGATGGACGCGGGCGTTCCGTCGGCGTCGTGGTGCAGCGGCAGCATGGCGATCTCACCGTCCACGATCATCATCTTGACCGGCACGGCGTCGACGATCCGGATGTCCTGGCCGAGCGCCATGCTGGCGCGGATGTCGGCCTGCATCCCGGGCCCGGTCAGCGCCCGCCGGTCCAGCAGGGCCCGGTAGCGGACCCCCCGCCGCATGCTCGCCCGCTCGGCGGTGTTCTCCCGGTGCGGGACGACCCGGAGGTTGGGCGGCACCATGGAGAGCACCTCGTGGCGCGCCGCCTCCTGGATCTGGAAGAAGCGGCGCCGGACGGTGTCGACGTCGGCGATCACCTCGATGACGCCCGGGGCCTGGTCGGCGGTGCGGTACTGCTCGGCCAGCGCGGCGACGTCGGACTCGGCCTGCCGCAGGTCGTGCTGCCGCTGGCGGAGCAGGGCGTTGAGGGCGACGGCGGGCGGCGCCGGCACGAACACCGAGCCACCGTCGGCCGGAGCGCCGGTGGCCGTGGCCACCAGCCCGCGCTCGACCAAACCGTCGAGGGCGGCCCGGACCGCCGCGTCGGAGCGTCCCGTGGCCGCGGCGACCTCCGCGGCGCACGCCCTCCGTGACGCGATGAGCTGGCGGTACGTCTCCTCCTCGACGGGGTCGAGTCCCAGCGGTGCCAGCATGCCTGTCTCATCTCCTGCGACGGTGTGGCGCGGACCGGAGCGCGGCCCCGGAGAGGGGGTCCCCCGGGGCCGCCGCTCCTCGCGGACCGCTACCGCGGACCGCGGGTGGTGAGGCCGTAGGCCCGGGTGATCTCCTGACTGACCCGGTTGCCGGCGTCGTCCCAGGCAGTGACCTTCAGCGAGACGTAGCCGGTGTCGGGGGCCACGAAGTCTGCCACCCAGGTCCCGCCCCGGCGGACCAGGGGCACGTCCCGCCAGTGGGCCCCGTCGTCGAACGACACGGCGAGCCCCGTCCCGGCGATCGTCCCGGCGCCGGCGGCACCCGGCAGGTGGGACGGGGTGACGGTGAGGTGCTGGCCGCCGCCGGGGGCGTTCCCGAGCAGGTCGGTCGAGACCGCATAGTCCAGTTGGAGCACCGCCACGACGTCGAGGTCGTCCACGCTCTCGACGTGCGGGGAGCTCACCTCCCAGGTGGTGTGGGTACGCGGGGACAGCCGGTACCCGGCGCGGCTGGCCACCAGGTCGAGCGTGTAGTGGCCGACGCCGTCCGGGTTGCCCTCAATGGTCGCCTGGGCCCAGCCGTCCACCTTCGCGACCTCCGCGCCGTCCCGCCGGACGGTGAAGGCGAGATCGCTGCCCCACTGCATGAACCCGGCGTGCCCCCGGTCGCCGTCCGACCAGGGCTGGACGTTGAAGGTCAGCCAGCCCGCGTTGCGTTCGGACGCGTAGAACGAGGCGTTGTCCCGGGGCCGGGTGACCGGCCCGAAAAAGGAGACGGTGCTGCGGCTGCCCGGCCGGTAGGCCCGCTGCTCGCCGACCGAGGCCAGCTCCATCTCCCGGCCGCCGATGGCGCTCTCCCGCCAAGTGGTGCCCGGCTGGGTCGAGACGTAGTCGGTTCGGGTCCGCTGCATGCCCTGCCAGAGCGGGAAGCCGGCCGAGTAGGTGCGGTAGGGACGGAAGTCCTCCCGGAACTCGCCGCCCTGGGTGGGGGCGTCACCGTGGAACCGCATCTCCACCACGGCGAGGTCCGCCGGCCGGGGCCGGTACGCGAGGTCGGCCGGGATCCGGCCGGGGTGCGGGTCGACCAGGTCGTACGTGTACGGCGAACTGGGAGTGCCCTCCAGTCCGAGCCGCAACTGCCCCCGGCTGGCCCGGTCGATCAGCGGACCACCGGTGGTGGACGTGACGCCGACGACCGGCACGCCGCTGAGCCCGCCCTCGTCGTCGCCCACCCACTGCGAGTACGGGTCCGGCGCGTCGTTGACGACGATGAGCAGCTCGGCTCCCGCATCGGCGGCCGCCTTCGCGCGCTCGGCGTTGCTCAGCTCGTCGGAGCGGTTCACCAGCACGACCTTGCCCCGCACGTCGCGGCCCGCGTAGTCCGCCGGGCGCCCGAAACCGGCGAAGACGCCGTCGGCCTGCCTGCGGCCTTCGTGCAGCGCCGAGCCCGGCTGGCCGAGGAAGCGCACCTCCCGACCCCGGTCGGTGATCGTGAGCAGCGGATACGCCTTGCGCCAGCGGGTCTCGTACTCGAAGGCACCCCGGGTGACCTGCTTGGTCGGCAGGACGTACATGGTGTCGGCCCACGGCGCCAGGATGTACTTGTCGTCGATGCTGCTGATTGCGCCGTCCGACCGGTACCAGTCCATCATGAGGATCCGGTCCTCGGTCCGCTTCGGCACCGTGGCGGTGGCCTCCACCGCCCTGCGGGCGTCGAGGCTGATCGTCCGGTCCCGGTCCAGCACGATCTCCGGGTCGCCCAGCAGGGCGGTGCCACGGGAGTCGGGGCCGTGGTTGCCCGGCACGTCCAGGAAGCTCCAGACGCTGTAGGTGCCCGGCCGCAGCCGTACCGTGGTGGGCCCGGTGTCGCTGCTGGTGAGGAAGTAGGGGTCGGCCTCACCGAAGCGCTGCACCGCGAGGAATGTCGACGCGTACCGGCCGGCGCGGTCCTTGATCGAGAAGGTCAGGTCGTGCCGCTCCTCCTCCACGTAGAGGCCGAGCGTGGTGTGCGTGCGGGTGCCACCCGCGGCGGTCGCGGTGATCTCGCCGAGGTAGCGGCGACCGGCCGCGGCCAGCTCTGGGTGGGCGGTCCCGGTGACCGAGGCCGTGCCGTGCGCGGGCACCACGAGCGTCTCCGCGGCCAGGGTGAAGATCCCCGGCGCCGGCGTGCCCTCGTCGGCGTGCGGGTCGGCGTCCATCGGGCCGCCGGCGATCTCGCCGGTCACCGACAGGTCGAGCGTCACGGCCGCGTCGCCGGTGTTGGTGTAGGTGATGGTGCGGTCGATCGGTGCGGGATGGTCGTGGGGCCAGCCCTGGAACCCGAAGTACGCCGAGCCGGTGGCGGTCACCGTGGCGCCGAGGCCGGCCGGGATGTCGACCCGCCCCGCGCCCACCTGGTAGGCGGTCTGGCCGTCCCGCTTCTTCGCGGTGCTCATGAGCGCGTTCTTCAGCTGCTCCGCGCGCCAGTCCGGGTGCTGCTGGGCGAGGACCGCCGCGGCGCCCGCAACGTGCGGCGTGGCCATCGACGTGCCGCTCATCGACTGGTACCAGCCGTCCGCCGCGGTCCCGCCCGCCTTCGCGGCGAGGATGTCCACGCCCGGGGCGGCGATGTCCGGCTTGAGGGCGTAGTCGCCGAAGCGCGGTCCCCGGCTGGAGAACTCGGCGAGTTCGTCGGCGGAGTCCACGGCGGCGACGGTGAGCGCGGCGTCCGCGGCGCCCGGTGAGCTGATCACGCCCTCGGCGCCGGCGTTGCCCGCGGCCACCACGAACAGGGCGCCGGTCTGGGCGGTGAGCTGGTTGACCGCGGTGCTCAGCGGGTCGGTGCCGTCGGTCGACTGGTCGCCGCCGATGCTCATGCTGACCACCCGGGCGCCCTGGCCGGCGGCCCATTCCATGCCGGCGATCACCCACGAGTCGGCGCCGTAGCCCTCGTCCGCGAGGATCTTGCCGACGATCAGGTCGGCCTTCGGGGCGACGCCCTTCTCCAGGCCGCCGGACGCGGCGCCGCTGCCACCGACCGTCGAGGCGACGTGGGTGCCGTGGCCGTTGCCGTCCTCAACCGTCTCGTCGGGCACGAAGGTGGCGCTCGCGCTGACCCGGCCGGCCAGGTCGGGGTGGTCGGTGTCGTACCCGGTGTCGAGGACGGCGACCTTCACGCCGGAGCCGTCGCGCCCGGCCGCCCAGGCCGCCGGGGCGCCGATCTGGGCGGTGCTGTCGGCGAGCTGGGCGTGGACTCTGCCGTCCAGCCAGATCCGGCTGATGCCGTCGGCCAGCACCGGGGTCGCGGCGGCCGAGGCCGGAGCGACCGTGGCGACGTCCGGGGTGACGGCGTCCCAGACCCGGCGGGCCTGGCGCTTGGTGGCCCGGACCGCCGCGCCGCGGACGCTCGCCAGCGGCCGGACCTTCGTGGTGCCGGCCGGCGCGGGACGCCGGGCGGACGCCGCGTCGGCGTAGCTCACGATCAGCGGGATGCCGTCGGAGTGCCGGTCGTCGTAGCCGTCCTCGATCAGGCCGGTGACGTCGAAGAGCCGCCGGTCGAGGCGCCCGGACGCGAGGTACGGGAGCACCTCGTCGGGGATGACGTAGAGGTCCTTGCCGATGGTCTGCGCGTGCACGCCGCCCCGGGCGCCGGTCGGGCGCCGGATGTCGGTCGAGTACCGGCCCGCGCCGATCTCGGTGACCGTGACGACGTCACCGGTGATGAGGGTGACGGTGCTGGCCGGGGCCGCCCGGCCCGGAGTGGACGGCGCGGCGGCGCCCGCGGTCGGTGCCGGCGGGCCGAAGAGGGTCGTCGCCAGCACGGCGCCGGCGACACCGGTGGCGGCGGCTCGGCGCAGGGGTGTGTGGGGGAGCATGGTGAAGGAGTACCGGCCCCCGCGGGCACCGCGGAAGACTTCGCCGATGGCGGGCTGCTGACTTGGCAGCGATCAGCCGGCGCTGCCGCCGGCCGTGGTCAGGGGCTGGTCAGCCGGCCTCGCGGCGGGCCTTCGCGCGGCGCTTGCCCTCGTGCATGGCCTGCACCCGGGCCACCGGGATGGTCCGCCCCTCGGCAACCAGCTCCTCCGGCAGCCGCTGCGGCGCGGGCAGCGCCTCCGCCCACGGGTCCCGGTCGCCGAGCAGCCCCGGCACGGTCTTCACCGTGAAGTCGGCCGTGGTCGCCGCCTCGACATCGGCCCAGCCGACCGGGTACGACACCGGCGTGCCGGGCCGGATGCGCGGGCTGTATGCGGCCACCACTGTCGCACCGTACGACCGGGTGGAGTCGACGAAGACCCGGCCGCCCCGGTCCTCGACGATGAAGGCGGTGGTGGCCAGCGCCGGGTCGAGCCGTTCGGCCCGGGCCGCGAGGGCGCGGGTCGCCGCGGCGGCCTCCTCGGCCGTCGTCGCCGGGTCCACCGGCACGATCACGTGCAGGCCCTTCGCCCCGCTGGTCTTCACGGCACCGGCCAGCCCCGCGTCGGTGAGGGCCTGCCGGACCAGCAGCGCGGTGCGGACCGCCACGCCGAACGAGTCGCCCGGCGGCGGGTCCAGGTCGAGCACCAGGTGGGTGGGGTGCTCGGGGTTGCCGGCGTGGCCCAGCGTCGGGTGGTACTCGACCGCCCGCTGGTTGGCGAACCACAGCAGCGTGCGCCGGTCGTCGCAGAGGGCGTACGAGATGTCGCGGTGCGAGGCCTCCGCCCAGACCGAGGTGCGGCGCACCCAGTCCGGTGTGTACTTCGGCAGGTTCTTCTGCATGAACGGGTCCTGGCCGGGCCGCACCCGGACCACCGACAGCGGCCGGTCCCGCAGCCCGGGCAGCATCCGCTCGTGGACGGCGTCCAGGTAGTCGACCAGGTCACGTTTGGTGGCCCCGGCCCCGTCGAACAGCGGTTGGTCCAGGTTGGTCAGTGACACCCCGGCCCGGGTCTCGTCAGCGGCACCCATCCGCCCACCTTCCCGGGCAGCGCCCGGGTCGGCAACCCCGACACGGATTCCCGGCGGGGTGCGGTGGCTCCGGCCCGGCCGGCGGGGCGCCGGATCAGACCCAGAACGTGTCGTGCCGCAGGAAGAACTCCGCCTGTTCCTCCTCGCTCCGGTCGGCCAGGTCCAGCAGGCCTTCGAAGTAGCCCTCCCGGGGCGCGCCCGGGGCGAAGTGCAGCAACATCGACGCCGACTCGCCGGACTCGTTGCGGAACGCGTGGACGCCGCCCTCGGGGACGTGCACGAAGTCCCCGGGCCCGGTGTCGATCCACCGCCGGCCGTCGTAGATGCGTACCGCGCCCGAGAGGATGAAGAAGGACTCCGAGATGGACCGGTGGAAGTGCGGCGACGGGCCGCTCGGCTGCGGACCCATCTCCCAGCGGTACAGGCCGAACTGCCCGTTGGTCGACGCGCCCGTGGCCAGGTAGTGCGCCGTGCCGCCGGAGGGATAGACCAGCTCCGGGGGTTGGTCCGCCGGGCGGTAGGTGGCCGACTGCTCGCCCTGGTCGCCCGGGTAACGCGGCGGCGGGTAGGTCACCGGGCCTCCTCTCCGGTCGGGAACGCCTCGTGGCCCGCCGCGATCGCGGCGAGCATCCCGACGATACGGGCGCGGGCCGCCGCGTACAGGCCCGAGCCGTAGCTGATCCGGGCCACGCCGAGGGCGGTCAGCTCGCCCGGGGTGGGGGTGCCGGGCCGGGCCATCACGTTGACCGGCGCGTCCACCTCGGTGACGACCTGGCGGATCTGCTCCGGGTCGGCCAGCAGGATCGGGTAGACGCTGTCCGCTCCGGCGGCCCGGTAGCGGCGGGCCCGGCGCACCGCCTCGGCGAGCCGCCCCTCGGCCGGCCCGTACGCCCGCAGGTGCACGTCGACCCGGGCGTTGAGCACCAGGTCCACGCCGGCCGCGCCGGCCGCCGCCCGGATGCCGGCGAGCAGGTCCGCCTGCTCCTCGACGTCGTACAGCTCGCGGGTACGCGGGTCGGAGTCCTCGATGTTGCAGCCCACCGCCCCGGCCGCCAGCAGCCGCTCGACCAGCTCGGCCGGGCGCAGCCCGTACCCCCGTTCCAGGTCCGCGGTGACCGGGACCGGCACGGCGGCGGCGATCCGGCCGACCGCCGCGAACATCTCGGCCACCGGCGTGGCCTCGCCGTCGGCGTGGCCGAGCGCCTCGGCGACCGCGGCGCTGCTGGTGGCGACGGCCGGGAAGCCGGCCGCGACCACCGCCCGGGCGGATCCCGGGTCCCAGGCGTTCGGCAGGATCAGCGGGTCCCCGGGGCGGTGCAGCGCGCGCAGCGCGGCGGCCCGCGGGCTCAGCTCGGTCATGCGGCCAGTCTCGCCGCGCCGGCGGCCCGCCCGTAAGCTCCAATTCCGTGCCGATGGACTGGGCCGATTTCGGCGTCGACCTGCACCTGGAGCTGGACGCCACCGGCGGCCGGCGTGCCGGCCTGGAACGGGCGCTGCGGGACGCCATCCGCGACGGGCGGCTCCCGCCGGCCACCCGGCTGCCGGCCACCCGCGTCCTCGCCGCCGAGCTGGGCCTGTCCCGGGGCACCGTGAGCGCCGCCTACGACCAGCTGGTCGCCGAGGGCTGGCTGGTGGCCCGGATCGGCGCGGGCACGGAGGTCAGCGGGCTGCGCCGGGCCGCGCCGCCGCCGGCCGCGCCGCCGCCCGGGTCCGCCACCTTCCGGTACGACCTGCGCCCGGGCAGCCCCGACGTCGGGCTCTTCCCGGTCACCGCCTGGCTGCGGGCCACCCGGCGGGCGCTGGCCGTCGCCCCCGCCGAGGCGTACGGCTACGGCGACCCGCGCGGCCGCCCGGAGCTGCGCCGGGCGCTCGCCGGCTACCTGGGCCGGGCCCGCGGCGTGCTGGCCGACCCGGAACGGATCGTGGTCACCACCGGGTACGTCCAGGCCCTCGTGCTGCTCACCGGAGTGCTCCGGGACGCCGGCAGCCCGGCGGTGGCCATGGAGGACCCCGGGCTGGCCTTCCACCGGGAGGTGGTCCGCCGGCACGGCGGCACCGTGCTGCCGCTGCCGGTCGACGGGCTCGGCGCGCGCACCGACCTGCTCGGCGCCGGGTCGCTGGCCCGGGTGGGGGCCGCCGTGGTGACCCCGGCGCACCAGTTCCCCACCGGGGTGACCTTGCACCCGACCCGCCGGCACGCCCTGGCGGAGTGGGCCCGGGCCACCGGCGGGCTGGTGGTCGAGGACGACTACGACGGCGAGTTCCGCTACGACCGGCAGCCCGTCGGCGCGGTCCAGGGCACCGCACCGGAGCAGGTCGCGTACGTGGGCACGGCGGCGAAGACGCTGGGGCCGGCGCTCCGCCTGGCCTGGCTGGTGCTGCCGGCCCGGCTCGTGGAGCCGGTGGTGGAGGCCAAGCGCCACCTGGATCTGCAGAGCGAGACGATCGGCCAGCTCGCCCTCGCCGAGCTGATCGACGGGCACGGCTACGACCGGCAGATCCGCACGGTCCGGCGCCGTTACCGGCAGCGGCGGGACCTGCTACTGGACCGGCTGGCCCGCCGGTCGGCCCTCGACGGGGTGGCGGCCGGCCTGCACGCCACCGTCCACCTCCGACCGGGCGGCCCGACCGAGGCGGAGGTGCTGGCCGTGGCCGCCGCGCGCGGTCTCGCCGTCAGCGGGCTGGCGATGCACCGGCACCACCCGGAGAGCGGGCGTCCCGGCCTGGTGGTCGGCTACGCCCACCCACCGGCGCACGCCTATCCGGCCGCCGTGGACCTGCTGGCCGGGGTGTTGCACGACCTGGACGCCTGACCTGGCGCGACGACGCCCCTCGCCCCGCGCGGCCGGGGAATCGGCACGACGCGGCTCCCCCGGTCGCGGCCGTGGAACCGGCATGGCTTCGCACCGACTACGAACTTGATGACGTGAGCGATTCACCGGCACCGCTCTGCGCCCGTCGCGGCCCTGGCCTTGCTCCGGTCCTGGCCCGGCTCAGGCCGTGGCACTGACCCGGACCGCCCACAATCCCCGACCCGACAAGACCCCGACCTCCGCGCCCCGACCCGACCCAGCCGATCCATTTACGACATCAAGTTTGTAGCGACCGAAGGGCACCATGCCACCGGCCCCGACGCCGTGCGAACAGGCTCCGTGCTCGCACAGATCTTGGCGAGTTTCCGTCGGCTGGGAACGGAAACTCGCCAAGATCGCGTCACGACTCCGCGGCCGGGTGTGACGACGCCCGACGGGTCAGCGGGCGGAGCGCGCCTCCGGGACCGCGGAAGTGGAAGGCGCGGCGGGCCGGCGGGCGGCGCGGAAGATGCCGGCGGGGCCGGCGGTGCCGGCGGGGCCGGCGGCGCGGGCCGGGCGGGCGGTCAGGAGCGCGACCAGGAGGGCGGCGGCCACCAGGGCGGCGGCGACCGCGAAGGCGGACCGGTAGCCCAGGGCGAGGGCCGCGACCTGGTCGGTGCCGGCGGCGCGCAGCGCGTCGGTGCGGCTCGCCGCCAGGGTGGCCAGCACGGCCAGCCCGAGCGCCCCGCCGACCTGCTGGGTGGTGTTGGCCAGCCCGGAGGCGAGCCCGGCGTCGGCGGGCTCCGCACCGGCCATGGCCAGGGTGGTGACCGCCGGCAGGGTGAGCCCGCCCGCCACGCCGAAGACCAGCATCGCGGGCAGCACGTCGGCGGCGTAGCGGGCGTCCACCGGGAGGCGGACCAGCAGCAGGAACCCGACCACGGCGAGCGCCAGCCCGCCGACCAGCACGGTCCGGGCGCCGAACCGGGCCACCAGCCGACCGGCGAGCCCCAGCGAGACGGCCGCGATCACCAGCGGGGTGGGCAGGAAGGCGAAGCCGGTGGCGGCCGGGTCCAGCCCGAGGACGAGTTGCAGGTGCAGGGCGAGCAGGAACTGGAAGCCGAAGTAGGCGGCCACCATGAGGAACTGGGTGGCGTTCGCGGCGACCAGGCCGGGCGCGCGCAGCACCCGGGGCGGCAACAGCGGCGTGCCGGCACGCCGCTGTCGGACCGCGAAGCCGGCGAGCAGCGCGGCGGCGAGCGCGCCCGCGCCGAGGGTGCGCGGTGAGGTCCAGCCGTGCTCCCCGGCGCCCACGATGGCCAGCACCGCGGCCATCAGCCCGGCCGTGGCCAGCACCGCGCCGAGCAGGTCCAACCCGGCCCGCAGCCCGGCGCCGCGGTCCGGCGCGATGAGCCGTACGGCGCCGGCCACGATCGCCGCGCCGATCGGCAGGTTGATCAGGAAGATCGACCGCCAGCCGGTCAGGTCGGTGAGGACTCCGCCGACCAGCAGCCCGAGTGAGGCCCCGGCCGCGCCGGTGAAGCTGAACACGGCGATGGCGCGGGCCCGCTCGGCCGGCTCGGGGAAGATCCGGACGATCATGCCGAGGCTGACCGCGGTGGCGAGCGCGCCTCCGACGCCCTGCGCGAACCGGGCGGCGACCAGGGTGCCCGGACCGGTGGCGGCCGCGCAGAGCAGCGAGGCGAGGGTGAACAGGGCGACCCCGGCCAGGAACACCTGCCGCCGGCCGAGCAGGTCGCCCAGCCGCCCGGCCAGGAGCAGCAGCCCGCCGAAGGCGACCAGGTACGCGTTCACCACCCAGGCCAGCCCGGCGGCCGGGAAGCCGAGGTCGGCCTGGACGGCCGGCAGCGCGACGGCGACGATGCTGCCGTCCAGGATGATCATCAGGCTGCCGGCGCTGAGCACGAGCAGCGCGGGCCAGCGGTTGGTCCCCGTCATGATGGAGCGCCTCCTTGGTGCACGGTTTGTTACTGAGGCCATCGTCTGTGACCATGAGGCCGAGCGGAAGGAGGCACTTTGATGTCCCAGGGGAACAGGTGTGTGTCCGTCCAGGCCGACCAGGCGCGGGCCTGCACCGTGCGGGAGGCGCTGGACCGGGTCGGTGGGAAGTGGAGCATCGGCATCCTGATCGCCGCCTCCCAGGGCCCGATCCGCTTCACCGAACTGGAGCGCCAGGTGGAGGGGATCAGCCGGCGGATGCTCACGCTGACCCTGCGCAACCTGGAGCGGGACGGCCTGCTGCACCGGCGCGTCCACCCCACCGTGCCGCCCCGGGTCGAGTACACGGCCACCCCGATGGCGCGGGAGCTCTACGAGTCGCTGGTGGCGCTCACCCGCTGGGCGGAACGGCACCGCGAGGGGATCAGCGCGGCGCGGGCGGCGTACGACCGGGAGCACGGGGCGCCGGTCGGCTGAGTGCCGCTGTGGCGAAGGCCACCCGATCCGTCTGACCGATCGGTCAGGTGCTGACCGATCGGTCAGGCATGCTGGAGGGCATGGCACGGGCGGTACCGGAGACCCACGGCGAGATCCTCGCGGCGGCGGCGCGACGCTTCGCCGTCACCGGCTACAAGGGCACGTCGCTCCAGGACATCGCCCGTGCGGTGGGCTGCTCGAAGGCGACCGTGCTCTACCACTTCGCCAACAAGGAAGCGCTCCTCGGTGAGCTGATGGCACCCGCCATCGCGGTGCTGGAGGCGCTCGACGCCCGCCTCGCCGGCACCACCGGCGCGGCGGCGCAGCAGATCGCCGGCGAGGGCTTCGTCGACCTGGCGGTGCGCTTCCGCCGGCAGATCGCGCTGCTCCGGGGCGAGTTCCCCGACCTGCTCCAGCAGCCCGCCTTCGCGCACATCCAGCAGATCTCCGAACGGCTCGTCGCGGCCTTCGCCGGCCACTCCGACCGGCCCTCCGCGCGGATCGCCGCGCTCGTGGTGCTCGCCGGCATCGCCGAGACGTGCGCCGAGTTCATCGACATCCCCGACGACGAACTGCGGCCCGCCCTGCTGGCCGT
Source organism: Micromonospora halotolerans (assembly GCF_032108445.1). Taxonomy (NCBI): domain Bacteria; kingdom Bacillati; phylum Actinomycetota; class Actinomycetes; order Micromonosporales; family Micromonosporaceae; genus Micromonospora; species Micromonospora halotolerans. The sequence continues at coordinate 3,564,512 of NZ_CP134876.1, read as the reverse complement.
CGTCCGGCGGGCCCTCGAACCCGTCACCTGATCCCCGTTCCGACCCCGAGGACAAGGAAACCCATGGCGACCCTGCTGTACCGGCTCGGCCGGGCATCGTTGCGCCGACGGCGACTCGTCGCCGTCGTGTGGCTCGTCGTACTCGTCGGCCTCGGCCTCGCCGCGGCCACCCTCAAGGGCCCGACGGCGAGCAACTTCACCATGCCGGGCACCGAGTCGCAGAAGGCGATCGACCTGCTCGCCGACCGGTTCCCGGCGGCCAGCGGCGCCACCGGCACCATCGCCGTCAAGGCCCCCCGGGCGGGCCAGCTCACCACGCCCGAGGGACAGGCGATCGTCAAGCAGGTCACCCAGGAGGCGGCCACGCTGCCCGGTGTGGTCGGCGCGGTCGACCCGTACCAGGCGCAGGCGCTCACCCCGGACGGCCGGTTCGCCCTCATCCAGGTGCAGTTCCAGGGCCGGGCCGACGACGTGACCGACGCCCAGCGCGACGCGTACGAGAAGGTCGGCGCGCAGGCCGAGGCGCAGGGCTGGCAGATCGCCCCCGGCGGCGAGGTGCTCAACGGCGAACCGGAGGTCGGCTCCACCGAGGCGCTCGGCGTGCTGGTCGCGGCGATCGTCCTGATCGTCACCTTCGGCTCGCTCGTCGCGGCCGGGATGACCATGCTGAACGCGCTGATCGGCGTCGGCGTCGGCATGGCCGGCCTGTACGCGCTCAGCGGCGCGGTCGAGCTGACCAGCACGGCGCCGATCCTGGCCCTGATGCTCGGCCTCGCGGTCGGCATCGACTACTCGCTCTTCATCACCTCCCGGCACCGGCAGAACCTGCTCGACGGCCTCTCCCCCGAGGAGGCGGTCGGCCGGGCGGTCGGCACGGCCGGCTCCGCCGTGGTCTTCGCCGGCGCCACCGTGGTGGTCGCGCTCGCCGGCCTTGCCGTGGTGGGCATCCCGTTCCTCACCGTGATGGGCCTCGCCGCCGCCGGCACCGTCAGCGTGGCCGTGCTGGTGGCGATCACCCTGGCCCCGGCGCTGCTCGGGTTCGCCGGCCGGAAGGTGCTTCCGCGCAAGCTGCGCGACCGCAGGGCGGTCGAGGATCCGGGCACCGGCTCGGAGGACCGCTCGGGCTTCGGCTTCCGCTGGGCGCACTGGGTGACCCGGCTGCGTATCCCGGTCATCCTGGTCGGCCTGCTCGGCCTCGGCCTGCTCGCCATCCCCGCCCAGGACATGCGGCTGGCCCTGCCGGACGCGGCCACGGCCGCCGAGGGCAGCCCGGCCCGGGTCAGCAACGACCTGATCCGGGAGGGCTTCGGCGAGGGCTTCACGGGCCGGCTCGCGGTGGTCGTCACCGCCGACTCGCCGCAGGCCACCCAGGCCGCCGTGCCGCAGGTGACCGCGCTGATCCAGAAGACCGACGGGGTGCTGGCGGTGGCGCCGCCGCAGCTCGACCAGACCGGCCGCACCGCGCTGCTCGGGGTGATCCCGAAGACCGGGCCGACCGACGCGGCCACCGAGACGCTGGTGCACGACATCCGCGCGCAGGTCGGCGACATCCAGAACGCCGACGTGCTGCTGACCGGCGTCACCGCCATCGGCATCGACGTGTCGGAGAAGCTCTCCGACGCGCTGCCGGTCTACCTGCTGCTGGTGGTGGGCCTGTCGGTGCTGCTGCTCATGCTGGTGTTCCGGTCGATCCTGGTGCCGGTGAAGGCCGCGCTGGGCTTCCTGCTCACCGTGGCGGCCACCTTCGGCATCACGGTCGCGGTCTTCCAGCAGGGCCACCTGGCCGACCTGGTCGGGCTGGACACCCCGGGCCCGCTGGTCAGCTTCCTGCCGATCCTGCTCATCGGCATCCTGTTCGGCCTGGCCATGGACTACGAGGTCTTCCTGGTCTCCCGGATGCGCGAGGACTTCGTGCACGGCGACACCGCCCGCCAGGCCACCATCAACGGGATGGGCCACGGCGCCCGGGTGGTCACCGCCGCCGCGCTGATCATGATCTCGGTGTTCGGTGGCTTCGTCTTCCTGGACGACCCGGTCATCAAGTCGATGGGCTTCGCGCTCGCGATCGGTGTCGCCATCGACGCCTTCGTGGTCCGGATGACCATCGTGCCGGCGGTGATGTCGTTGCTCGACAACGCCGCCTGGTGCCTTCCGCGCTGGCTCGGCAGGATCCTGCCCAACGTGGACGTCGAGGGCGAGGGCCTGCGCGCCCACCTCGCCGAGCGCGAGCCCGCCCAGGTGTGACGCGGGGACCTGCCCGGCCGGTCAGACGCCGGCCGGGTAGGTCTCCATCTCGCCCGGGGTGGCCAGCGCCGGCAGCGGGTGCAGCGCGGTCGCCTCGTCGCACCAGATGAACGCGTCGTAGCGCTCGCCCAACCGGGTCGGCACGTAGTTGCCCCAGGACTCGAAGCTAGGGTCGTAGACCACCCCGATGGCCCGGTGGTCGGCTTCGCCGGTAACCCACTCCGGCTGGTCCTCGCCGCCGAAGACCAGCACCGCCCGCTCCGGCATCAGCTCGTGCAGCCGCCGTTCCACCGAGCCCTCCCGGGCCGGCGGCACCGTCATGGCCTCGGCCGGCGAACCCCAGCGCGGCGCGGCGACCACCGTGCCCCGGTAGCTGCCGAAGCCGACCAGCACCACGGCCTCCCGGCCGTGCCGTTCCCGGCCGAGCTGGCCGATGTTCACCAACCCGTCGGCCGCCATGTCGGTGGCGCGGGCGTCACCGACGTGCGTGTTGTGGGCCCAGACGATCCCGCGCGCCTGCGGGCCGTAGCGGTCGAGCAGCCGGTCCAGCGTGTCGGCCATGTGGATGTCGCGGATGTTCCAGGACTCCGGGCCGCCGCCGACCATGGCCCGGTAGTAGCGCTCCGCGCCGGCCACCACCTCCGCGTTCTGCCAGGCCGCGAAGCGGTCCGCGCCGTCCACTGCGGCCTGTTCCCGGGTACGCGCCAGAAGCCGGACCACCTCCTCCTCGCACCGGGCCGAGACGAACCGGCTGGCCGCCCCGTAGTCCTCGATCCGCTTGCCGTACGGCTCGAAGCACCGGTACGCCTCCTGCGCTGCCTCCAGTGAGGCCGGTTCCTCCTCGCCCAGGTAGTCGAAGATGGCCTGCATCGACTCCCAGAGGCTGTAGACGTCGAGGCCGTGGAAGCCGGCCCGCTCCCCCTCGGGGCGTTCCAGGTTCCACGCCCGCAGCCAGCGGCAGAACCGGGCCACCTCGGCGTTGGCCCACATCCAGGTCGGCCAGCGCTCGAAGCCTTCCAGCGCGGTCTGCGGGTCGGCCGACGCGCCCGGTGCGCCCACCACCGAGCAGTTCACCCGGTCGCAGTCCGGCCAGTCCCCCTCCACCGCGACGAAGTCGAAGCCCTGTTCGGCGATGAGCCGCCGGGTCAGTTGCTCGCGCAGCCGGTAGTAGTCGTAGCTGCCGTGCGTCGCCTCGCCGATCATGACGATCCGCGCGTCCCGGACGCGTTCCAGCAGCGGGTCGAAGTCGCTCGGCGCGCCGAGCCGCTGTACCAGCATGCGAGCGGCTACCCGGGCCCCGTCCGGACAAACGGCCACGCCGGCGGGCATGGTGCCCGGCACAGCGGGTAGCCCGCCGGCATGACCGTCACCGGGGCGCAGTTGCAGGAGTTCCTGGCCGGGCTCGACTACCCGGTCTCCCGCGCGGACCTGGTCCGCTGGGGCCAGGAGAACGGCGCCAGCACCGAGATGTTGCAGATGCTCAGGGCCCTGCCGGCGGAGGAGTTCGACAGCCCCGCCGAGCTGGGCGAGGCGCTCAACACCCTGGTCTGAGCCGGGTCACCACCCGCCCCGGTCGGGGTGCCCGGCGTGCAGCAGCCGGAACAGCACGAGCCACTGCTCGGGCCAGACCAGCCCGACCGGGGTGTCCGGCGCGAGCCGGGCGGCCCGCAGCGCGCCGTCGACCCGCCGGCGCGGGTAGCCGGTGCGCAGGGAGGCGGCCAGCGAGCCGCCGACCCCGCCGAAGCCCAGCTCCACCATCCGCCGGTACGCGGGCAGCGCCGCCCGGGGCAGCAGCGGCTCCGGGCGGCGCTCCACGCGCAGCAGCCCACCGTCGGCGGCGGGCACCGGCCGGAACGCGGCCCGGGGCACCCGGCCGGCCAGCCGCCAGTGGTGCTCGGGCCAGGTGAGGACGGTGAGCCGGCTCCACCGGCCGTGGTCACCGGTGCGCTTGCGCGCGTAGTCGAGCTGGGTGAGCAGGGTGGCCGACCGCAGGCGAGGCGCGGCGAGGCACCAGCGGACCACGGCGGCGGTCAGCGACCAGGGAATGTTGCCGACGACCGCGAACGGCTCGGCGGGCGGGGCGGCGGCCAGGAAGTCGGCCGCCCGGACCTCGACGTGCGGCAGGTCGGCGCAGGCCGCGGTCAGCTCCGGCAGCACGGCCGGGTCCACCTCGTACGCGACCAGCCGGCCGCACCGGGCGGCGAGCGGCCGGGTCAGCTGGCCGCGCCCGGCGCCCACCTCCAGCAGCAGGTCGTCCGGGCCGGGGCGGGCGGCCCGGAGCACCCGCGCGACGGCGGCCGGGTCGGCGAGGAAGTTCTGGGACAGCGCGCGACGGGACCGGTCGCGTGCGGTGGTACGGAATCGGCGGGGCGCCACGGGATCGTCCTGTCTGTCGCCTAACGGCGACGGGAACGGACAGGCGGCGCGGAGGCGGGCCTGTCCGAGCGGATCGGGACTCGGACGACCCTGGAGATTCGGCGGGGACGCGGCGGCCACACCCCGGATCGGGGCGGGCGGCGGCGCACCGGGCAGCCGGCGGCGGCCGGCCCGGTCAGGGGCCGGCGGTGCGGACGGTCAGGTCAGGCGCGGTGGGCGTCCCGGCCGGCCAGGGCCGGGCGCCGGACCCGCGGGCGGGCGACCAGGAGGAGCCCCCGCGCGGCCGGCGCGACGGCCACGTCGATCAGGGCATGCGTGAACATGCCGGCCAGGCTAGCGGCGACCCGGCCGGCCCGCGACGGAATTCCTCAGAGGTCGACGGTGCGCCGCTCGCTGCGGGCGGTCTCGGCGGCGTCCAGCACCGCCACCACCTCACGCCCGAACCGGACGTCGCAGCGGTGGTCGCGGGTGCCCGCGTCGACCTCCTCCAGCAGCTGGTCGATGGCCGTGCCGAACGCCTGGAGCACGCTGCCGTCGCCGGGCGGGACGGTCTCGGTGCCGTTCTCGCCGAAGAAGACGAAGTCCCGGGTGACCGCCTCGGCCGGCGCGTCGAGGGTGAGGGAGAGGGTGCTGGTCGCGCCGCCGTCGTGGGTGAGCAGCAGGTGCACCAGGCCACTCGGGCCGTCCATGGCGGCGACCCGGGTGACCCGGCCGAGCACCGGCAGGATCAGCGACAGCGCGTGCGGGCCGATGTCCCAGAGCGCGCCCCGGTCGCGCCGCCACTGCGAGTTCCCGTACGGGTTCCCCGGCTGGTAGATCGAGGCGAACATGGTCGCCCGGGCGTGCTGCCAGCCCCCGGCCGCCGCCGTCGAGGCGAGGAAGCCGGTGACGTTCGGGTGGAACCGCTGCGTGAAGAAGACCACCGAGGCCACCCCGGACGCCTGCGCGGCGGCGACCACCCGGTCGGCGTCGGCGAGGCTCAGCGCCAGCGGCTTGTCCAGCAGCAGGTGCCGCCCCGCGGTGGCGGCCCGGACGGCGATCTCGGCCTGCACGTCCGGCGGCAGCGCCACGGCGATGGCGTCGCAGGCGGCGAGCAGCGCGTCCACGTCCTCGAAGACCGGTACGCCGTGCCGGGTGGCCAGCGTGGCGGCCTTCGCCGCGTCACGCCCCCAGACCCCGGCCAGCTCGGCCCGCGGGTGCGCGTCGATGGCCGCGGCGTGCGTCTCCGCCGCCCAGTGACCCGTGCCGAACAAGCCGAACCGCACCAGGACCCCCTGCTGTCGTCCTCCGCCACGGCGTACGCCGGTGGCCGTGATCCACGCTAGTCGCCCGGCCCGGCCGGCGCGCCGCGACCCCGCCGGAGAGCCGGGCGACGGTGGCTACTACGCCGATTAGTAGGCTGTGCCGGTGAACTCGACTGCGCCGGAACGGCGTCGATGACCACCGCCGCGGCGGCCGGCTCGCCGGTGGACGGGATCCTCGCGACGGCCTCGATCGTGCTGTCGCTCCTCATCGCGGTCTGGGCCCTGGTGGCGGCCGTACGCCACCGCGCGCCCGACCGGCTCCAGTTCGTCGGCCTGGCCGTGCTGGAGGTGGCCCTGCTGGCGCTCGCCGTGGTCGCGCTGGTCGCGATCGGCGGCGGCGAGCGGCCGGGCGAGCCGGGGGCGTTCTTCGGCTACCTGGTGACGCTGGTCTGCCTGCCGCCGCTCGCCTGGGTGCTGGCCCGGATGGAGCCGACCCGGTGGGGCTCGGCGATCGTCTGCGCCGTCTGCCTGGTCACCCCCGTGGTCGTGGTCCGGTTGCAGCAGACCTGGGAGGTCGTCGGTGGCTGAGCAGCGGGCGACGAACCGGGGGCCGGGCCGGTTGCTGATCGCGGTCTACATCCTCTTCGCCATCGCCGCGACCTCGCGGGCCGGGCTCCAGATCGCCACGAAGTTCGACGAGGCGCCGGTGGCGTACCTGCTCTCCGCGCTGGCCGCGCTCATCTACATCGTGGCGGCGGTCGGGCTGGCCCGGGCCGGGCACGCCGGCCGCCGGGTCGCGCTGGCCTGCTGCTCGGTGGAGCTGGTCGGGGTGGTCGGCGTCGGCATCCTCAGCCTGGCCGACCGGGAGCTGTTCCCGGACGAGACGGTCTGGTCGGGCTTCGGCAGCGGCTACGGCTACATCCCGCTGGTGCTGCCGGTGCTCGGCCTGCTCTGGCTCTGGCGCACCCGGCACGACCCCGCCTGAGGGGGCCGCGCCGGGGTGGAACTCGCCCGGGTCAGTCCTTGGGACCGCCGGCGACGTAGATGACCTGGCCGGAGACGAAGGACGCGCCCTCGCTGGCCAGGAACGAGATGGTGTGCGCAACATCCTCCGGCCGGCCGGTGCGGCGCACCGGGATCTCCGCGGCGGCGTGCTCCTGGAGGGCGGAGAAGTCGACCTTCATGCGGGCCGCCGTGGCGGCGGTCATGTCGGTGACGATGAAGCCCGGCGCGACCGCGTTGACGGTCACCCCGAACGGGCCCAGCTCGATGGCGAGGGTCTTGGTGAAGCCCTGCAGGCCGGCCTTGGCGGCCGAGTAGTTCGCCTGGCCCCGGTTGCCCAGCGCCGAGGTGCTGGAGAGGTTGACGATCCGGCCCCACTTCCGCTCGACCATGTGCTTCTGGGTGGCCTGGCTGAACAGGAACGCGCCGCGCAGGTGCACGCCCATGACGGTGTCCCAGTCGGCGTCGGTCATCTTGAACAGCAGGTTGTCGCGGAGCACGCCGGCGTTGTTGACCAGCACGGTCGGCGCGCCCAGCCCGGCGGCGACCCGCTCGACGGCGGCCTCCACCTGGGCCCGGTCGGACACGTCGGCGCCGACGCCGAGCGCCCGTCCGCCGGCGGCGGCGATGGCGTCCACGGTCTCCTTGGTCGCCGACTCCTCGATGTCGACCACGGCGACGGCCATGCCGTCGGCGGCCAGCCGGCGGGCGGTGGCCGCGCCGATGCCGCGCGCGGCTCCGGTCACGATGGCGACGCGGGGCTCCTCCGACATGATTACCTCCCGGTAACTTGGGCTCGATCGAAGGAGCTTAACGCCGGGCCGGCCGTCAGAGGCCGCTGCCCCGGCGGATCCGGATCCACCGGTAGCCGTAGCCGGCGAGCTTCAGCCGGTCCAGCTTGCCGACCTCCTCGTAGTTGCGGTCGGTGAGCACGTCGATCGGCAGGTCGGCCTCCGGGGCGAGGACGCTCAGGTCGACCTCGGCGTCCTCGGTGCCCAGGTTGTGCAGGAAGACCATCGTCCCGGTCGGCCCGTCGGCCCGGTGCGCGAGCACCCCGGGTGGCATCGCCACGTCGATGTGGCTGGTGCTCCCCGAGCCGATCTCCGGGGCCTCCCGGAGGGTACGGATCATCCGCTCGAACCAGCCCAGCAGCGACCTCGGGTCCTTGCGCTGGGCGGTCACGTTGACCTTCTGGTAGCCGTACTCGCCCTTGTCGAGCACCGGGCGGACCAGCTTCTCCGGGTCGGCCGTGGAGAAACCGCCGTTCTCCTTGTACGACCACTGCATCGGCGTGCGGATCGCCTCCCGGCCGGGCAGCGACAGGTCCTCGCCCATCCCGATCTCCTCGCCGTAGCGCAGCACCGGCGTGCCGCGCAGCGAGAACTGGAGCGCGTACGCCAGCTCGATGCGGCGGCGGTCGTTGCCGAGCATCGGGGCCAGCCGGCGGCGGATGCCCCGGCCGTAGAGGCGCATGTCCTCGTCCGGGCCGAACTGCGCGTACACCTGGTTGCGCTGTTCTGCGGTGAGCCGGGACAGGTCGATCTCGTCGTGGTTGCGCAGGAAGGTGGCCCACTGCCCGCCCTCGGGCAGGGCCGGGGTGTCGCGCAGCGCCTCGATCACCGGTTCCGGGTCCTGCCGGGCCAGGGCCAGCATCAGCCGCCCGTTCATCATGAAGTCGAACAGCATGTGGATCCGGTTGGCCGAGCCGCCGCTGTCGCCGAAGTAGACCGGCAGCTGGTCGGGCTCGACGTTCGCCTCGGCCAGCAGGACCGCGTCGCCCCGCCGCCACTGCACGTGCTGGCGCAGCTCGGTGAGGAACTCCAGGTCCTTGGGCGAGTCCGGGTTGCCGGGCTCGGTCAGCTCGATGATGAACGGCACCGCGTCCATCCGGAAACCGGAGACGCCGAGCTGGAGCCAGAACGACATGACCTTCTTGATCTCGGCGCGGACCTCGGGGTTGGCGACGTTCAGGTCCGGCTGGAACTTGTAGAAGCGGTGGTAGTACCAGGCCTTCGCGGTGCGGTCGTAGCTCCACGTCTCGCTCTGCTCGCCGGGGAAGACCATGCCCTGGTGCCGGTCCGGCGGCGCCTCGTCGCTCCACACGTACCAGTTGCGGTACGGCGAGTCGGGCGAGGAGCGCGCGGACTGGAACCAGGGGTGCTCGTCCGAGGTGTGGTTGACCACCAGGTCGATGATCACCCGGATGCCCCGGTTCCGCGCCTGGTGCAGCAGCTCGGCGAAGTCGCCGAGGGTGCCCAGCCGAGGGCTGACGTTGTAGAAGTCGGTGGCGTCGTAGCCGTCGTCCCGGTTCGGCGACGGGTGGATCGGGTGCAGCCAGAGGCAGGTCACCCCGAGCCGGGCCAGGTAGTCCAGCCGGCCGATGAGGCCCCGGAAGTCACCCACCCCGTCGCCGTCGGAGTCGGCGAACGTGTCCACGTCGAGGCAGTAGACGACCGCCTCCTGATACCACCTGTCACTCATGCTCCGTCTACTTCTCCGGCGCGCGGCTGCGGCAAACCCCACAGCCCGCCGCCCGGCCGGTACGGTGCCCGCATGAACGCCGACGCGCACGTCCTCGACTGGTCCGTGGGCACCTGGCTCAACCCGCCGGAGCGGGCTGAGCCCGCCGGTGACGCGCTGCTGGTGCAGCCGCGCGGAGGCAGCGACTTCTGGCGGCGGACCAGTTACGGCTTCGTGCACGACGACGGCTCCGCGCTGCTCGCCCCGTTCCCCGTGGACAGTGCCGTGGAGGTGAGCTTCCGGCTCGACTACGCCGCCCAGTTCGACCAGGCCGGGGTGCTGGTCCGGGTGGACGAGCGGCGGTGGACCAAGGCCGGCGTGGAGGTCAGCGACGGGCAGCCGCAGGTCGGCGCCGTGGTCACCGACGAGCGGTCGGACTGGTCGGTGGCGCCGGTGCCGGAATGGTCGGGGCGGGACGTGACGGTCCGGGTCAGCCGGGCCGGGGACGCGCTGACCGTCCGCGCGCGGGTGGACGCCGAGCCGTGGCGGCTGGTCCGGGTGGCCCCGCTGGACCCGGGGGCCGGGGCGGCGGCCGGGCCGTACTGCTGCTCGCCGAGCCGGGGCGGCCTGGTGGTCCGCTTCACCGGCTGGCGGCGGGGGCCGGCGGACGCCGCGCTGCACCCGGAGGGCTGAGCCCACGCCCGTGGGGCCGATCACCGGCAGGTGTGACCGGCCCGGGTCGGGGTACCTGTTCCGGATCCCCGGCACCGCGCGGAAGGACGCCCATGGCACACGCCCAAGACGTCGATCCGAACCAGTTCACCGGGCTGACCGGCTGGGTGGCGACCGTGATCGACTCGTTCGGCGCGGTGGGGGTGGCCCTGCTGGTCGCCCTGGAGAGCATCGTCCCGCCGATCCCGAGCGAGGTCGTGCTGGCCATGGCGGGTTACCTCGCCGCCGAGGGCCGGTTCAACGTGGTGCTGATCGTGCTGGCCGCGACGGCCGGCTCGCTGCTCGGCGCGCTGGTGCTCTACTGGCTCGGGGCAGCGCTCGGCGAGGAACGGCTGAAGCGCTGGCTGGACCACATTCCGCTGGTGGACCGGGAGGACCTGGAGAAGGCCGACCGCTGGTTCGAGCGCCACGGCCGGTGGGCGGTGCTGTTCGGCCGGGTGGTGCCGGTGGTGCGCAGCCTGGTCTCCGTGCCGGCCGGCGCCAACCGCATGCCGCTGGGCGAGTTCATCCTGCTCACCACGCTGGGCAGCGGGGTGTGGAACGCGCTGATCGTCGGGGCGGGTTTCGCGCTCGGCTCCCGCTGGCGGGAGGTCGACCGCTACAGCCAGTGGTTCAACTACGCGATCTTCGCGGTCTTCGGCGTGACCATCGCGGCCTGGGTGGTCAAGAAGGTACGCCGGCGGCGCGCCCGGCAGTCGATGACCGCCGGGCGCTGACCGCGGCTCGGGATCAGAATCCCGCGGTGATGCTGGTGAACTCCCAGGTGTTCTGGGCGATGCCGGAGCAGTTGGAGACCACGCCGCCGCCCGGGCAGGGCCGGTCCCGGTTGACCGCCCAGAAGGTGAACCGGGCGAGGCCGCGGGCCTTGGCCCAGTCCCGGATCTGCGTCCAGGTGGCCGGGGAGGTCAGCTCCTGCTGGTCGGAGAGGCCGTTCATGCCGGAGATGCCCATGTGGGCGTAGGCGGTGGCGTCGGACCAGCCGAAGGCCGTCTTCAGCGCGTTCTTCAGGCCTTCCGCCGCGTTGACCGTGCTCTGGTACATGTTCGCGCCGCCGCCGAAGTCGAACGGCATGATGGTGAAGACGTCGATGTTGGCGCCCTTGGCGGCGGCCTGGTTGATCAGCCGGGTGCCGTAGTACGACGGCCCGGTGGTCGAGGTGCCGAAGGTGACGATCGTCCTGATCCCGGGGTTGTTCTGCTTGACGATCTTCAAGGCGTCCAGGATCCGGTCCTGCACCACCTCGTTCTCGAACTCGTCGCTGTTCTCGATGTCGATGTCGATCGCCTTGAGGCCGTACGCGTTGATGACCTGCTGGTAGGCGCCGGCCAGCGCGCTCGCGGAGGCGCAGTTCGGGCCGAGTTTGTTGCCGCTCCAGCCGCCGAAGGACGGAATGACGTCGCCGCCGGCCGCCTTGATCGCGGCGATGGTGCTGGCGTGCGCGCCGCCGGTGAGCGGGCCGCTGCCGTCCCAGGCCGGGGTGCAGCCGCCGCCGGAGAGCACGAACGCGATGGTGAACCACTTGATCCCGGTCGCGCCCATCACGGTCGACGGCGCGGGCGGGTCGCCCCAGCCCGGGTAGAGGTAGGGCGCGGCGGCCATCGCGCCGCCACCGCCGCCGGTGCAGCCGGTGGTGGTGGCCGACACCGCCGGCGACTTCGCCGACTCACCACTGGCGTTGTACGCGGCCACGGTGTAGCTGTGCCCGGTGCAGGCGGCCAGCCCGGAGACGGTGGCCGAGGTGCCGGTGACGGTGGCCCGCACGGTGCCGCCCTCGTAGAGCCGGTAGCCGGTGACCGTGCCGGAGACGGCGTTCCAGGCCAGCGAGACCGAGGTGTTGGTGGTGCCGGTGACCCGCAGCCCGCCCGGGGTTGCCGGGGCGCCCGGGTTGCCGCCGCCCCCGCCGGTGCACGAGCCGCCGTTGACCGTGCAGTTGACCGGGTCGCCGGTGCCGCTGACGATGAAGCCGAAGCTGGTGCTGGCACCCGGGGCGAGTGCGCCGTTCCAGGACTGGTTCACGGCGGTGACGTGCTGGCCGGAGGTGGTCAGCCGGGCGTCCCAGAAGGAGCCGAGGGTGCTGCCGGCGGGCAGGTCGAACTGGACGTTCCACGAGGAGATGCCGGCCGAACTGTTGTTGGTGACGGTGAATTTGGCCTCGTACCCGCTGCTCCAGCTGGAGGTGCGGAGGAAGGCCGCGGTGGCGGCGGAGGCGGGCGGCGCGGCCAGCACGGTGCCCGCGACCAGAGCGGTGGCGAGCGCGACGGCGAATGTCGCCAGGCGGGTGGAGCGGAGTCTCACGGCGTCCTCCAGGGGGACCGTTGTGGTGGAGGGTGGGCATTTACGACCGTCGACGTGCGCTCATTATTAAGACTGTTAACTGTTTCTGTCCAGAGGCAGACCGGGGGTCCCCCGCGGGGGACCCCCGGGCCGGCCGCTCAGCGCCGGAAGGTGAACCAGTTGACGTTGACGAAGTCGGCCGGCTGGCCGCTGCTGAAGGTCAGGTAGACGGTGTGCCGACCGGTGACGGCGGCGAGGTTGCCGGGCACCGAGCGCCAGCTCTGCCAGCCGCCGGTGTTGGCGACCGCGAAGCTGCCGATCGGCGCGTTGGTCGGGCTGTCCACCCGCACCTGAACCAGCCCGCTCACCCCGCCGGGCGCGCCGGAGGCGACCCGGGCCACGAAGTCCTTCGGCGGCGTGGCCCCGAAGTCGACGTTGTCGTAGCGGGCCCAGTCGCCGTTGGCCAGCCAGCCGATGTCCTGGCCGCCCTCGGCGCACGTCTCCACCTGCACCCCGTTCTGCCCGCTGAACGCCTCGGCCTGGATCGTCGAGTACGCGTCCACCACCCCGCCGGGCGGGGGCGTGGTCGGGGTCGGCGACGGCGTGCCGCCGCCACCGCGGGTGTAGGCGGCCACGTAGTCGACGACCATGGGCCGGCCGGAGACGGTCGACGCGGTGGGGGTCGCGGAGCCGGCCACCCCGTCCGGGAAGCCGCCGCCCATCGCCACGTTGAGCAGCAGGAAGTAGCCGGCGTGGTTGGTCATCTGACCCCAGTACGGTTCGCCGACCTGGTTCTGGCTCACGGTGTGGAACAGCTGACCGTCCACGTACCAGCGCAACTGCTGGGGGCTGATCGAGGCGTCCCACTCGAAGCGGTAGGTGTGGAACGCCGACTGGCAGGTGCTGCCCGGGCAGGCGCGGGAGGCCCCGATGCCGTTGAACTCGTTGCACGGCCCGCCCGGGGCGACGCCGCAGTGCAGCACTCCCCAGACCGAGTTGATCCCGTTGACGTTCTCCATGATGTCGAACTCGCCGATGCCCGGCCAGTTCTGGTAGTTGCCCCGGTACGGGGAGCCGAGCGCCCAGAAGGCCGGCCAGTAGCCGGCGGCCTGCGCCCCGGTCACGTTGGGCATCTGGATCCGGCCCTCCAGGGCCAGGACTCCCCCGGCCGGTGGCTTGAAGTTGGCGCGGACCGTCTCGATCCGGGCCGAGGTCCACCGCCCGGAGGCGTCCTTGAGCGGGGTGATCCGGAGGTTGCCGGCACCGTCGTGGGCCAGGTTGGCGGTGCTGGCGGTGTAGGTCTGGATCTCACCGGTGCCCCAGTTCCCCGGGCCACCCGGGTAGCTGGTGCCGGTGTCGATGATCCAGTTGGCCGACGAGGGCAGGGTGCCGGCCGCGCCGGTGAAGTCGTCGCTCCACACCAGATTCCAGCCGGTGGGCGGCGGCGGCACGGCGGCGTGCGCGGTCATCGTGACGGTCGCGAGGGCGGTGGCGGTGGCGAGCACGGCGGCCGCCAGGGAGAGCCGCCGGCGGGACCGGCGCACGGCGGAGGGGGCGGCCGCGGCCGCCGGAACAGGGTTCATCGGGGTGCCTCTCTGCGGGGACGGGCAGGAGAGAGCGCTCTCTTGAGAGCGATTTCTACGCGCCCGTCCCCACACTTGTCAACGTGCGTCGATGCCTTCCGGCTGGGGCCGGCGCAGAACCGCCTGCTCCAGCGCGGTCCACGCCGTCGTGGTGACCAGGTAGAGCACCGCCGCGAGCGGCACCACCAGCGCCACCAGCACCGTGGTGAACGGCAGCAGCGGCACGAGCCGGCCCAGCACCGCGGCGCCCGGGCCCTCGGTGGGCGCGCCGGCGATGGTGCCGGTGGCCGCGGCCGCCCGGCGCGCCCGCCGGGACGACCACCAGGCCAGCACCAGCAGCACCCCCAGCAGCACGCCGAAGACCGCCACCACCGGGCCGGTCAGCCCGTCGCCGAGATGCCACCCCAGCGGTACGCCGGCCAGCTTCTCGTCCAGCAGCCGCGGGTAGCCGTCACCGGTGGCGAAGAGGCGGTACATGACCAGGAAGAACGGCGCCTGCAACAGCGCCGGCAGGCAGCCCGCGACCGGGCTCGCCCCGGCCCGCCGGTAGAGCGCGAACAACTCGCTCTGCATGCGGCCGGGATCGTCGGCGTACCGCCGCTGGAGGTCGCGGACCTCGGGGGCGAGTGCCGCGCGGCGCCGCTCCCCGCGGACCTGGGCCAGGGTGAGCGGCGAGATCAGCAGCCGGACCCCGACGGTGAACAGGACGATCGCGGCGGCCGTGGCGGCCCCGCCGGCCAGCGGGGCGAGCGAGTCGGCCAGCCAGGTGACGACGGCGCCGGCGGCGGACGCCGCGGCGTGCAGTGGTGCGAAGGCGAGCATGGGAAGACCCCTCGGTCCGATTCCGGATGCCCCGGCGGGACGGCGCGTCCCGCGGGACGGATGACGACGGAACCGGCCGCGCGGCGAGCATGCGCCGGAGGAGGACCCGGCGAGGTGGCTACGCGGCCGAGGGGCGCGGCCCGGGCGCGCGGGGACGCGGCCGCCCCGGTGCGTCCGGGTCGACCTGGCGGGGCACCCGGCGGTGCCGGGCCCGGGCCCGCAGGGCGACGGCGAGCGGGCCGGCGGGCGGCGCGGGCAGCGCCCGGACCCGCAGCGCGAGCAGCGTCGCCAGCAGCAGCGCCGCGGCCACCGCCGCGCCGGCCAGCAGGCCGGCCGGGCGGTCCGCGAGCAGGGTGAGGGCGTACGCCCACGTCCCGCTCACCAGCATCCCGATCACACGCTGACTCTAGAACCCGCTGTCACGTCCCGGGACACGATCGCGACGCCGCCGCCCTCTCGGCCCCGTCGTCACCGTCCGCGACGGGGCGCCGGGGGCGGGCCCGACCGCGGGCACGCGGCCCGCCGGCCCGCCCGCGCGGGCGAAATCCCTGTCCCCGCCGGGGCTCGGCGACCACCCGAACGGGGGACGTGAACCGGCGCGTAGCCGACGACACGCCGTCCGGGGCGTTTCCCCCCGCCGACACGGTGGGTAACAGAGCGTCGACCGCGCGGCACGGTGCCGCGGCCGGTACGGAGTGGACGGTGGTCTCGATGAGCGGGTCAGTGGCGGAGCGGGAACGGAGCGCCGCACCGGGCGGCACGGACCTGCTGACAGTCGGCGTGGAGGAGGAGTTCCTTCTCGTCGACCCGCACACCGGGACCGCGGTGCCCGCCGTCGACCTGGTCATGGAACAGGTGCCGGCCGAGCTGCGGGGCCAGGTCGAGCGGGAGTTCCAGACCAGCCAGATCGAGATCGGCAGCCCACCCGGGCTGGAACTCTCCTCGATCCGGCACTCGCTCGGCATGCTCCGCGCCGAGCTGTCGGCCGCCGCCGAGCGGGCCGGCGTCCAGCTGCTGGCCATCGGCACCGGCCCGGTGGACGGGCCGGTGCCGCCGGTGGTGGACAAGCCCCGCTTCGACCGGATGATCGAGCGGTTCCGGCTGCTGGTGCCCGGCCCGGGCAACAACGGCATGCACGTGCACGTCGGCATCCCGGACGCGGAGATCGGGGTGCAGGTGCTCAACCACGTCCGGCCCTGGCTGCCGATCCTGCACGCGGTCACCGCCAACTCCCCGTTCGCCAAGGGCGAGGACACCGGCTACGCGAGCTGGCGCTCCGTGGAATGGGAGCGCTGGCCGTCGGTGGCGCCCACCCCCTGGCTGGAGTCGCACGAGCACTACGAGCGGCTGATCCGGCAGCTCATCGCCAGCGGCATGATGCTCGACGAGGGAATGCTCTACTGGTACGCCCGGCTCTCCGCCAAGTACCCGACCGTGGAGATCCGGATCGGTGACGTCTGCCCGTCGGTGGACGACGCGGTGCTGGTCGCCGCCCTGGTCCGGGCCCTGGTGGCCACCGCCATGACGGAGATCGCCGAGGGGCGGCCGGCCATCAACACCGACCACCACCTGCTGGTCGCCGCGCACTGGCGGGCGGCCCACGACGGGCTGGAGGGCGAGGGCGTCGACCTGACCGACGGCGAGCTGCGCCCGGCCTGGGAGCTGCTGGACGGGCTGGTCGAGCGGGTCCGCCCGGAACTGGAGCGGCACGGCGACCTCGACCGGGTGACCGACCTGCTGGGTGGGCTGCGCCGGCACGGCAGCGGCGCGGCCCGGCAACGGGCGGTCTTCGCGCGTACCGGCAAGATGGTCGACGTGGTCGCGGACGTGGCGCGGCAGACCCGGGGCTGAGCGCCCCCGCCGACCGGGCCGGCGTGACAGGATGAGCGTCGTGGCGGAGCGGATGGTCGTCGTCGGCGGGGACGCCGCCGGCATGTCGGCGGCCTCCCAGGCCCGGCGCCTCCGCGACCGGGCCGACCTGGAGATCGTCGCCTTCGAGCGCGGCCACTTCACCTCCTACTCGGCGTGCGGCATCCCCTACTGGGTCAGCGGGCTGGTCCCGGGGCGGGACCAGCTCGTCGCCCGCGACCCGGCCACGTTCCGGGACAAGTTCGACGTCGACGTCCGGCTGCGTCACGAGGTCACCGAGATCGACCTGGACCGCCGCGAGGTGGTCGCCCGGGATCTGGAGGGCGGCGGCGAGGTCCGCACCGGCTTCGACACCCTCGTGTACGCCACCGGCGCGCGCCCCGTCCAGCCCGAGTGGGCCCTCGGCGGCGTGGCCGGCGTGTTCGGCATGCAGACCCTCGACGACGGCACCGCCCTGCTGGACTGGCTGGAGCGCGATCCCCGCCCCCGCCGCGCCGTGGTGGTCGGCGGCGGCTACATCGGGGTCGAGATGGCCGAGGCGCTGCTGCACCACGGGCTCTCGGTCGACCTGGTCGAGCAGGCCGACCAGCCGATGTCCACCGTGGACCCGGACATGGGCGAACTGGTGGCCGAGGCCATGCGCGGCACCGGCATCGGCATCCGCTCCGGCCTGACGGTCACCGGCCTCGACGAGCGGGACGGCCGGATCGCCGCGGTGGTCACCAACGAGGGGCCGATCCCGGCCGACGTCGTGGTGCTGGGCCTGGGCGTACGCCCGAACACCGCGCTCGGCGAGGCCGCCGGCCTGCCGGTCGGCCCGTCCGGGGCGATCCGCGTCGACCGGAGGATGCGGGTGCCCGGGGCGCCCGGTGTCTTCGCGGCCGGTGACTGCGTGGAGACGCTGCACCGGGTCAGCGGCCTGCCGATGCACATCCCGCTCGGCACCCACGCCAACAAGCAGGGCCGGGTCGCCGGCATCAACATCGGCGGCGGATACGCGACGTTCCCCGGCGTGATCGGCACGGCGGTGACGAAGGTCTGCGAGCTGGAGGTCGGGCGCACCGGCCTGCGCGAGCGGGACGCCACCGCGGCCGGCTTCGAGTTCGTCACCGTGCTCGCCGAGTCGACCAACCGGGCCGGCTACTACCCGGGAGCCCGGCCCATGACGGTCAAGCTGATCGCCGAGCGGCCCAGCGGCCGGCTGCTGGGCGCCCAGATCGTCGGCTGGTCCGAGGCGGCCAAGCGGATCGACGCGCTGGCCGTGGCGCTGTGGAACAACATGACAGTGGACGAGATGACCGCGCTCGACCTGGGCTACGCGCCGCCGTACGCCCCGGTCTGGGATCCGGTGCTGATCGCCGCCCGCAAGGCCGTCGACGCCCTCTCCCACGCCGGCCGCTGACCGAACGACCCGATCTTTGTCGGGGGGCGTCGTTAGCGTGTGGGCGCTGTCGCCGGTTCCGGCCCTTCCCCTCGGAGGCTTTCATGTCGCAGGAGACGACTTACCTCGAACTGTCCGAAGTGGACGGAGGAGCGCACAAGTTCTACGAGGTCGTGGTCGACGACACCACGATGACCGTGCGCTACGGCCGGATCGGCGACCAGGGCCAGGTCAAGATCAGCAACCATCCGGACAACGCCCGCGCCCGGGCCGCCGCCGCCAAGAAGATCGGCGAGAAGGTCCGCAAGGGCTACGCGCCGGCGGTGCCCGGCGTACGCCAGAAGCGGGCGGTCTCCCGCCGGCAGATCGTCAGCACCCGGTCCACCGCCCGCACCGCACCGGTCCTCTGGCGCTACGCCTCGGGTGCGCCCGCGTTCGGCATCTTCGTCGACGGGCGGACCTGCATGGTGGGCAACGAGCACGGCGTGATCACCACGCTCGACCACGACGCCCGGGTGCTCCACCAGGTCCGCCTCCCCGACGGGGTGAAGTGCATCGTCGCCGACGACGCCTGGATCTACGCGGGCTGCGACGACGGCAACGTCTACGACCTCTCCGGCAAGGTGCCCCGCGTGGCGTACGCGATCGCCCCGGACATCGACATCTACTGGCTGGACATCCACGACGGCGTGCTGGGTGTCTCCGACCGCGAGGGCGGCATCGCCGCGGTCGACCACGAGGACGAGTTCCTCTGGCGCCGGCCCGGGCGCGGCCGCTCCGCCTGGATGGTGCGGTGCGACCCCGACGCCCTCTACCACGGCCACTCTCAGGGGGTCACCGGCTACGACTGGCGGACCGGGCGTGAGCTGTGGCACACCCGCACCGGCGCGGTGCTCTTCGGCTGGCAGGAGCGCGACGCCGTGTTCGCCGGCACCGGCACCCGCGAGGTGGTGCGCCTGCGCAAGGACGGGCGCGCCGAACGCACCTACCGGTGCGACTCGGCGGTCTTCTCCTGCGCCACCGCCGAGGGCGGCCGGTACGTCTTCGCAGGCGACAGCGCCTCCTCGATCTACTGCTTCGACGAGGCCGGCAACCGGCTGTGGAAGCTCGGCACCGGGTGCGGCTCGGCCTACTCCATGCAGTACCACGACGAGCGGCTGTACGTGGTGACCACCGGTGGCTACCTGGCCTGCATCGACGCCAGCGAGCCGGCGATCCGGGCGGCCGAGGCGGGCAGCGTGCCCGAGGTGGTCGACGTGAAGGCCCCGGCCCGGCTGCCCGAGCCGGCCGCCTGGACCACCGTCGAGGTGACCACCGACGACCGGGCCGGCGTCGTGGTGCAGTGCGTCGAGCAGGGCGGCCGGACGCGCATCCGGGTGCTCTCCGACGGCTACCGGCGGGACTGGTCGGTGCAGTTCCCGAAGGGCATCCGGGAGCCGGGCGCGCGCTACCTGGTCGCCGAGGTCCGGGAGGCCGGCCGGGGCGGCTTCTACCGGGCGTACGGGGACATCCGCCGGCTGCGCTGAACGGCTCCGGTCCGGGGGCGGTGCGGGACCGCCCCCCGGACCGGTCACCGGCAGGTCCAGCGCACCGGCCGGACCTGGTCGTCGGAGCCGAGCTTCCCGCCGAGGACCCGGCCGTCGTCGCTGAAACTGGTCACGCTGCCCTGCCGATCGCCGCGCCAGCCGTCCGGCACGGGCAGCCGCACCGACCTCGTATCGGTGATCACCCCGGGGACGTCATCGGCGACCCACCCGGCCAGCCAGCCCCGACCGTTGCCGGTCCCGGCCCAGAGCACGCCCGTCAGCACCTCCGCACGCCCGGTCCGCAGGTCGATCCGCACCGGGTAGCTGGGTATGCCGCTCCGGGGAACCACCTTGGTGTCCCGTTCGGCGGTGCCGGTCACCCATCCACCGGCCAACGACAGGGGCGAGAACCGGTCGGCCTTCCCGCCGGGCACCCGCGGCAACGGCAGCACCTCCGGCCGAGCGGCGCCCGGACGCCACACCACCGCGCGGGCGGGCTTGTCCGGGTGCCCGTCGGACATCGCGGCCAGGATCGTGCCGTCCTCGTCGATGCCGATGGCCGCGCCCTCCCACTCCGGGCCGGGCAGTGGCAGGTCGACCGGCCGGCTCTGGTAGGAGTCCCAGACCACCGGCCGTTGGATCCAGGGTTTCCCGGGAACCAGGTTGCGGTAGCCGACGATCCGCCCGGCCTCGTTGACGGCCGTCGCGCCCCGGGCCGTCCCCCCGGGCAGGCCGATGACCTCGCCGTTGCGTACCGCCCACGCCCGCGACTCCATGCCGGCCCCCCACGACGAACCCACCGCCAGGCCGGCCCGGTTCACATCCGTCAACTCCTGCATCGATCCCGGCAGCTCGACCTCCCGGACCCGGTCCCCCTCCCAGATCAGCAGGCCGAGATCCGTGAGGCCCTGCCCCTGCGGGGCCCGACGGCCCACCAGCCACCGGCCGTCCGGGTCGCCGCCGGTGACCGCGGCCCGTGGATCGCCCGGCACGGGCAATAGCTCGGCCCTGCACACCCCCTGCCACGGGCCCGTCGGCTGCGGTCCGGGCAACGACGAGGTGGGGCTCGCGGCCGGCGCGGGGGCCGCCCGCCCGTTCCCGCCCAGTGCCGTCGGCAGCGCGGCCACCGCCAGCACACCCAGCGCGACGGCACCGGCCGCCGCCACCCGACGGTTGCGGCGGCGCCGGCGGGCCTCCCGGATCGCCCCCGGCAGGTCGACCCGGGGCGGGCCGGCCGGCTCGTCGTCCAGCCACCGCAGTTGCTCGGCGACGTGTTCGTCATCGGTCCTCATGCCCACCGCTCCTCTCCGGTCCGGCCTGCCATCTCACGATCTCCGAGCAGCCGTCGCATCGCCGCCAGGCCGTGCGAGGTCTGGCTCTTCACCGTGCCGGCCGAGCAGCCCAGCGTCCGGGCCACCTCCTCGACCGGCATGTCGTGCAGGAAGCGCAGCACCAGCACCGCCCGCTGGCGGGGCGGCACCTCGGCCAGGGCGTCGCGCAGCACGGTCCGTTCCTCGACGCCCCGGTCCTCGGTGGACCGCACGTCCGGTGGGCCGCCGAACAGGTGCACCCGCCACCAGCCGCGCCGCCGGGTGTCGAGGAAGTGCCGCACCAGCACCGTGCGGACGTACGCGTCGAGCTGCTCGACCTCGCCGATCCGCGCCCAGCGCAGGTAGAGCCGGGTGGCGGTCTCCTGCACCAGGTCGTCGGCCTGGTCGCGGTCGCCGCACAGTCCGTACGCGAGCCGGCGCAGCGCCGGCAGGCGGGCGGTGACGTACTCGATGTATTCCTGGTCCGATGCGTCCGGCATCCGGCCACCTCCGTGGGTTCGCTGTTCCAGACGGCATCGCGCCGGAATCGGTTGTACGCGACCGCCACCGGAACCCAGGATGGCCGGATGGAGATCCCCGAGGGGCTGCGCTGGACCGAACGGTATCCGGCCGGCCGGGAGTGGCTCGCCACCCTGCCGGACCGGCTGGCCGAGTGCGTCACGCGCTGGGAGCTGCGGGTCGGCCCACCCTTCGCGTACGCGTTCGCGTCGCTGGCCCTCCCGGCGGAGCTGCCCGACGGCACCCGGGCGGTGCTGAAGCTCCAGTACCCGGACGACGACAGCGTGCACGAGGCGACCGCGCTGGTGCACTGGGCCGGCCGGGGCGCCATCCGGCTGCTGGACCACGACGCGAGGCGGCGCGCGCTGCTGGTCGAGCGGTGCGACCCCGGCACCCCGCTGCACGGCCTGTCCCCCGATGCGGCGCTGGACGTGGCGATCGGGCTGCTCCCCCGGCTCGGCGTGCCGGCCGGCCCGCCGTTCACCCCGCTCGCCGAGGAGGCGGCCGGCTGGGCCGAGCGGCTGCCGGCCAAGTGGGAACGCCTGAACCGGCCGTACGAGCGGCGGCTGCTCGACGCCGCGCTCGGGATGCTCGCCGACCTGGCGCCCAGCCAGGGCGCGCAGGTGCTGGTCAACCAGGACCTGCACGCCGGCAACGTGCTGGCGGCCGGCCGCGAGCCGTGGCTGGTCATCGACCCGAAGCCGCTGGTCGGCGAGCCGGAGTTCGCCGTGGTGCCGCTGGTGCGCGGTCCCGAGCTGGGTCACTCGCCGGCGGCGGTGCGGCACCGGCTCGACCGGCTCAGCGCCGAGCTGGGTCTGGACCGGGAACGGGTCCGCGGCTGGGCGGTCGGGCAGACGCTGGCCTGGAGCATCGGGGAGGACCAGGTGTTCCCCCAGCAAATCGAGACGGTCCGCTGGCTGCTCGACGTGGCATGACCGGTCCGCGGGGACCGGCCACGCCACGGGACGCCACGGTCAGGCCGGGTACGGGACCGCCTCGCGTGCCGCCCGCAGGGCCCCGGCCCACCAGGCGAGCTGGTCCAGCAGGGTCTTGGCGTAGCCGGCCGCCGCCGGATCGAGCGGCTGGCCCTCCTGCCACGACGTGTAGTAGTTCGGGAAGGCCAGCCCGTCGCGGATCGTCACGGCGTGCAGTTCGGTGAGCACGTTCTCCAGGTGCAGGACGGCGTGCCGGCCGCCGGCCGCCCCGCCGTAGCTGACGAAGGCCACCGGCTTGGCCGTCCACTGGCTGAAGTGCCAGTCGATGGCCGACTTCAGCGCGGCCGGGTAGCTGTGGTTGTACTCCGGGGTGACCATGATGAACGCGTCCGCCTCCGCCAGCCGGGAGGTCAGCGGCGCCATCGCCGCCGGGCGCGGGTACGCGTCGCCGGCGTACTTCGGGGAGACCTCCGGCAGCGCCAGCGGGATCTCGACCTCGGCGAGATCGACGACGTCGACGTCGAACCCGCCGTGCTCGCGCGCCCGCTCGGCGACCCAGGACGCGATGACCGGCCCGAACCGGCCCTCGCGGACGCTTCCGATGACAATGACCAACCTGTGCTTCTCGTTCATGCGGTCCACGGTCCGCCGTCGCGACGGCGGCAACCAGACCGGGCGCAGGCTGGCCCCCGCAGGGCCACGCTGCGCCGGCCGGTGCGGCCGGAATCCGGCCTAGACTCCCCACCCATGGGTACGCCACTGGGCGACTTCGTCCGTGCCAAGCGCGACAGCATCCAGCCGGAGTCCTTCGGCCTGCCCGATCGGGGCCGGCGCCGCTCCCCCGGCCTGACCCGGGCGGAGGTGGCCACCCGCTCGGGGATCAGCGTGGAGTACCTGACCCGCATCGAGCAGGGCCGGGACCGCAACCCCTCGCACGCGGTGCTGCACGCCCTCGCGGACGGGCTGAGCCTCGACGCCGGGGAGCGCCACCACCTGCGCTATCTCGCCAAGATCACCGGCGGGGGCTGCCCCGGGCACCGGCCGCCGGCGCCGCCCAACCGCGAGGTACGGCCCACCGTGCGGGAGACCCTCCGGCTGCTCGAACCCGGGGTGGCGTTCGTCACCAACCGGCTGGGCGACGTGCTCGCGCACACGGGCGGGTTCGGGCTGGTCATGGGCGGGATCGGGCTGCTCGACACCGACGAACCGAACCTGACCCGCTTCGTGTTCACCGATCCGCGCGCCCGGAGCGTGTTCCCCGACTGGGACCAGGTGGCCGACGAGCGGGCCTTCGACCTGTGGCTCGGGCCCTCCGCGGAAAGCTCCGAGTGGTTCAGGGTCCAACTCGCCCCCGTCGCCGGGCCGGAGTTCACCCGGCGGCTCCAACGGCACCTGCCGCCGCCACAGGTTCCGCTCCGGCTCGACCATCCCGCCGTAGGAGAGCTGCGCTGGCACCGGGAGAAGCTGGAGTTGCCGAGCACCGACGCCCAGGAACTGGTCGTGCTCCTGCCCGCCGACGAGGCGACCGCGCAGGCCGTCGAGGGGCTCCGGCACCGCCGGCACGGCACCCTTCGCGCCGTCGGCTGACCGGGCCGGTCAGCCCGGCCGGCAGGTGGCACACGTCAATTGACCGGACCGGTCAGCGGGCCTGGCAGGTGGCGCACCAGTAGAGGTTGCGGCCGGCGAGGGCACCCCGGCTCACCTCGGTGCCGCAGACGTGGCAGGGATCGCCCGGCCGGCGGTAGACGTAGACCTCGCCGCCGTGCCGGTCGACCCGGGGCGCCCGCCCCATGGCCTCCGGCAGGTGCTCGTCGCGCACGGTGTCGATCCGGCCCCGCTCGACGGCGACGGTCATCAGCGCGACCAGGTCGGCCCAGAGTTCCGCCCAGCCGGCCGGGGTGAGGTTCCGCCCGGGCAGCAGCGGCGGCAGCCCGGCCCGGAACAGCGCCTCGACCACGAAGATCAGGCCGGTGCCGGCCACCACCGACTGGTCCAGCAGCAGCGCCGCCAGCGGGGTGGGGCTGCGCCGGATCCGGGCGTACGCCCGCTCGGGGTCGGCGTCGGCGCGCAGCGGGTCGGGACCGAGCCGGTCGCGCAGGGCGGCCACCTCGGGCGGGGTGAGCAGCTCGCACGCGGTCGGCCCGCGCAGATCCAGCCAGTGCCGGTCGCTCGTCAGCCGAAGCCGGATCTGCCCGACCGGGGGCGGCGGCTCACCCGGGCCGTCGGTGACCTTGCCGTAGAGCCCGAGGTGGACGTGCAGGGTCAGCTCGCCGGCGTAGTGGTGCAGCAGGTGCTTGCCGTACGCCTCGGTGCCGTCCAGGACGGTGCCGGTGAGCCGGGCCGCGCCCTCGGCGAAGCGGCCCTGCGGGCTGGCGGCGTGCACCTTGTCACCGGCGAAGAGCTCGGCGTGCCGGGCCGCCAGGCGGTGGATGGTGTGTCCCTCTGGCACGACGGCAACGGTAGCCCGCCGGGCGGGACACCGCCGACCAGGAGCGGCGGCGATGTCGACGGGTGTCGACGTGTCCGCCACGGGGTACCTCAGGAGCGTCACGCGCGGTCTCCGCGCCGGAGATCAGGAGGTGTCCCAGTGAAGATTCTGTCCCGCCGGAACGGTCCGGCGCGTACCGATGACGTCAACGGCGACGGGGTGGTCGACGACCGCGACCGGGTGGACGAGCGGCCGGTGGTCGCCGACCGGGACGCGGAGCGGACCACCTACCGCAGCGCCGCCACCGCGACCGACGGCGAGCGCGCCCGCGACGCCGTCCCGCCCGTCGAGGGCGAGCCCGCCACGGACTCGCGGCGGCGCGCGGCCGACCGGGCCGCGGCGGCCCGCGCGGCCACCGGCCACCGGCCGGACGTGGGCTCCCGACCCGTGGAGCCGGCGGCCGACCCGGAACCGGCCGCGGAGCGCACCGTCGACCTCGACCGCGACGGCCGGCCGGACCGGCCGGTCGACCGGGACCCGGCCGTGGAGCGGGTCGAGCCGGTCACCACGAAGCGGCCCCGGGCCAGCCTGCTCGCCACCCTGGGCCTGATCGTCTCGGTGGTCGGCGCGCTGTTCGTGCTCTCCGGCACCCTCGCCGGCTACGGCATCGGCCTCGGCGCGGTCGGCGCGGTGCTCGCCGTGCTCGGTCTGATCGCCACCCGCCGCCGGCACGTGGCCGGCAAGACCGACGCGCTGATCGGCATCGTCGTCGGGCTCGCCGCCGTGGTGCTCGGCATCGTGGCGATGACCGGCCAGTTCGACTGGCCGACCACCGACGGCGACTGGGTCGGCCGGTTCCGGGAGTGGCTCGACTCACAGTTTGCGGATCTCTTCTGACGGGCAGTTTCCCGGTCGCCGGCGCAGCGCCGGCACGCCCGATCAGCTCTGGTGGTTCACCGGCCGGGCAACCTCTTTCGGGGGCGGCGGTTCGCCGCCCCCGAAGTATGTCCGGGGTCCGCCGCCCCCGGACGCAACGATCGGTCGTGCAGTGTCGGGCAGACGCAACGATCCGTCGCTCAACGCAACTTCCGGCGGTGGATGTCGTCTACCCGGGCCGCATACCGTTGGACCACGGCGCCAGCCCGTGGGCCACGGTGGCCGGGCGCGCCCGACCCTGGGAGCACGACATGACGATGGACGCGACCCGCCAGCGCTTTCTGATGTGCCGGCCGACGTACTTCGCCGTCGACTACGCGATCAACCCGTGGATGGACCCCACCGCACCGGTCGACGCCGACCTGGCGATCCGGCAGTGGGAGCAGCTCCGCCGCACCTACCTGGACCTGGGCCACGAGGTCGAGCTGATCGACCCGGTCAGCGGCCTGCCGGACATGGTCTTCGCGGCCAACGGCGGCACGGTGATCGACGGCAAGGCCATGGCCGTGCAGTTCCGCGACCCGCAGCGCGCCGACGAGGCGCCCGCCTACCGGGCCTGGTTCGAGGCCGCCGGCTTCGAGATGTACGACCCGAAGCACGTCAACGAGGGTGAGGGCGACGTCCTGCTGGTCGGCGACCACCTGCTCGCCGGCACCGGGTTCCGCACCGCGCACGCCTCGCACGCGCAGCTCCAGGAGGTCTTCGGCTACCCGGTGATCACCATGCAGCTGGTGGACGCGCGCTTCTACCACCTGGACACCGCGCTCACCGTGCTCGACGAGCGGACCGTGGCGTACCTGCCGGAGGCGTTCTCCCCGGGCAGCCGCGCGGTGCTCCGCCGGCTCTTCCCCGACGCGATCCACGCCACGATGGCCGACGCCGAGGTGCTGGGGCTGAACGCGGTCAGCGACGGCCGGCACGTGGTGCTGCCCGCGCAGGCCACCGACCTGGCCGCGAAGCTGCGCGACCGGGGCTACGAGACCATCGGTATCGACCTGTCCGAGCTGCGCAAGGCCGGCGGCGGACCGAAGTGCTGCACGTTGCGACTCCGTCAGGGAAAGGCACTCAAGTGATCATCGACGACATGCTGCGGACGCCCGCCGCGGTACGGGACGCGGAGCGTCACACGGCGCACAACTACCACCCGCTGCCCGTGGTGATCTCGTCGGCCGAGGGCGCCTGGCTGACCGACGTGGACGGCCGGCGTTACCTGGACTGCCTGGCCGGCTACTCGGCGCTGAACTTCGGCCACCGCCACCCGAAGCTGATCGAGGCCGCGCACGCGCAGCTCGACCGGCTCACCCTGACCAGCCGCGCGTTCATCCACGACCAGTTTGCCGACTTCTGCCGCGAGCTGGCCGCGCTCTGCGGCAAGGACCTGGTGCTGCCGATGAACACCGGCGCCGAGGCGGTGGAGACCGGCATCAAGGTCGCCCGCAAGTGGGGCTACCAGGTCAAGGGCGTGACCCCGGGCCAGGCCAACATCGTGGTCGCCGAGGGGAACTTCCACGGCCGGACCACCACCATCGTCAGCTTCTCCACTGACGAGGACGCCCGCGCCGACTTCGGGCCGTACACGCCGGGCTTCACCGTGGTCCCCTACGGCGACCTGGCCGCGCTGACCGCCGCGATCGACGAGAACACCGTGGCCGTGCTGCTCGAGCCGATCCAGGGCGAGCAGGGCGTCGTGGTGCCGCCGGAGGGCTACCTGCCCGGCGTCCGCCAGGTCTGCACCGAGCGGAACGTGCTCTTCATCGCCGACGAGATCCAGTCCGGCCTGGGCCGCACCGGCGCCACCTTCGCCTGCGAGCACGAGGGTGTCGTCCCGGACATGTACCTGCTGGGCAAGGCGCTCGGCGGCGGCATCGTGCCGGTCTCGGCGGTCGCCGCGAACGCCGACGTGCTCGGGGTGCTCAAGCCGGGCCAGCACGGCTCGACCTTCGGCGGCAACCCGCTGGCCTGCGCGGTCGCCACCGAGGTGGTCCGGCTGCTGGCCACCGGCGAGTTCCAGCGCCGCTCGACCGAGCTGGGCGAGCGGCTGCACGCCGGCCTGCGCGGTCTGATCGGCAAGGGCCTGGTCGCGGTCCGGGGCCGGGGCCTCTGGGCCGGGCTGGACATCGACCCGGCGCTGATGACCGGCCGGGAGGCCTGCGAGCGGCTCATGGAGCGGGGCGTCCTGGCCAAGGACACCCACGGCTCGACCATCCGGCTCGCCCCGCCGCTGGTGATCACCGAGGAGGAGATCGACCACGCGGTGGCGCAGCTCGCCGCCGTGCTGGCCGGCTGATCCGCGTACGCGAGTAAAGGGCGCCGGGACCACGACGGTCCCGGCGCCCTTCCGCGTCGCGTCAGGGGCGCGGCAGCCGCATCGCCATGGTGGGCGCCTCGGCCATCACCGAGGTCGGGCTGAACTTCGCGTCGCTGGCCATCGCGTCGGCGCGGCCGATCTGCACGCCTGGATAGAGCTCGACGAGGTCGCCCTCGCCGAGCACCCGGGACTGCTGCGGGGCCAGCGCGACCCGGTCCGGCTCGGCCATCGAGCCGTTCGGCCGCACGCCCGAGCCGTTGGTGCTGGTGTCGGTGACCACCACCTCGCCCACCCGGAGTTCGAGACGGATGTGGTTGCGGCTGATCCAGCGCCGCGCCTCGTCGTTGAGCCACTGGCCGAGCACGATCCCGCCGGTCGCCTCGGGCGCCCGCCCGACCGCGACCGGCTGGTTCTCGGTGAGCGCGAACCGCTGCCGGACCAGCCCGCCGATCCGCACCGCCAGCACGGCGGTACGCGGCCGCGGCCCGGCGTCACCGAGCCGGGTGCCGTGCCGGGGGCAGGTCGGCACGCCGTTGCGCAGCGTGGGTGGCGGCTGCCCGGCCGGGGCGCGGTCCACCCGGGCCAGGTCGGCGAAGGCACCCCCGCCCCCGCCGCCGCCGAACAGCGCGCAGCCCGGCTCGGGGCAGCGCCACTGGCGGGCGAGCAGCTTCGCGCCGACCGGCGAGCGGCTGCCGGTGGCCGGGGTCTGCCCGCCGCCGACATGGGCGATGAAGACGGGACCGCCGGCGCCCGGCACCGGGGCGAGCACCCGGCCGGCCTGGCCGAGCCACGGCCACCGGCCGCCCAGCCCGTCGAACCGGACCCGGGTGAGCACCGGCAGGCCGAGCAGGTCGGCCACCTCCAGCATCCGGTCACCGGGGTGGTCGAGCACCTCGACCAGGCCGTCGTCGGCCCACCGCCGGACGACCATCCGCTCGTTGGAGGTCAGGTCCGCGTCGGAGAGCAGGGCCCGGTGCACGATCGCGTAGACCGGGACGCTGTCCTCCTCCATCTGCCGGGACAGCGCGTCGATCACCATGCCGAGCCGCAGCAGGCTGGCCGGCCGCCCGCCGTCCAGGTCCTGCCAGCGGATCACCTCGGCGAGGTCGACCACCGCCCGGGCCAGCGAGGGATCGGTGCAGACCCGACCCTCGATGGCGTCCAGCACCTTGCTGATCTCGAATCTCATGCCGCGCTCCGGACGGTGTCGTGGGTCCGCCGGGCCGGGGCCGGCCGCCCCGCCTCGGCTCGCACCGCCGCCGCGGTGAGCAGGTCTGCCATGCGACGACCCTACCGGCAGCCCCGACCGGCGCCCCGCGACGCACGCCGGAAATCGAGCCTCGTCGCTCACCGGCGGCTCAGCCCTGCCGCAGCGGCCGGCCCACCTCGTGCATGTGCGCGAGCGCCTGCCGGTACGACTCGACCAGCCCGGTCTCCGCGTACGGGATGCCCTGCTCGGCGCAGTAGGCGCGGACGATCGGCCGGGCACGCCGCAGGTTGGCCCGGGGCATGTTCGGGAAGAGGTGGTGCTCGATCTGGTAGTTGAGCGCGCCCAGCGCCACGTCGACGAACCGCCCGCCGCGCACGTTGCGCGAGGTGAGCACCTGCTTGCGCAGGTAGTCGAGCTCGTCCTCGGCGGTGGGCATCGGCATGCCCTTGTGGTTCGGGGCGAACGCGCAGCCCATGTACAGGCCCCACAGCGCCTGGTGGACGGCCGCGAAGAGCAGCGCCTTGCCGGGCGACATCACCGCGAACAGCAGACCGAGGTAGCCGACGGTGTGCGCGAGGAGCAGCACCCCTTCCACCGCGCGGTGGCGGACCGGGGTGCGCCACCGGCCGTCCGGCTCCCGGCCGACCAGCGCCCGCACGCTGGCCACGTGCAGCGCCAGCCCCTCCAGGAGCAGCAACGGGAAGAACAGCCACGCCTGCCGCCGGGCCATCCACCGGCTCAGGCCGCGGGTCGCCGCCGCCTGCTCGTACGTCCAGACCAGCGCGCCCGCCCCGACGTCCGGGTCCTCGTCGGCGTGGTTCGGGTTGGCGTGGTGCCGGTTGTGCTTGTCCACCCACCAGCCGTAGCTCAGCCCGACCGCGAGGTTCCCGGTGACCAGGCCGGCGGCCTCGCTCGGCCCGCGCCGGCGGAACATCTGCCGGTGGCCGGCGTCGTGCCCGAGGAACGCCACCTGGGTGGTGGCCACCGCCATGAGCGCCGCCAGCGGCACCTGCCACCAGGAGTCGCCGACCGCCACCACCACGGCCCAGCCGGCCAGGAAGGCGCCCAGGGTGAGCGCGATCCGGGCCGCGTACCGGCCGGGTCGCCGGTCGAACAGGCCGGCGGCGGCGACCCGGCGGGACAGCCGCGCGTAGTCGCTGCCCCGCCGGGTCTCCGCCGGTGCCGTCAACGTCGATGAGGTCATCCGCTCCCCCGCTCCTCGGTTCGCGCGCCACGCCGGCGACACGACTCTGTGTAACCGATTCTTCGGGGAATGACTGCGGTAAGTAATCCTGGCAACCCCCCAGCCCGGGGTGGTGCTAGCCCTACCTCATCCCGCCCACCGCGGCCCGGAGCCGGGCCAGGTCCCGCCGGCGCCGCTCGTAGGTCGCGGCGAGCGCGATCAGCGCCAGGCCGCCCAGGCCGAGGAAGATCCAGCGGGGCAGCAGGTCCCAGCCGCGGGCCAGCTCGTGCAGGGCCAGCGGGACCAGGGTCGCCGTCCCCAGCAGGACCGGCGCCTGCCAGCGCCGGACCGCCCCGCCGAGCACCGCGCCCAGCGCCACCAGGCCGAGGGTCAGCCGGCGGGCCGGCTGCGCGTCCGGCGCGGCCAGCACCGACACCAGGCTGGGCAGCAGCGCCGCGCCGAGCCCCGGGCCGAGCGCCAGCCAGCTGTTCAGCCCCGGCCGGGTCCGCAGCGCCAGCAGGCCCGCGCCGAGGGCGAGCGCCGCCGCCGGCAGGGTGTACGCCTCCAGCACCGCCACCCCGCCGGCGGCCAGCAGCAGCCAGCCGCCGAGCAGCTCGCTGCCCCCGGCGACCGCCGCGAGGGCCCACCGCCGGGCCGGCGTCTCGCTCCGGCGCAGCACCCGGACGGCCACCACCACGCCCCACAGCACGCAGACGGCCGCCGCGTGCCGCAGCGCGCCGCCGGTGAGCAGCAGCGCCAGCAGCGCCACCGCCTGCGCCGCCGCCTCCAGCGCCACGGCCCCGACCGCCACGCCCGCGCGGGCCGGAGCGGCCGCCCGCGCCGCCTCCGCCGGCCCGGCCGCCGCCCCACCCGCCGGCTGGGCCGGTCCGGGCGCGCCGGCGGTCCGGGCGCGCAGCGCCGGCACCGCGTGCAGGGTCACCGCCGCGACGGCCAGCACCGCGAACCCGGAGGTACGCAGCGGCAACCCGCCGGCCAGCGCCGCGGTGACCGCGAAGCCGGTGGCCGTCGCCACGGCGCTCAGCCAGCCGGCCAGCCGGGCCTCGGCCGGCCGGCCGGCCGCACCAACCACGGCCGCCGCGACGACCAGCACCCCCAGCCCGGCGAGGGTTCCGGCCCGGGTGGCGACGAGCCCACCCAGCCCGGGAGCGGTGAGGGCGACCCACAGCGGCAGGAGCACCAGCGGCGCGGCCGGGCGCGGGCCGGCGAGCGTGGCCAGCAGCAGCGCGGCCACCCCGGTCCCGAAGACCAGCGCGGGTACCACGGGCCACGGCGCGCCGGCCGCCGCCAGCAGCACCGGCAGGGCCACCGCGCCGAACGGCAGCCCGGCCAGCGCGGCCAGCCACCGGTCGCCGCTCCGGCTGATCCAGCTCGGCGCGTCCGCCGCCGCGCGGTCACCCGGCGCGGGCGCCATCCAGGCGTACGCCGCCGCGGCGGCCCCGAGCAGCAGCAACACCAGCCCGGCGCGCCCCGCCCCCGGCGCCGGCTCGACGGCGGGCACCCCGGACCAGGGCCGGACCGGCAGGTCCAGGAGCACGGCCAGGGCGGCCGGGGCGGCGGCGAGCAGTGCCAGGCCGGCCAGCACGGAGCCGACCGCCCGCGGGGCGGGACCGGGCCGGACGCCGCCGCCGGCGGCCAGCGCCAGCAGCGCACCGGCGGCCGCGTAGAGCGCCACGGGCTCCCCCGCCACCAGGGCCAGCGGCCCGAGGCCGACCGCCGCGAGCGCCACGGCGAGGCCGGTCGAGGCGTACCCGTGCAGGTCGGGCCAGTGGCGACGGACGGCGAGGACGGCGACCACCGGCACCGCGACGGCGGCGGTGGCGCCCCGGAGCTGCCACCAGGGCGGCGCGCCGAGGCCGAAGAGCGCCACGGCCGCCCCCGCCGGTACGGCGAGCAGCGCCACGGCCAGCGCCACCCCGGCGACGACCGGCTGCGCGCCCCGGCCCCGGCGGCCCCGCGCCGCCACGACCGGGCCGAGCGCCGCCAGGACGGCGAGCACGGCGCCCGCGCCGCCCGGGGCGGCGCAGCCGACCAGCAGGGCGTGCCCGAGCAGGACGGCCGCGGTGAACGCGGTGACCAGCACGGTGAGGTACCGGCGGCGGGGCCGGGCCACGGCCATCAGCAGCAGCGCGGTGGCCGCCACCAGGTCTGCGACCAGCACCAGCGGCCACGGGGTGGCCGCCACGGCCGGCGCGGCCAGCACGGCCAGCGCGCCACCGACCACCCCGATCAGCGGCCGGGCCGCCCGGGGTGCCAGCAGGGCGACCGCGCCGGCCGTGCAGAGCACGGCGACCGGCAGCTGCCACCCCCAGGACGGGACCGCGGCGGCCCGCCCGCCCTGCCAGGCGGGAAAGGAGGCGGCCGCGGTGGCCGTGGCGACCAGTCCGGTGAGGACGGTGGCGACCTGGCCGAGACCGGCGGCCACCAGGAAGGCGCCCAGTCGCGGGCCGGTCCGCGGCCCGGCCGGCAGGGCCCGGACCGCGCCGGCCAGCGCGACCACCACCAGACCCGCCGCCAGCAGCAGCAACCCGGGCCGCAGCGCCGCGACCGGCCGGATCAGGGCGGCGGCCAGCACGGGCACCAGCAGCCCGGCGGTGACCACCCGGTAGGTCCGGCCGCCCGCCGCCCGGGCCCCGGCGACCAGGGCGAGCGCCACCACCAGCAGCGGACCGCCGGCCAGCAGCGGCGTCCCGGCCGCCCGCCCGAGGGCCAGCGGCACCAGCGCGCAGCCCGCCGCCAGGGCCAGCGCGACGCCGTGCCCGGCCCAGGCGAGCACCCACCCGGCCAGCAGCGCGGACGGCACACCGGGCCGGACCGGGAGGGGCGGCGGTGCGGCGGCCGGCCCCCGCCGGCCGCCGCTCCCCGGTCCCCGCCCCCGGGTCGGGCTGGACCGGCCCCCCACCGGCCAACCCGACCCCGACCACCGGACCGGCCACCGGACCGGCACCGGGACCCGACGGGCCGGCCGACCCGACCCGGCCGCGCAGGGCGACCACCACCACGAGGTCGCCCAGCGCCAGCGCGGTCAGGACCAGCGCCCAGCCGGCGGCGGACGGCTCGGCGGCCGCCGCGGCCAGGGGCAGCACCGGCTGGGCGGTCAGCAGCGCCGCGAACCATGGCACGGTCAACCGGCTCAGGCGCGCGTACCCGGCCGCCACCGCCGCGCCGATCCCCCCGACCAGCGCCGCGTACCGGCTCCCCGGCCAGCCGGCCACCCCGAACAGGTCCACCGACCAGGCGGCGTAGCCGTCGAGGAGCACCAGGAGCAGCCCCACCGCCGCGAAGGTCTCGGCGGCGCCGCGCAGCCCGCGCGCCCGGGCCACCAGCGGCGCGGCGAGGGCCAGGGCGGTGAAGGCGAGCAGGATCAGCGCCCGCCCGGCGACCCCGAACGCGGCCCAGGCGACGGCGGTGAAGACCACCGCCGCGGCGCCGAGCAGCAGTCCACCGAGGACGAAGAGCAGGCTCTGCACGGCCCGGGTGGAGGTCTCCGCCCCGCCGGGGCGGGCCGGGACGGCGGCCGGCTGCGGGCGCACCGCCGGCGCGACCGGGACCGGGCGCGGGGCCGGGATCTCCAGGCGGATCCGGGCGGCCAGGTCGGCACGCCGCTGCCGGGCCGTGGACAGCCGGCCGGACAGCTCCTGGTACGCGGAACGGGCCGCCTCGACCCGCGGCGCCAGCTCGGCGATCTCGTGGTCCAGCCGGACCACCTCGGCGGCGGGCGGGTACGGCGGACGGCCGCAACCGGGACAGCCGGAGGCGAGGTCGGCGGGGGCGCCGCAGCCGGGGCAGGGGTAGCCGGTGTTCTCCACCCCGCCAGCATCCTGAGCGGCGGGGCGGGGAGACAGAGTAGGCGTACCTAGGGACGGGTGTGGTCGTGCACCCAGGCCGCGTAGTCGGGGTTGCCGCTCTCCACCCGGGTGACCAGGATCTCCGGCACCTCGTACGGGTGGTTGGCGCGGAGCTGGTCGACCAGCGCGTCCACCCGGTCCGGCGCGGTCTTGAACTGGATCGACCACTCGGCGGTGGTCTGGATCGCCGACTGCCACCAGTAGGTGCTGTCCACCTGCCCGCCGACCTGGGCGCACGCCGCCAGCCGACCGGCGACGGCCGCGGCCGCCAGCACGTCCGCGACGGAGCGGGCGTCCACCACCGTCGTCACCACGCAGATCTGCTCCACCAGCGCACCCTACGTGGCGTTCGGGCCGGTCGCTGCACGCGCACCGAACCGGTGTCAGTCAGCGGCCGCGGGCGCCCCGTTGCGGTTGGCGGCGATCCACGTGTCGATCCGGGCCCACCAGTCGAACAACCAGTCGATGCGCTCCTGCTTGCCGACCGGCACCTCCTCGGGCGGCACCGACCAGAATCGCATCACGATCCGCTTGTCCATCGGCAGTTCGCGCCACACGTCGGCGACGGTGAGCATCTGGTCCAGCCCGGTGTGCGCCACGAAGACCACCCCGGCGTCCGGGGCGGCGTCGAGGGCGGCGAGCAGCCCGCCCGGCTGCGGGGCGAGCACGTGCCGCATCCGCTCGGCGCGCCGTGCCATCCGCTCCAGGCCGAGGGTGCGCAGGCGGGCGATGGCCCGGAGCCGGCGCTTCGGGGTGAAGTTGCCGCCCTCCGGGAAGATCACGAACGCGTCGTCGTCGTCCAGGCCGGTGGCGAGGTGGCCGATCTGCCGGATCGCGGACTCCCGCCCGTCGGGCCCGGGTGCGATGAACCGGTTGGGCAGCCGGTTGAGCAGGACGTCGATCGCCGGGTCCCACTGGAGGGTTTCCTTGAGCACGATCCGGGGCTCGCGGTGGAACCAGTTGACCAGCGCGTGGATCAGGATGAACGAGTCGCCCGGCCCGGCGTGCCGGCAGAGCACCAGCTCGGGCCGGCCGGGCAGGGCGGTGTCCGGGTCGGTGCCGACCACGTCGATGCGCAGCCGCAGGGTCCAGCGGGCCTGCCAGAACAGCACCCGCAGGAAGTGGCCGGCCAGCACGTAGTGGGCCCGCTGGAAGGCCGGCGACCGCTTGCGCGCGCCGAAGCCCGAGGCCAGCCAGAGCACGAAGAGGGCGAGCAGCGCGGTCGCGTCCCAGATCAGGTAGACGGTGCCGATCCAGAGCAGCCGCAGCGGGCGCAGGTGCCCCGGCACCAGCGGCGACGCGGCCAGGGCCAGCAGCGCCCAGGCCGGCAGGGTGGTCACCACGGCGACGGCGAGCAGCACCACGCCGGGCGCGAGCAGCATCCGGCGTACCCACCGTGGCGGCAGCGGCATCAGCGTTCCAGCGCGGTGTCCAGGTAGCGGCGGGAGGCCGTGTACGCCCGGCTGATCCGCCGCCCCACCGCCGCGATGTCCCGGTACGCCCAGGGGCTGTCGTCGCGCGGCTCCAGGCCGCCGGTCGGCAGCACGTGCACCTCCACCCCCTCCGGCAGCGCCGCCATCTCCCGGGCGAACCGGTGCCGGCGGGCGATCTCGAAGGCCACCTGGGCGATCTCCCAGGGCCGGCGGGGCGGGCTCAGCTCGCGCTCGATCCGGCCCACCTGCAGCACGAAGATCTGCTGCGCGCCGAGGGCCACCGCCTCCCCGACCGGGATGGAGTTCACCACCCCGCCGTCGATGTAGTGCTGGCCGTCGATCTCCTTCGGCGGGAGCAGGCCCGGCACCGAGGCGGAGGCGAGCACGGCCGGCACCACCGGTCCGCTGTGGAACCAGTGCTCGGCGGCGCGCTCGATGTTCGCGGCGCAGCAGCGGAACGGCACCTTCAGGTCGGCGAAGGTGGTCTCCTCGCCCAGTTCGCTCTCCAGCAGCCGGCGCAGCGGCCGGGGCGAGTGCAGGTGGGTACGCGCGGCGAAACGCCGCAGTTGCCGGGCGACCGAGTCGCCGTACACCTCGCTCGCCTCGGGCGAGGCCCAGAGCCGGACCAGCCGGTCGGTGACCGCCTCGCTGGGGTCGGCGGCGACCAGGGCGCCGTTGACCGCGCCGATCGAGGTGCCGAGCACCATGTCGGGCCGGATCCGGGCCCGGAACAGGGCCCGGAGCATGCCCACCTCGACGGCGCCGAGCACTCCCCCACCGCCGAGCACGAACGCCACCGGACCGCCTGCCATGCCGTTCATCCTGGCACGCCCCGCACAGTCCGCCCCGCCGAGCCGGTCGGGGCCGGTCGCCCCGTCACCGCGCGCGACCGGCACGGCGCGGATCGCGACCGGAGAACGGACACCCGTTGACAGGCCGGACACATTCCCGCAACCTGATAGCGCTCCCAAGCCCAGGCAGGTGCGATGTGAAGGCGACGCTGCACGCCGGCCGGCTGCTGGCCCGCAGGTACCGGCTCATCGACCAGATCGGGGCCGGCGGCATGTCGGTGATCTGGCGGGCCCGCGACGAGGTGCTGGACCGGGTGGTGGCGGTGAAGGTGCTCGCCCCCTCGCTCGCCGCCGACGCCCGGTTCCGGGACATGGTGCGCGAGGAGGCCCGTTCCGCCGCCCAGCTCGTCCACCCGCACGTCACCGCCGTGCACGACTACGGCGAGACGGTGGCGCCGGACGGCTCGATCACCTCGTTCGTGGTGATGGAGCTGCTGAGCGGCGAGGAGCTGGAACACCGGCTCACCGAGGGGCCGCTGCCCTGGCCGGCGGCGGTGGAGACGGGCGCGCAGGTGGCCGAGGCGGTGGCCGCCGCGCACCGGCTGGGCATCGTGCACCGGGACATCACCCCGTCGAACGTGATGATGACCCGGGTCGGCGCGAAAGTGCTCGACTTCGGCATCGCCACCCGGGTCGGCGCGCCCGACGAGGACGAGGACGGCGGCACGTTCGGCACCCCGGCGTACGTGGCGCCGGAGCGGCTGGACGGGGCGCCGGCGCAACCGGCCACCGACGTCTACTCGCTGGGTGTGCTGCTGTTCGAGACGCTGACCGGGCAGCCGCCGTACGCGGCGGACACCTGGGAGCAGCTCAGCGCCGCCCTGGCCGAGGATGCCGCGCCCACGCTGGACGGCGTACCCGGGCTGCCCGCGCCGGTCGCGGAGATCTGCCTGCGCTGCCTGGCCCGGGACCCGCGCCGGCGGCCCACCGCGCACCAGGTGGCGGCCGTGCTCCGCGACCAGCTGCTGCCCGCCGACCCGCAGGCCGCCACCATGCTCTCCCCGACCGTGACCCTGCCCGCGCTGCCCGCCCCGCCCCGACCACCGGCCGAGCCCGCGCACCCCACGCCCGTCCCCACCGGGGCGTCCCGACCTCGCCGGGCGCTGCCCCTGGTCGCGGCCGGCGTGGTGGTGGTCGCCGGCGCCGCCCTGCTGGTGCCCGCGCTGCTGCCCGACGGGCAGGCGCCGTCGCGGTCGGCGCCGACCGCCGGGCCCGTGGTGGTGCCGTCCACCGCGACGCCGAGCCGCGACGGGCCGGCCACCAGCCAGCCGCCGGGGCCGACCGGCCGCCCGCCCGCGACCGGCGCGCCGACCCCGCCCGCCGGCGGCGACCTCAGCGAGGCGGCGCACCGGGTGGAAGGGCTCATCGAGGCCGGGCTGGCGGCCGGCCAGATCCGCGACGACGTGGGCGTGGACCTGCGCAACCTGCTGCGCAACGCCAGCGCCGCGACCGGCGAGGGCGCCCTCACCGGCGCCGTGGACCGGCTCCGCGACAAGATCGCCGACCGGCGGCGCGAGGGCAGCATCAGCCCCGAGTACGCCCGCCAGCTCGACGACGCCGCCGCGGAATTGGCGACGGGACGCACCTGAGACGTCAGCCGGCGGTGACCGGCGCGGCCTCGGGCCGCCCGGCGAACGCGGCCCGGTCGGCGAGGAAGGACCGGTAGACCGCCTCGTAACCGGCGGCCATCCGCTCGACCGAGAAGTGCTGCGCCACGTGCATGATGCAGTCGGCCGGGTCGAGGCCGGCCACATCGCGCAGCGCGGCCGGCAGTTCCTCCGCGCGGTCGCGGACGAACCCGGTGATCCCGTCCCGGACCAGCTCCGGCACGGCGCCCCGGCGCAACGCCACCACCGGTGTGCCGGTCGCCATGGCCTCCACCATCACCATGCCGAACGGCTCCGCCCACTGGATCGGCATGATGAGGCAGCGGGCGTCGTACAGGAGCCGCTGGGTGGCCTCCCGGTCGGCGTTGAGCACCACGGTGACGTCCTCGCCCAGCAGCGGCTCGACCACCTGCTCGAAGTAACGGCGCTCGGCCGGCTCGTTGCACTTGCCGGCCAGGGTGAGCGGCAGGCCGGCCGCCCGGCAGGCGCGGATCGCCACGTCGGGGCCCTTGTCCGGGCTGAACCGGGCCAGCCAGAGCACCGGCCCGCGGCCGGGGCCCCGCTTGCGCGGCACCTCCCGCAGCGCCATGGCGTTGTGCACCGTGCCCACCCAGGGCAGGTCCGGGTTGGCCTCGCGCTGGGCGTGGGAGATCGCCACCAGGCCCACCCCCTCGTCGGTGTTGCTCAGCACGGTGCCGTACTCGCCCACCGGGTTGCCGTGCACGGTCGCCACCGTGGGCACCCGGCGGCGGCCGGCGAGCAGCGGGCCGATGGTGCTGTGGTCGTGCACCAGGTCGAAGTCGGCCGGGTCGACCAGCCGGTTCACGTGGGCCAGGTGGGCCAGCTCGGGCAGCGACTCGCCGAGCCGGTGGAACTGGAGGTCCGCGCAGGTGGAGACGAAGTCACCGGCGGTGCCGTTCTCCCGGCCGGCGCCGAACAGGGTCACCGCGTGCCCCCGGTCCACCAGGGCGTCGACCAGCCCGGCCACCAGGTGCTCCAGGCCGCCGTACCCGGCCGGCGGCACGGACAGCCAGGGCGGCACCACCATGGCGAGCCGCAGGTGCCCGGTCCGGGTACGGTCCGACGGCGGCTGGTTCACGGCCACGAGTCCTCCCCGATGGGTCCCCCGGCGTACGTGACCGGCGGCGGTTTCCCGGCGCTCCGAGCGGTAAACGGCGGCTCAGCCGGCCACCACGAGCCGGTCGTGCACCTCGCGCACGCCCGGCGTGGCCCAGGCCGCCCGCTCCGCCTCCTCCCGCTGCCACCACCGGCGGACCACCCCGTCCAGCACCACCGTGTCGCCGCTGACCCGCACCTCGATGCGCTCGGTGCCGGTCCGTCGGAACAGCAGGCGCTGCAGGTCCCGGCGGTTCTGCTCGTCGCTGGGCGGGGTCGGCGGGCGCACCTCGACGAGGTTGGTCACCCCGCGTACGCCCCGCAGCCGGCGCAGTTCCCGCTCGGCGGTGCGGCGCTGGAAGCCGTACTCCACCTGGCCACGGAGCATGACCCAGCCGTCGGCGACCGTCAGGTCCAGCCGCTCGGCGGGGACGAAGCTGTCCCACTCCAGGGCCCGGCTGGCGGCGATCGCGATGTCGGCGTCGGTGCGCTCGTCGGCGACCGGCAACTGCACCTCCAGGTCGCTGGCGACCGCGCGGACCCCGCGGACGCGGTGCGCACAGCGCTCGGCGGCCCAGCGCCGGGCGTAGCTGTCCACCTGACCGGTCAGCGTGACCACGCCGTCGGCGACGGTCACCCCGATCTCGGTAGGCCGGGTCTGCGCGTCCCAGTCGAGCTCGGCGAGCACGTCCCGCTGGATGTCCTGGTCGGTGCGGACGGCGGAGGTGGTCGTCATGTCCCGAGGGTGCCGCCGGACGGGGTGAGCCCGGCTCACCCGGACCGGGTGAGGCACGAAAATAGGCGGCGGGTGACGGAACCAACCCCCTTGGCTCCGTCACCCGCCGCCCGTGGAGGAGGCAGGTCTGGTGTTATGACGTCTCGGCGAGCGTCACGGTTGCCGTCTCGGCCGAACCGTTCCGCTTGAACTGGACCTCGACCCGGTCGCCGACCTTGCCGGCCTGCACGGCGCCCACCAGGTCGTTGGAGTCGTTGATCACCTTGTCGCCGAACTTGGTGATCACGTCGCCCCGCTGGAGCCCGGCCTTGTCGGCGGCGCTGCCCGCGACCACGTCGGAGACCAGCGCGCCGCCGTCCTCCGCGGCGGCCACGCTGACGCCGAGGGACGGGTGGCTGACCTTCTCGCCGCGCTGGAGCTTCTCGGCCACGTCCTTGGCCTTGTTGCTCGGGATGGCGAAGCCGACCCCGATGTTGCCGTTGCTGCCCTGCCCGGCCGTGGCGATGGCGGTGTTGATGCCGATCACCTCGCCCCGGGTGTTGACCAGCGCGCCGCCGGAGTTGCCCGGGTTGATCGGGGCGTCGGTCTGGAGCAGGCCGGAGATCGAGCTGGCGCCCTGCTGCGGGGCCTGCTGCTGGCCGCCCTCGCCGGCCTGGATGGTGCGGTCGCGGGCGCTCAGAATGCCGGCGGTGACCGAGCCCTGCAGGCCGAGCGGGCTGCCCAGGGCGAGCACCTGGTCGCCGACCTGCATGGCGTCGCTGTCGCCGAACTTGGCGGCCTTCAGGTCGCTCACGCCGCTGGCCTTGACCACGCCCAGGTCGGTCTTCGGGTCCGTGCCGACGATCTTCGCCTGGGCGGTCTTGCCGTCGGCGAAGACCACCTTCACCGTGTCGCCGCTGGCGGAGGCGACCACGTGGTTGTTGGTCAGGACGTACCCGTCGGCGCTGAGGATCACCCCGGAGCCCTCACCGCTGTCCGTCATGATCGTGACGATGCTGTCCTGGACGGCGGCCGCGATCTTCGGCAGGTCGGCGCTGTTGAGCACGGGAGCGGCCGTGTAGGTGCGGGTCACGGTCCCGTCGCCGTCGAGGGCGAGGGCGAGCGCGCCCCCGGCCACGCCGGAGCCGAGCATCAGCGCCAGCGCGAGCGCCCCGGCGCCGATGAACTTCCCGGCCCGGCTGGGCCGCGCCGGCTGCTGCGGGCCCCACGGCGGGACCGGCTGCCCGGCCTGGTGCTGCGGGTACTGCTGCCCGGCCTGGTGCTGCTGGTACGGCTGCTGCGTCTGGTACGGCGGAACCGGCCCGCCGGTCTGCGACGGGTAGCCGGTGCCGCCCTGGTGCGCCCAGCCGCCCTGCTGCTGCGCCCCGTACCAGGGGTGCGGCTGCTGCGGCTGCCCGGACCCCGGGTACGGCGTGGGCGCCGGCGGCGCGTACGGGCTGGCGGGCGTGCCCGCCTCGGTGTGTCCGGCGGGGGCGGTGGTTCCGGCGGCCGGGGAGTCGGCCGGAACCGGCGCGGCGGCCGGGGTGACGGTGGGCTCCGACTGCCCGCTCTCGGCGCGGGGCAGCTCGGCGGTCGGCTGCGACGGCTCGGCGTCGGCGGGAACCGGCGACCGCTGCGGATCGGTTTCGTGGTCGGTCATGACTCCACCTTCTCCCTCGGCACTGCGACCAGGCTGGAACCCGCCTGAATGTTTTCTGAAAGTCACTCGCCGGGCTCGGGCGCCTCGGGCAGCAGCGGCAGCTTCACCCGGAAGGTGGCACCCCCGCCCGGCGTCTCGGCCACCTCGACGGTGCCGTGGTGCGCGGCCACCAGCGCGGCGACGATGGCCAGCCCGAGACCCGTGCTGGTCGGCCCGCCCGCCCGCCGGGTGCGCGCCGCGTCCACCCGGTAGAACCGCTCGAACACCCGCTCGGCCTGCTCCGGGGTGAGCCCGGGACCGGTGTCGGCCACCTCCACCACGGCCAGGTTCCCCGGCTCCGTCCGCAGCCGCAGGGTCACCGCGGTGTCCGGCGGGGTGTGCGTGAGCGCGTTGGTCATGAGGTTGCCGATCACCTGGCGCAGCCGGGCGTCGTCGCCGAGCACCACCAGCGGGCCGGAGCCGGGCTCGATCTCCAGCGTGATGCTCCGGTCCGGCTCCACGGCCCGCGCCGCCTGGACCGCGTCCGAGGCGAGCACGGGCAGCTCGACCGGCGCCAGCGCGATCGGCCGCTCGCGGTCCATCCGGGCCAGCAGCAGCAGGTCCTCCACGAGCAGGCCCATCCGGGACGCCTCGTCCTCGATCCGGCGCAGCAGCCCGGCGGTCTGCTCCGGCGCCCGGGCCGCGCCCTGCCGGTACAGCTCGGCGAAGCCCCGGATGGTGGTCAGCGGCGTGCGCAGCTCGTGTGAGGCGTCCGCGATGAACTGCCGCATCCGTTCCTCGGAGCGGCGGGCCCGCGCCTCGGACGCCTGCGCCGCGGCGGCGGCGTCCCGGGCGCTCACCTCGGCGCTGCGCGCCGCCGCCTCGGAGGCCGCCCGCGCCGTGAACGCCGCCTCGATCTGGGCCAGCATGGCGTTCAGGGCCCGGGAGAGCCGGCCGAGCTCGGAGGTCGGGCAGGGCCGGCCCTCCTCGGGGTCGGGCACCCGCTGGGTCAGGTCACCGCCGGCGATGGCCGCCGCGGTCCGCTCGATCTCCACGAGGGGCTTGAGACTGGTACGCACGATGCCGGCCCCGACCGAAGCCAGGATGATCAGCACCGCCCCACCCACCAGCAGATCGATCCAGACGAGCTGCTTCACGGCCATGTCGATGTCGATCATGTTCTGGCCGACCGCGATGTACTGCCCGTTGTCGATCTCCTTGATCACCACCCGCCAGCGCAGGTTCCGGTCGGCGGCGTCGGTGGTGAAGGCGCCCTGGTTCGCGTGCTGCTGGTACCAGGACAGCTGGTTCAGCGAGCCGGGCAGGTCCTCCCGCTTCAAGGAACGGTCGTAGGCGAGGTCGCCGCCGCCGGCCCGCTGGCTGGCGACCACCACCATGTAGTCGCTCGGCAGCGCGTTCTCGGTGGCGGAGGCGCTGGGAAGCGAGCCCTCGACCCGGGCGAGGTAGGAGGTCAGCTCGTCGTCCACCCGCCCGACCAGGTAGCTGTGCAGGAAGAACGCGGTGAGCGAGCTGATCACCACCAG
This sequence comes from Micromonospora halotolerans, assembly GCF_032108445.1. Lineage (NCBI taxonomy): Bacteria > Bacillati > Actinomycetota > Actinomycetes > Micromonosporales > Micromonosporaceae > Micromonospora > Micromonospora halotolerans. Next base: position 3,521,399 of record NZ_CP134876.1, on the reverse strand, counting down.
CGCTACGGCGACCAGCGCCAGGACCGAGGCGACCAGCTTCACCCGCAGCGGGACGCTGCGCAGCCGGCCCTTCGCGTCGTGGACGGCGTTCACGCCGCCGGCTTGCGCAGCACGTACCCGACCCCGCGCAGCGTGTGGATCAGCCGGGGCTGGGTGTTGTCGACCTTGCGCCGCAGGTAGGAGATGTAGGACTCGACGATGTTGTCGTCGCCGCGGAAGTCGTAGTTCCAGACGTGGTCGAGGATCTGCGCCTTGGAGAGCACCCGGTTGGCGTTGAGCATCAGGTAGCGCAGCAGCTTGAACTCGGTGGGCGAGAGCTGCACCCGCTGCCCGGCCCGGTGCACCTCGTGGGTCTCCTCGTCCAGCTCCAGGTCGGCGAAGGTGAGCCGGGAGGGCGCGTGCTCGCCGGTGGCGGTGCGCCGCAGCACCGCCCGGATCCGGGCGGTCAACTCCTCCAGGCTGAACGGCTTGGTGACGTAGTCGTCGCCGCCCAGGGTCAGCCCGCGGATCTTGTCGTCGGTGGCGTCCCGGGCCGTGAGGAAGACCACCGGGGTGCGCGTGCCACCCTCACGGAGCATCCGGATGACCTCGAAGCCGTCCAGGTCGGGCAGCATCACGTCGAGCACGACGAGGTCGGGCCGGTGGTCCTTCGCGGCGTGGATCGCCGCACTGCCGCTGGTCGCGGTGGCGACGTCGAAACCGGCGAAGCGCAGGCTCGCGGAGAGCAGTTCGAGGATGTTGGGATCGTCCTCCACGACGAGCAGTCGCGCCTCGGTCTGGGTAGCCACCATGGCACCCATCATCCGCGCTCCGGCTGCGGCCTCGCTGGGTGGATCCTGGAAACAACCTGTGAGCCGCCGCGCCCCGCCGGCCCGGCCGCCGCGGGTGTCTCCACACCGGGAGACACCCGCGGAGTCACGTCTGGCGGAGCAGCCGGCGGAGCCCGTCCAGGGCCCCGTCGAGCAGGCGGATGGCCGTGCGGAGCTGGGTGTCGGTGAGCCGGCCGGCCCGCACCAGTGCGCCGACCTCGACGGTGAACGCGGCCAGTCGCTGGTCGAACTCGGCCAGCAGGGGCGACTCGGTGGTCCGGCCCGGGCCGCCGTTGGCGGGTGGTCGGGTGGTCGGCGGCGGGGGCGCCCAGCGGGCCTGCCGGGTCTGCCGGGCCGCCTCGCGCAGCTCCCGCTTGAGGTCGCGCACCGAGCCGCGTACCTCGGTGCGGATGTCGCCGGCCAGCGCGGAGAGGTCCTCCACCGAGGCGGTGATGTCGGACTCCAGGGTGGCCAGCTCGTCGGCGCGCTGCCGCAGCTCGGCCCGGCCCGCTTCGGTGATCTCGTAGACCTTGCGGCCACCGGCGGCGGTGTGGCTGACCAACCGTTCCACCTCCAGCCGTTGCAGCCGGGGGTAGATGGTGCCGGCGCTGGGCGCGTACAGGCCGAGGAAGCGGTCCTCCAGCAGGCGGATCAGCTCGTACCCGTGCTTCGGGCCGTCGTCGAGCAGCTTGAGCAGGTAGAGCCGGAGCCGCCCGTGACTGAACACGGCGGTCACGGCAGCTCCTCCAGGTCGTCGGCGTCCTCGACGGGGCGGGCGAGCAGCGCGATGCTGCCGGACGTCGCGGACGCCCAGAGCTTACCGGCGCCGCCTCCGAGCACCCCGTGGCTGTCCTTCACCGCGCCGAACCCGTGCTGGCCGCCGCAGATCTGCGGGAAGCCGCTGGTGATCCGGCCGGAGGTGGTGTGCAGGTGGACGGTGAGGTCGCTGTCCTCGCGGACCCGGACCGTGATGCTGCCGGAGATGGCGCTGAGCCGGATGTCGCTGCCCCGCGGGTTGTCCAGGTCGCAGGTGATCGAGCCCGAGACGGCGTGGGCGCGGACGCGCTCGGGTGCGCTGTCGGCGAGGATCAGCTCGCCGGAGACCGTCTCCAGGTTGAGGTCGCCGCCGACGCCGAGCGCCTCGACGGGACCGGAGATGACCTTCGCGGAGGTGTGGCCGCGCAGCCCCATGAGGGTGACCTGGCCGGAGGTGACGTCGACCCGGGTGTCGCGGCGCAGGCCGGAGGCGACCAGCGAGCCGTCCACCAGTTGCAGGTCGGCCAGCACGTGCGCGGGGACGGCGATGGAGACCTCGGCGCGGAACCGGCGGCCGAGCTGGCCGAGCCACCAGAGCATCCCCGGCCAGCGGGGCATCCGCTCGTGGCCGACGGTGAGCCGGCCGTCGCGCAGCTCGACGCGGACCGGCCGGCGGCTGATCCGGGTGACGTCGACCCGGGCCGGTCCGTCGGTGCCGACCACGTTGAGCCGGCCGCTGACGAGTCGGACGTCCAGCCGGGTGACCGGCTCGTCCAGGGTGAGCCGTTGCGGGCTGTCGACCATCCAGGTGGTCATGGCGTCCTCCCCTCGGTGACGCGCCGATCGGCGGCGCGTCGAGTGACGGGAGAAGCATAACGCGATACATCGCGACTGAACAAGACTGTCGCGACTGTGTCGCGTACGCGTCAGGCGGCCAGGTCCAGCTCCGTCTCCGCCGCGACCCGGACCGGCGCCACCGGCCGGACGATCCGTACGCCGGTCGCCGCCCGCCGGACGGGCGTCCGGACCGGCCTCGGGTGGATGGCCGACTCGGCCGCCCGGGCCAGCATCCGCCGGTCCGCCCCGGCGGCCGGGTGCAGCGCGGCGGCCACGGTCACGGCGACGCTCAGGTCCCGCGCGCCGAGCACCCGGCGGATCGACGCCCAGAGCGTCTCCTCGCCGAGGAAGGCGGGCAGGGCGCTCGCGTCGCCCGCGTACCGGTAGGCGAGCCGGAGCGGGACCACCGGCGCGCCCGCGTCCACCGCGGCCTGGAACACCGCCGGGCGGAAGCCCCGGCCCGGCCGGCAGCCGGCCGCCACCCCGCACCAGGTCGTGCCCTCCGGGAACACCGCCACGGAGTGGCCGGCACGCAGCGCGCCAGCCACCCGGCCGACGGTGGCCGGCAGGTCACGCGGCCGGGACCGGTCGACGAAGACCGTGCGGGCCGCGGCGGCCAGCGGGCCCAGCACCAGCCAGTCACGGACCTCCCGCTTCGCCAGCATCCGGGCCGGGGCGACCGCGAGCACCGCGAGGATGTCGAGCCAGGAGACGTGGTTGGCGACCAGCAGCGCCGGAAGGCGCGGCAGCCGGCCGCGTACCGCCAGCCGCACGCCGAGGGCGCGCAGCGTGCCCCGGGCCCAGCCGCGCAGCGCGGCCCGCCGGTCGCGGGCCGGCAGCAGCGGGAGCAGCGCGGCCAGGCCGACCCCGGCCGACAGCATCCCGAGTACGGCGAGCAGCCGCCCCACCCGACGCGGCAGCGACACGTCCGGCGCCTGGGCCGCCGGCAGGCAGCCCGGCCCGCAGCCCGAGGCGGGGCGCCAGAGCCCGTCGCCGGTCACGACGCCGCCCCGCCCAGGAAGTGCCTCAGGTAGCGCGGGTTCATCCGGTCCAGGGAGAACAGCACGTAGAAGTCCGCGCAGCCGAAGTCCGCGTCGTACGCCGGCTCCCCGCAGACCCAGGCGCCGAGCCGCAGGTAGCCGCGGAGCAGCGGCGGGACGAGCGCGCGCCGCTCGGCGGGCGACAACTCCAGCTCGGCGCGTCCGGCGGCGGCCGGCTCGGCGAACCAGGGACGGCGGGGCGTCACGCGCAGCGGCGGCGGGGCCAGGTGCCGCGCGGCGACCTGGGACCACACCTCGGCCGCGGCGATCCCGCCGTCGGCCACCGGCACCGAGGCGCAGCCGCCCAGCCACCGGGAGCCGCGCAGGTGCAGGTAGCGGGTGATCCCCGCCCACATCAGGTTGATCACGGCGCCGGAGCGGTGGTCCGGGTGCACGCAGGACCGGCCCGCCTCGACCAGGCCGTCGCGGAGCGGGGCCAGCGGGGTCAGGTCGAACTCGCCGTCGGCGTACCGGCGGTCGGTGCGCCCGGGCGGCAGCAGCCGGTAGGTGCCGACCACCTCGTCGGTGCCCTCGCGCAGCACGACCAGGTGGTCGCAGTACGCGTCGAACTCGTCGGTGTCGAGCCCGGCGGCCCCCGGGTGCAGGGTGGCGCCGAGCTCACTGGCGAACACCTCGTGACGCAGGCGTTGCGCGGCCGCGACCAGGGTCGGGTCGTCGGCGATCAGCAGGGTGTATCCGCTGGTCGTGAGGGGTGCGCCAGCGGCGTGCAGAACGGCCATGGGTATCTGTGTAGGGTGCCCGGGTGCCGGCACCGGGGATGAGGGGTGTCGATCCGGTGAACGCCGGTCGGCGCTCCGGCACGCCCCTCACCCACGGCGGGCCGGCACCGGCGTGCGAGGCTGCCCGGGCGGACCCGGCGACGAGGCCGGCCGACCCCCCGGAGGTGCCACGTGATCATCGAGTCCCGTTTCCACGGACCGGACGGCTCGGGCAACGGCGGCTGGAGCGCCGGGATCTTCGCCGCCGCGGTGGACGACCGGGGCCCGGTGGAGGTCACGCTGCGCAAACCGCCGCCGCTGGAGACCCCGCTCGCCGCCGTCGACGGCGAGGTCCGCGACCCGGACGGCCAGGTGATCGCCCAGGTACGCCGGGTCGAGCCGGTCAGCGCCGTGGTCCCGCCGGTGGACCGGTCGACGGCCGAGGCGGCGTCCGCCGCGTACCCGGGCCTGGTGGACCATCCCTTCCCCGGCTGCTACGTCTGCGGGCCGACGAACCCGGCGGGGCTGCGGATCTTCCCGGGCCGGCTGCCCGACGGGCGGACCGCCGCGCCGTTCCGGGTCCCGGCCGGGGTGGTACCGGCGACCGTGTGGGCGGCGCTGGACTGCCCCGGCGGCTGGGCGGTGATCGCGCCCGGCCGCCCGTACGTGCTGGGCCGGATCGCCGCGCAGGTCACCGCGCTGCCGCGGCCCGGCGACGAGTGCGTGGTGACCGGGGCGATGGTCGGCGGCGCGGGACGCAAGGCCGAGGTGCACTCGAGCCTCTACGGCCCGGACGGCGCGCTGCTCGGCCAGGCGCGCGCCACCTGGATCGCGCTGCCGCCGGCCTGATCTCTCCTCCCTGCGGATGATCCGCTCCTGCCTCCGGGGGAGGAGGGCGTACGCATCCCGCCTGATTGACCCCCTTGCGCCGGGTTGGAAGGCTGTGCACGGCGCCCCCGCAACGGCGCACCCACCGGCGTGCGTCGAGCCCGCCGGGGCAGGAGAGGAGAACGATGTCCGACGGGCAGCCAAGCCCCAGTGCCGGTACCGGCCAGATCGTGGTGTCGGGACTGACGAAGGTATACAAGAACGTCCGGGCGGTGGACAACCTGTCCTTCACCGTCCAGCCGGGCCGGGTCACCGGCTTCCTCGGCCCGAACGGCGCCGGCAAGACGACCACCCTGCGCATGCTGCTCAACCTGGTCACGCCGACCGCGGGTGAGGCCACGATCGGCGGCCACCGGTACGCCGACCTGCCCGACCCGCTGCGTACGGTGGGCGCGGTCCTGGAGGCGTCGAGCGCGCACAAGGGCCGCACCGGGATCAACCACCTGCGGGTGATCTGCGCGGCGGCGGGCCTGCCCCGCGGTCGGGCCGACGAGGCGCTCGCCCTGGTCGGGCTGACCCCGGCCGCGAAGCGCAAGTTCAAGGGCTACTCGCTGGGCATGAAGCAGCGGCTCGGGATCGCCGCGGCCATGCTCGGCGACCCGCGGGTGCTGATCCTCGACGAGCCGGCCAACGGCCTGGACCCGGAGGGGATCCGCTGGATGCGCGGCTTCCTCAAGGGGCTGGCCACCGAGGGGCGTACGGTGCTGGTCTCCAGCCACCTGCTCTCCGAGATGCAGTTGCTCGCCGACGACGTGGTGATCATCGCGGCCGGCAAGCTGGTCCGGCAGGGGACGGTCGACCAGGTGATCGGCTCGATGACGCACGGCGCCCGGATCCGGGTGCGCACCCCGCAGGCCGACGAGCTTACCGCGGCGCTGCGCGAGCAGGCGGCCACGGTGGACGCCGACGGGCACGGCGCGCTGCTGGTGACCGGGGTGGACGCGCCGACGGTCGGCCGGGTGGCCCTGGCCGCCAAGGTGGAGCTGCACGAGCTGACCACCGAACGTCCCGACCTCGAAGGGGTCTTCCTGGAGCTGACGGCCGGAAAGGCGGATATCCGATGAATCTGGTCCGATCCGAGCTCCTGAAGATCCGCTCCACCAACACCTGGTGGATCTTCGCGCTGATCACGGTGCCGCTGTGGGCCCTCGCCATGGCCTTCAACTGGTTGCAGACCGAGGCCCTGACCAGCGGCAACATGGGTGATGTACCGGCCGACCAGGCCGACCAGGTGCAGGCCGTCTCCAGCGTCGACAGCCTGGCCGCCAACCTCTACACCAACGGCCAGTTCTTCGGCCTGCTCATCGTGATGCTGCTCGGCATCGTGGTGGTGACCAGCGAGTTCTTCCACCAGACGGTGACCACCACGTTCCTCACCGCGCCCCACCGCACCGCGGTGATGCTGGCCAAGCTGGTCGCCGCCGGCGTGCTGGCACTGCTCTTCTGGCTGGGCACCACGCTGCTGAACCTGATCTTCGCGCCGCTGATCCTGAACGCCACGGACGTCGGCGCCCAATTCGGCAGCGGCGCGGTCTGGCGGGCGGTGGCCCTCAACGGGCTGGCCTACCTGCTCTGGTCGGTGCTCGGCGTCGGGCTCGGTGTGCTCATCCGCAGCCAGATCGGCGCCACGGTGACCGGCATCCTGCTCTACCTGGGCGGTGCCATCGGCGCGGCCATCGCGATCGGGCTGCTGGCCGCGAAGTTCGGTGACTGGATCAACCAGCTCCAGCTGCTCGTCCCCTCGCTGGCCTCGTCGCTGATGGTGAGCGGCGTCGAGATCCCGGGCAACCCGCCGCGCTGGGCGGGGGCGGCCGTGCTCGTCGGCTACGCCGTGGTGGCCGGGGTGATCGGCGTGCTGACCATCCGGCGCCGCGACATCTCCTGAGTCGGCTACCCGACACGGCCCCGACCGGTGACCCTCTGTCACCGGCCGGGGCCGTCGCTGTCTAGCAGGAGTGGGCGGGACACGCAGCGTTTGCCGAACTTCTGGCATCTTCTGTGAAACGGACCACCAGCCGGAGGCGAGAATGCCTGTGTCGATCGCACGGCGTAGCCTGGGACCCGTCTCTCGTGCGCCCGGGAACGGGCTCGGGAGCGCCCGCGTGACATTCACAACCGCGTGAAAGAGGCGATTAGCGGCCGTGTCGACCCAGCAGACTTCGCAGGAGAACCCACTGGCGGGTTTCGGCCCGAACGAGTGGATCGTCGAGGAGATGTACCAGCGCTATCTCGCCGACCCCTCGAGCGTCGACTCGGCCTGGCACGACTTCTTCGCCGATTACCGGCCGGCGCCCGGTGCCGCCACCCCGCGCCCCGAGGCCCAGGCCGCCCCGGCCAAGCCGGCCGTCCGTCCCGAGCCGGGCGAGCAGCAGGAGGCCGTCGCCACGGTCACCCAGCAGCCCGCCACCAAGCCCGCGCCCGCCCCCGCGAAGCCGGCCGCCAAGCCGGCGGCGAAGGCCCCGGAGCCGGCTCCGGCGAAGAAGGCCGCCCCGGCCAAGCCGGCCGCGAAGGCGCCGACCGCGAGCGCCGCCGGCACCACCCCGCTGCGCGGGGTCGCCGCCAAGATCGTGCAGAACATGGACGCCTCGCTCGCCGTGCCGACCGCGACCAGCGTCCGCGCGGTGCCGGCGAAGCTGCTGGTGGACAACCGCATCGTGATCAACAACCACCTGGCCCGCGGGCGCGGTGGCAAGGTGAGCTTCACCCACCTGATCGGCTACGCGCTGGTCCGGGCGCTGGTCGAGCACCCGGAGATGAACAACTCCTTCGCCGAGGTCGACGGCAAGCCCGCGATGGTCCGCCCCGAGCACGTCAACCTGGGCATCGCCATCGACCTGGCCAAGCCGGACGGCTCCCGCAACCTGGTGGTGCCCTCCATCAAGGGCTGCGAGCAGATGGACTTCCGGCAGTTCTGGCAAGCGTACGAGGACGTGGTCCGGCGCGCCCGCCGCAACGAGCTGACCATGGAGGACTACGCCGGCACCACGATCTCGCTGACCAACCCGGGCGGCATCGGCACGGTCCACTCGATCCCGCGCCTCATGCAGGGCCAGAGCGCCATCATCGGCGTCGGCGCCATGGAATACCCGGCGCCCTACCAGGGCATGAGCGAGGCGACCCTGGCCGACCTCGCGGTCAGCAAGATCATCACGCTGACCAGCACGTACGACCACCGGATCATCCAGGGCGCGCAGTCCGGCGAGTTCCTCAAGGTGATGCACGAGCTGCTGCTCGGCGAGCGCGGCTTCTACGACCAGATCTTCACCTCGCTGCGCCTCCCCTACGAGCCGGTGCGCTGGGTGCAGGACGTGGCCGTCGACTCCGAGGGCCAGATCAACAAGACCGCGCGGGTGCACGAGCTGATCCACGCGTACCGGGTGCGCGGCCACCTCATGGCCGACACCGACCCGCTGGAGTTCAAGATCCGCAAGCACCCGGACCTGGACGTCCTCCAGCACGGGCTGACCCTGTGGGACCTGGACCGGGTCTTCCCGGTCAACGGCTTCGCCGGCCGGCAGCGGATGAAGCTGCGCTCGATCCTCGGCGTGCTGCGCGACTCCTACTGCCGCCGCGTCGGCATCGAGTACATGCACATCCAGGACCCGGAGGAGCGGCGCTGGATCCAGGAGCGGGTCGAGCGCAAGTACGAGAAGCCCAGCGCGGACGAGCAGAAGCACGTGCTCAACCGGCTCAACGCCGCCGAGGCGTTCGAGACCTTCCTCCAGACCAAGTACGTCGGCCAGAAGCGCTTCTCGCTGGAGGGCGGCGAGTCGCTGATCCCGCTGCTCGGCGAGGTGCTGGAGTGCTCCGCCGAGGGCGGCCTGGACGAGGTCGTCATCGGCATGGCCCACCGCGGCCGGCTCAACGTGCTGGCCAACATCGTCGGCAAGCCGTACGAGAAGATCTTCTCCGAGTTCGAGGGGCACCTCGACCCGCGCTCCACCCAGGGCTCGGGCGACGTGAAGTACCACCTCGGCCAGAACGGCAAGTTCACCACCCCGGACGGCGGGCACTCGGTCAAGGTCTCCGTGGTGGCCAACCCGTCGCACCTGGAGGCCGTGGACCCGGTGCTGGAGGGCATCGTCCGGGCCAAGCAGGACCGGATCGACCTCAAGCTGGAGGGCTACACCGTGCTGCCGCTGGCGGTGCACGGTGACGCCGCCTTCGCCGGCCAGGGCGTGGTCGCAGAGACCCTCAACCTGTCGCAGCTGCGCGGCTACCGCACCGGCGGCACCGTGCACGTGGTGGTCAACAACCAGGTCGGCTTCACCACCGCCCCGGAATACAGCCGGTCCAGCCTCTACAGCACCGATGTCGCCCGGATGATCCAGGCGCCGATCTTCCACGTCAACGGCGACGACCCCGAGGCCGTCGTCCGGGTGGCCCGGCTCGCCTTCGAGTACCGGCAGGCGTTCAACAAGGACGTCGTCATCGACATGGTCTGCTACCGCCGGCGCGGGCACAACGAGGGCGACGACCCGTCGATGTCCAACCCCCAGATGTACAAGATCATCGACTCGAAGCGCTCGGTCCGGAAGCTCTACACCGAGGAGCTCATCGGGCGGGGCGACATCACCGTGGAGGACGCGGAGGAGCTGCTGCGCGACTACCAGTCGCAGCTGGAGCGGGTCTTCAAGGCCACCCGGGACGCCGCCACCACGCCGCGCCAGCTCAGCCGGCCGCGCCGCGAGGAGGAGCCGGAGCCGCAGGTCGACACCGCCACCGACGCCGCCGTGGTCAAGGCGATCGGCGAGGCGCACGTCAACCTGCCGGAGGGCTTCACCCCGCACAAGCGGATCCAGCAGCTGCTGGAGCGGCGGCGCAAGATGTCCGTCGAGGGCGGCATCGACTGGGGCTTCGGCGAGATCATCGCGTTCGGCGCGCTGCTGCACGACGGGGTCACCGTCCGGCTCGCCGGGCAGGACTCCCGCCGGGGCACCTTCGTCCAGCGGCACGCGTCGGTGGTCGACGCGAAGACCGGCGACGACTACCTGCCGCTGAAGTCGCTCACCGGCGACGGCGAGCGGTCCCGCTTCTTCGTGCACGACTCGCTGCTCTCCGAGTACGCCGCCATGGGCTTCGAGTACGGCTACTCGGTGGAGAACATCAACGCGCTGGTCGCCTGGGAGGCCCAGTTCGGTGACTTCGTCAACGGCGCCCAGTCGGTGATCGACGAGTTCATCTCGTCGGGCGAGGTGAAGTGGGGCCAGCGCTCCGCGGTCACCCTGCTGCTGCCGCACGGCCACGAGGGCCAGGGCCCGGACCACACCTCCGGTCGCCCGGAGCGGTTCCTCCAGCTCTGCGCCGAGGACAACATGCGGGTGGCCATCCCGACCACCCCGGCGAGCTACTTCCACCTGCTGCGCCGCCAGGCCCTGTCGCCGAAGCGCAAGCCGCTGGTGGTGTTCACCCCGAAGTCGCTGCTGCGGCACAAGCTCTGCATCTCGCAGGTGGAGGACTTCACCACCGGCACCTTCCAGCCGGTGCTGGCCGACACGGCCGCCCCGGCGCCGGAGCAGGTGAAGCGGGTGCTGCTCTGCTCGGGCAAGGTCTACTACGACCTGTTCCAGGCCCGGCAGGAGCGGGGCGTGACCGACACGGTGATCCTGCGGATGGAGCAGCTCTACCCGCTCCCCGTCGAGGAGGTCCGGGCCGCCCTGTCGCAGTACCCGAACGCCGAGGACTTCGCCTGGGTCCAGGAGGAGCCGGCCAACCAGGGCGCCTGGTCGTTCGTGGCGCTCAACCTGCTGGAGCACCTGCCCGAGGTCCGGCTGCGCCGCATCTCGCGCCCGACCGCCGCCGCGCCGGCGGTCGGCTCGGCGAAGATGCACGAGGTCGAGCAGAACGCGCTGATCGAGGCGGCTCTCCCCCGCTCGTGACCTGACCGCACCGCCGGCACGAGGGGCAGCGACCGTACGACGGCCGCTGCCCCTCGTCCCGTGGCGGCCCCTTCTTCCGCGAGAGGACGCACATGTACTTCACCGACCGTGGCATCGAGGAACTGGTCGAACGCCGGGGCGACGAGCAGGTCAGCCTGGAGTGGCTGGGCGAGCGGCTCCGTGACTTCGTCGACCTGAACCCGGAGTTCGAGACCCCGATCGAGCGGTTCGCCACCTGGCTGGCGCGACTCGACGACGAGGACGACGAGTAGGTCGGCGGTTCAGCGGGCCGCCGCCGCGACCAGGCGCAGGTAGCGCTCGACGACCGCCGTGGCCCGCTCGGCGTCGCCGGTGGCCAGCAGGTCGAGCAGGGCGCCGCGCAGCACCGCCAGGCCGAGCGCCGGATCCCCGCCGGCCGCTCCGCCGTCGACGTCGGCCAGCAGCCCGAGCCAGTCCTCCACGGTCTGCCGGGCGAATCCCGCCCACGGCCCGTCCGGCTCACCCAGCGAGCGGGCGTACGCCTGGACCCAGAGGACCAGCATCGGCCGGTGCGCCGGGTCCACGAGCCAGCCCCAGGTCGCCCGTACCGCCGCGGCGAAGTCGCCGGCGCCGCCGGCCTCCCGGGCCTGTCGGAGCGCGGCCAGCTCGTCGGCCCTGGCCCGGCCGAGCAGGGCACGGATGAGCTGGTCCTTGGAGCCGAAGAGGAACAGCAGGACCCGGGGGCTGCTGCCGATGGCGGCGGCGAGCGGGCGCAGCGAGAGTTCGGCCAGCCCGTGCGCCAGGGCGTACCGGTACGCCCGCTCCAGGAGTTCGTCGCGGCGGGGGCTCCCGGGTCGCTCGTGCTGGCTCACAGCGCTACTCTGCCACTGAAACGACTGTTTCAGTAGTGGAGGGTTGACGATGAGCGCGCAGGTTCTCATTCGTCCGTTGGGTCGCCCCGGCGACCTCGGCTGGGTGGTGCTGGCCCACGGCGAGACGTACGCGGCCGAGTTCGGCTGGGACACCAGCTTCGAGGCGCTCGTGGCACGGATCGTCGCCGACTACGCCGCCGGCCACGACCCGGCACGGGAGGCCGCCTGGATCGCCGAGGTCGACGGCGAGCGGGCCGGCTGCGTCTTCTGCGTCGCGGCCGACGAGCGGACCGCCCAGCTGCGGATCCTGCTGGTCGACCCGGCGGCCCGGGGTCGGCGGCTCGGCGAGCGACTGGTCGACGAGTGCCTCGCCTTCGCCCGGCGGGCCGGATACGCCCGCATCCGGCTCTGGACCAACCACCCGCTGGTCGCCGCCCGCCGGATCTACCTCTCCCGGGGCTTCCGCCTGGTCGAGGAGGAGGCCCACCACAGCTTCGGCGCCGAGCTGACCGGGCAGGTGTACGAACGGGAGCTGGCACCGGCCGGCGGGTGACGCGGCGGCGAGCGACCGTTGACACGGACGGCGCCCGTCACGTCCCCGCGAAAGCGTGTGCCCAGACCGCGTCGAGGTCCGCGCCCGGCGGGAACCGGCCGGCCAGTTCCAGATCGACCAGCCCGTGGGCCAGGCCCCAGAGCGCGCGTGCCGCGGCCAGGTCACCGCCGGTCATCCGCAGCAGCGGTCCGGCAGCGGCCGCTTCCACGCCGGGTGCGAGGCGCTCGCGCGCCAGCGGCATCCGGGTGGCGATCTCATACAACCGGGGATGCCGGCGGGCCCAGTCGCGGTATGCCGCGGCGAGGGACGGCAGGTCCGGCGCCGGCTCCAGAGCGGCGGCGAGCCGGTGCAGCGCCCGCTCCTGCAGGGCGCCCTGGATCTCGGGCTTTCCCGCGACGTGCTTGTACAACGAGGGCGCCTGGATGCCCATCTCCTCGGCGAGCCGGCGCATCGTGACGGCCTCCGGGCCGACGCGCTCCAACAGGCGTTCGGCCACGTCGACGATCTCCTCCCGGCGGGTCACCGGCGTGGCTCCGCCACCCACCCACGGCAGAGCACGAACGCGAGGACGAGCAGCACCGAAAGGCCGCCGTCCCAGGTCAGGATGGTGTCGGTCCCCTCGATCCCGGGGTTCCGGCTGTAGACCAGCGCGGTCGCCGTCATGGCGACCTTGTGGAAGATGACGAGCGGCCAGACCCCCCGGTAACCCCGGGGGCGCAGGGCGAGCAGGGCGAAGAGCCCGACGAAGACCACGAAGCCGTACGCCCGCCACGTCTCGACCACCTTGACGGCCGGCTCGGCGTCGGCGACAGCACCGTACGCGCCCAGTGCCGCCGCCGTCGCTCCCGCCGCCGCGAGCCAGAGCAGCACCCGGCCGGCCCGGTCGCGGACCCGGCGTCCGTCGGTCGTCCCGGACGGAGCCTGCATGGTGGTTGTCCCGGTCATCACGGCACCGCCTCAATCGTGGCTAACGTTGTTAGCCACCATCATTGGCTAACAACGTTAGCCGCGTCAAGACCCGCTCCCGGCGCTTCCCACGCACGCCTCCTCCCGGGCCATCGGGCCCGGGGACAAGGACCCGGGCGAGGGGCCCTGCGATCTTGTAGCGTGAGGGTCGTGGCGCGCAGCGTGTACCTGACCAGCGTGGGGTCCGGCGGGGGCAAGTCGACGGTCGCACTCGGGCTGGCCGAGCTGCTGTCCCGGCAGGTCGAACGGATCGGCGCCTTCCGGCCGCTGGTCTCCGGCCAGCGCCCCGACCCGATCCTCGCCCTGCTCACCGAGCGCTACCGGGTGGAGCTGCCCCTCGACGAGCTGCACGGCGCGACCTACGCCGAGGCCGCCGCCCTGGTCGCGGACGGCCAGCGGGAGGAGCTGATCGCCCGCATCGTGGCCCGCTACCGCGCGGTCGAGCGGCACTGCCCCGCGGTGGTCGTGGTCGGCAGCGACTTCGCCGACGGGGACGGCGCCGGCGCCCGCGAGCTGGCGTTCAACGCCCGGCTGGCAACCGAGTTCAGCAGCGTGGTGGTGCCCGTGGTGGACGGGTTCGGGCAGCCGCCCGAGGCGATCGCGGCGGCGCTGCGCGGGGCGTACCACGACCTGGAGGACCTGGGCGCGACGGTGGTGGCGGCGGTCGCCAACCGGGTGCCCGAGCCGATGACGCTGCCCGAACTGCCCGTCCCCGCGTACGCCATCCCGGAGGTGCCGATCGTGTCGGCGCCGACGGTGGCGGAGGTGGCGGCGGCGCTCGGCGCCACCCTGCTCGCCGGCGACCAGGCCGCGCTGGACCGGGACGTGCTCGACTACGTGGTCGGCGCCGCGCACGTGCCCACCCTGCTGGACCACCTCACCGACGGCGCGCTGGTGATCACCCCGGGCGACCGGGCCGACCTGCTGGTGGCCGCCGGCGCGGCGCACGTGGCCGGGCAGGTCTCCCTGGCCGGGCTGGTGCTGACGCTCGGCGAGCAGCCGGACCCGCGCGCCATGCGGCTGGTCGAGCGGCTGAACACCGGGCTGGCCGTGCTCTCGGTGACCAGCGACAGCTACGACACGGTGGCGGCGTCCAGCCGGATCGAGGGCCGGCCCAGCGTGGCGAACCCCCGCAAGGTGGAGGCGGCGCTGGGCGCCTTCGAACGCTGCGTGGACACCGTCGACCTGGCCCGCCGGCTGCGGGTCAGCCGGTCGGAGCGGGTCACCCCGCTGATGTTCGAGAACGACCTCATCGACCGGGCCCGGGCGCAGCGCCGGCGGCTGGTGCTGCCCGAGGGCACCGAGGAGCGCATCCTCCGCGCCGCGGAGGTGCTGCTGCGCCGGGGCGTCGCGGACCTGACCCTGCTCGGGCGACCCGACGAGGTGGCGCGGCGCACCCGCGAGCTGGGCATCGACGTCGGTGACGCGCGGGTGGTCGACCCGGTGACGAGCGAGTGGCGGGACGAGTTCGCCGCCGTCTACGCGGAGCTGCGCGCGCACCGTGGCGTCACCGCCGAGCTGGCGCACGACATCGTGGCCCAGCCCAACTATTTCGGCACCATGATGGTGCAGACCGGCCGCGCCGACGGCATGGTCTCCGGGGCCACCCACACCACGGCGGCCACCATCCGGCCGGCCTTCGAGATCATCCGGACCGTGCCGGGCGTCTCCGTCGCCTCCAGCGTGTTCTTCATGCTGCTCGCCGACCGCGTGCTGGTCTACGGCGACTGCGCGGTCAACCCCGACCCGGACGCCGCCCAGCTCGCCGACATCGCCGTCTCCTCGGCCGACACGGCCGCCCGGTTCGGCATCGAGCCCCGGGTGGCCATGCTGTCCTACTCGACCGGTGACTCCGGCTTCGGGGCCGACGTGGAGAAGGTCGCGGCGGCCACGAAGCTGGTCCGGGAGCGCCGGCCGGAGCTGCTCGTGGAGGGCCCGATCCAGTACGACGCGGCGATCGACCCGCAGGTCGCGGCCACCAAGCTGCCGGACAGCCCGGTGGCGGGGCGGGCCACGGTGTTCATCTTCCCGGACCTGAACACCGGCAACAACACCTACAAGGCGGTGCAGCGCTCGGCCGGCGCGGTGGCGGTCGGCCCGGTCATGCAGGGCCTGCGCCGGCCGGTCAACGACCTGTCCCGGGGCGCCACCGTGCCGGACATCGTCAACACGGTGGCGATCACCGCCATCCAGGCCGCCGCCGGGGAGTCGCGATGAGCCGGATCCTGGTCCTCAACTGCGGGTCCTCGTCGGTCAAGTACCGGCTCTACGACGGCGACGAGGTGCGCGACAAGGGCACCGTCGAGCGGGTCGGCGAGCCGGGCGGCGGGCCGGCCGACCACGAGAGCGCGGTGCGGCAGATCATCGAGGGGCTCGACCTGGCGGGGCTGGCCGGGGTGGGACACCGGGTGGTGCACGGCGGGCGCACGTTCAGCGCGCCGGTGCGGATCGGCGACGCGGTGGTCGCCGCCATCGAGGACCTCGTCCCGCTCGCGCCGCTGCACAACCCGGCGAACCTGGCCGGCATCCGGGTGGCCCGGGAGGCGCTGCCGGACACCCCGCAGGTGGCCGTCTTCGACACCGCGTTCCACCACACGCTGCCCGAGGCCGCCGCCACCTACGCCATCGACCGGGAGGTCGCCGAGCGGTACGGCGTGCGCCGGTACGGCTTCCACGGCACCTCGCACGCGTACGTCTCGCGGCGCACGGCGGAACTGCTCGACCGGCCGTACGGCGAGCTGAACACGATCACCCTGCACCTGGGCAACGGGGCGAGCGCCTGCGCGGTCGAGGGCGGGCGGAGCGTGGCCACCTCGATGGGCATGTCGCCGCTGGAGGGCCTGGTCATGGGCACCCGCAGCGGCGACCTCGACCCGACGATCATCTTCCACCTGCGCCGGCAGGCCGGCATGGGCGTGGACGACATCGACGACCTGCTCAACCACCGCAGCGGCCTGCTCGGGCTCACCGGGGTCAACGACATGCGGGAGGTGCTGGCCCGCCGGGACGCCGGCGACCCGGCCGCCGCCCTCGCGTTCGACGTCTACCGCCGCCGGATCACCGGGTACGTGGGCGCGTACTACGCCCTGCTCGGGCGGGTGGACGCCGTCACCTTCACGGCCGGGGTCGGCGAGCACGCCGCGCCGGTCCGCGCCGCGGCGCTGGCCGGCCTGGAGCGGCTCGGCATCGCCGTGGACCCGGCGCGCAACGCCGGCAGCGGCGACCGCGTCATCTCCCCCGACGGCGCCGAGGTCACGGTCTGCGTGATCGCCACCGACGAGGAACGCGAGATCGCCCAACAAACCCGCGAGGTCCTCAAGCTCTAACCCACCCGCCACCCGCCACCCGCCCTGCCCCGTCGATCATGAGGTTGACGGCAGGGAATCGGGCAATTTGCGCCGCCAACCTCATGATCAACGCGCGTGGGTGGGTGGGGCAGCGGCCCGGGTCAGCCCAGTGACAGCCAGACGACGACGGCGACCACCACGACGGCGGCCACGCCGATGCCGGCGAACAGCGGCAGCCGGGACGGTGTCTCCGCGGCCGCCGGCGCGCTGTCGGGCGAGTCCACGAAGGCGCGGAACTGCGCGGTGTTGCCACTCGGGTCGGTGTAGTTCTCAGCCATGGGCGTGACCCTAGCGAAGCGGGGCGACCGGAATGATCCCGCCGGGCCGGTGACGGACCACGCCCGTCCGGGTGGTGGAGGCGCGTCGGCCCGGTCGGCGGGGCCGGACCGGCCGGCCGGCCGCCTACCGTGAGGGGGTGAGGGTGCAGCGGCTGGCCGCCGCGCTGCTGGTGGCGCTGGCGGCCGGGTGCGGCCCGGCCGCCGCCACCGACCGGGTCCCGCCCTTCCGGCCGGTGCCACCGCAGCCGTACGCCGTGGGCGTGCGCCACCTCGTCGTCGACCCAGACGGCCCCCGGCCGCTGCCGGTCACCGTCTGGTATCCGGCCGAGCCCGGCGCCCGCCTGCCCGCCACCGCCCCGACCACCGCACACACGGCCGAGCCGGGCGGCGGCGCGGCCACCACCGACCCGGCCGGCGGCGCGGTGACGGCCGGGCCCGTCCCCCGGCCCGGCGCCCCGGTGGCTGCCGGGCGGTTCCCGGTGGTCGTCTACAGCCACGGCCTGGGCAGTCTCCCCGAGCTGCACGCCCCGTTGACGACCCGCTGGGCGGCGGCCGGGTTCGTGGTGGCCGCGCCGGCCTACCCGCGGACCAACCTGCGGGCGCGCGACTTCACCCGGGCCGACGTGCGGAACCAGCCCGCCGACGGCTGGCGGTTGATCCGCCACCTGGTCCGCCTCGACGCCCGGCCCGGGGACCCGCTGGCCGGGCACCTCGCGGTGGACCGGTTCGCCGCCGCCGGGCACTCGGCGGGCGGCTTCACCACGGCCGGCATGTTCACGTCGGGGCACTCCGCCCGGCTGCGCGCCGGCATCGTCATCGCCGGTGGCGGGCTGGCCGGCAGCTTCGCCGGCCCGGTGGCGCCCCTGCTCTTCGTGCACGGCGGCGCGGACCCGGTCGTGCCCGAGTCGGTCGGCCGGGCCGCGTACGCCCGCAGCCTCGGCCCGGCCGCCTTCCTGAGCCTGCCCGGCCAGGGCCACGGCGCGTACCTGACCCCGGGTTGCCCCGGGTTCGCGCAGGTCCTCGCCGCCACCACCGATTTCCTCCGCTGGACCCTCTACGACGACCGGCGCGCCCGAGACCGGCTGCCCGCCGACGCCCTCCTCCCCGGCGTCACCACCCTCACCACCCGCGCCCTCTCCGGGTGAGCGCGCGCCCCGCCCGCCTCGGTAGCCTTCCCCGGATGGACGGGCTGGCCGGGCGGCAACTCGACGCGATCCGCGAGGTGGTCGCGCTGACCGGCGCGGCCGGGATCGCGGTGTGGCTGCGCGGCGGGTGGGCGATGGACTTCCACCTCGGCGCGGTGAGCCGGCCGCACGTGGACGTCGACTGGTACTGCTGGCGGCGCGACGCCGGTCCGCTGGCGGCGCGGCTCGGCGGGCTGGGCTGGGCCCCCGACCCCCGGATGCCGGTCGAGAAGCAGCTCGACCTCCTCCGGGGCGACGTCGAGCTGAGCTTCGCGTACCTGGACCGGGACCCGGAGGGACGGGTGGTGGTCGGGGCCGGGCCGTGGGCCGGCACCCCGCTGCCGGAGGGCATGCTGGACGCCCCGCCGGGCCGGATCGGCCCACACACCGCCCCGGTGATCAGCGTGGCCGCCCAGATCGAGTTCAAGGAGATGTACCCGGTCTGGATGCCCGACCGGCCCCGCCGGGCGAAGGACGCCGCCGACCTGGCCCGGCTGCGGGCGGGGCGGCCGCCGACCGGTTGAGGCGATCGCGTCACGCTGGGTGCGATGCCGGCCGGTCACCCGGGAGCGCGAGGCACAATCGTGTTCATGCGCCGTCGTCCTGCCGCCCTCGTCACCGCTGCCGCCCTGCTCAGCACGGGTCTGGCCGGCTGCTCGGGCGGTTCCGCCCCGGCCGGGCGCGCCGCCCCCGACGCCCCGCCGAAGGCCACCACGCCCGCGCCGCGGGTGCCCGCCGGGCACGCACCCAGCGAGAGCTTCGCGGTGGGCGTACGCCAGTTGAAGCTGAACCGCGACGGCGACCGCCCGCTGCCGGTGACCCTCTGGTACCCGGCGCGGGGTGAGGCCGGCGGCGCGCCGGAGCGGTCCGTGCCGGCGGCGTCCGGGCGGTTCCCCGTGGTGCTGTTCAGCCACGGGCTGGGCGGCCGGCCGGAGGACTACCAGCTGCTGCTGACCCGCTGGGCGGCCGCCGGGTTCGTGGTGGCCGCGCCGAAGTTCCCGCACACCGGCGCCGGCGGCGACGGCAACCCGCTCGACGTGCTCAACCAGCCGGCCGACGTGTCGTACGTGCTGACCCAGGTGCTCGCCCTCGACGGGAAGGCGGGCGATCCGCTGCGCGGCCGGCTGGACCCGGAGCGGGTGGCCGCGACCGGGCACAGCGCGGGCGGGGTGACCACGATCGGGCTGTTCACCGCGGGCCGGGACGAGCGCCTGGACGCCGGGATCGTCTTCGCCGGCACGGCGCTCGGCGTCGGCACCGCGTTCGCCGGGGCGGCGGCGCCGCAGCTGTTCGTGCACGGCGAGGCCGACGAGGTGGTGGGTTACGCCGCCGGCAAGGCGGTCTACGACGCGGTGCCGTGGCCGAAGGCGATGCTCAGCCTGCCCGACGGCGACCACGGGCGAGCCCTGCTCGCCGACGGCAGGGCACTGCGGGTGGTCGCCGACACCACCGTCGAGTTCCTGCGCTGGACGCTCTACGGCGACGCGGCGGCGAAGAAGCGGCTCCCGGCCGACGCCACCCGCGGCGGCGTGGCCACCCTGGACGACCATCTCTGACCGGTCGCCCAGGGCGGCGTGGCCGGTCAGGCGGTGTGGTCGACGACGACCTTGCCGAAGGCGTCACCGGACTGCAGGCGGGCGAACGCCTCCTCGATCCGGCTGAACGGCACGACGCTGTCCACCACGGGGCGCACCTCGTGCTCGGCGCAGAACGCCAGGAGCTGGGTCAGCTCGTCGGGGGTGCCCATCGAAGTGCCGAGGATCTCCAGCTGCATGGCGAAGACCCGGCGCAGGTTCACCTTGGGCTCGTGGCCGGCGGTGGCGCCGGAGACCACGATCCGGGCCATCGGGGCGGCCGACTTCAGCGAGTGGTCGAAGGTGGCCGCGCCGACCGTCTCGATCACCACGTCGACCCGCTCGGGCAGCCGGGCGCCGGGCTCCAGGGCGGTCGCGCCCAGCTCGGTGATCCGCTCCCGCTTGCTGGCGTCGCGGCTGGTCGCGTACACCCGCTTGCCGAGCGCGACGCCGAGCGCGACGGCCGCGGTGGCCACGCCCCCGCCGGCCCCCTGGACCAGCACGGACTCGCCGTCGCCGACCCGGCCCCGGGTGGTGAGCATCCGCCACGCGGTGAGCCAGGCCGTCGGCAGGCAGGCCGCGTCGGCCGCCGAGAGGCCGTCGGGCAGCGGCAGCAGGTTCATCCGGGGTACGGCCACCCGCTCGGCGAAGGTGCCGGGAAAGTACTCGGAGAGGATCGAGACCCCGCGCGGGTCACCCAGGGTGGGCACCACGGGGTAGACGACCACCTCGTTGCCGTCCGGGTCGGTGCCGACCGCGTCGCAGCCGAGGATCATGGGGAGCTGGTCGGCGCTGAGGCCCACCCCGCGCAGCGACCACAGGTCGTGGTGGTTGAGCGAGCTGGCCCGGACCTGCACGGTGACCCAGTCGTCCTCGGGGTGGGTCGGCTCGGGGCGGTCGCCGACGGTGAGCGCGGCGAGCGGGTTGTCGGCGTCGAAGGCCGAGGCGAAGGCAGCACGCATGATCGGCACCGTAACAAGCTGAGCGCCCGTTCAGAAGGGGACCTTCCCCACAAAAGCCGTGCGGATGGTCCCCTTCCGCGAGTTTCAGCGGCGGGCGACCCCGTCGCGGCGGGCCGCCTCGGCGACCGCCTCGGCGACCGCGGGGGCGACCCGCGGGTCGAGCGGGGAGGGCACGATGGCCTCCGCCGTCAGCGACTCGGCCACCACGTTGGCGATGGCGTCGGCGGCGGCCACCTTCATCCCGTCGGTGATCCGGGTGGCCCGCGCGTCCAGCGCGCCCCGGAACACGCCGGGGAAGGCCAGCACGTTGTTGATCTGGTTGGGGTAGTCGCTGCGCCCGGTGGCGACCACGGCCACATGCCGGGCGGCCACCTCGGGGTGCACCTCCGGGGTGGGGTTCGCCAGCGCGAAGACGATGCCCCCCGGGGCCATGCCGGCCACCGCCGCCTCGGGGATCTGCCCGCCGGAGACGCCGACCAGGACGTCCGCGCCGCGCAACGCCTCGGTGATGTCGCCCTGCCGCCCGTCGGCGTTGGTGGTCTCGGCCAGCTCGGCCTTGGTCCCGGTCAGCTCGCGGTGCCGGCCGATGATGCCCTTGGAGTCGCAGACCACCACCTGGTCCGGATTGACGCCGCCGGCGACCAGCATCTTCGTCACGGCCACGCCGGCGGCACCGGCCCCGCTGACCGCCACCCGCAGGTCGCCCAGCTTGCGGTTGAGCAGGGTGGCGGCGTTGCGCAGGGCGGCCAGCACCACGATGGCGGTGCCGTGCTGGTCGTCGTGGAAGACCGGGATGGGAAGCGCCTCGTCCAGCCGGCGCTCCACCTCGAAGCAGCGCGGGGCGCTGATGTCCTCCAGGTTGATGCCACCGAACGAGGGCGCGATCGCCCGCACCGCCGCCACGATCTCGTCCACGTCCTGGGTGTCCAGGCAGACCGGGACGGCGTCGACGCCCGCGAACTGCTTGAACAGCACCGCCTTGCCCTCCATGACGGGCAGGGCCGCGCGCGGGCCGATGTTGCCCAGGCCGAGCACGGCGGAACCGTCGGTGACCACGGCGACGGTGTGCGACACCCAGGTGTAGTCGTCGGCCAGGGCGGGGTCGGCGGCGATCGCCTCGCAGACCCGGGCCACACCCGGGGTGTACGCGAGGGAGAGGTCCTCCCGGCTGGTGAGCGGCACGGTCGAGGCGACGGCCATCTTGCCGCCGAGGTGCAGCCGGAAAACGGGATCAGCGGGGTCCGGGGTGGACGTAGACATTGGTGACTCCAGGATCTGTCGAGCAGACGGACCGGCCGGCTCGGCACGCGTGGTCAGCGGCCAGCGGGGCGGCGGTGCGGGGGGTCACCCGGGCACTTTCCGAGCATAGTCAGGCATGCCGCACCGGGGTGTGATCGGGGTCATATCCGACGCGGCCCGCCGGTGACCCGTCCCGGACGCGGCCAGTACCGGAGGACCACCCGGCCCCGCACGTCGGCCACCCCGTACGCCCGGGAGTCGTCGGTGACCAGGTCGTTGTCGCCGCGCAGCCACCAGCCGCCGTCCTGCCGGCGGACCGCGCGCTTGACCACGAGCAGGTCGGGGCGACTGCGGAAGACCGCCACCACCACGTCGCCGGGGCGTACCGGGCGGCCCCCGGTCCGCACCAGCACGGCGTCGCCGTGCCGCAGGGTCGGGGCCATGGACGGGCCGGTGACGAGGACCGGCACCAGCGGCCCGCGCAGCCGGTGATCCACAGCACCCACGGGGTTTCACCTCCCGCCCGCCGGGGAGCATCTCCAGGAGTAGTGTCGTCTTGGATCATCGCAAACATCCCATGGAGGACCCTGATGCGCCTTCCTCGCATCCTTACGCCCCGTGTGACCGCCAGCGCGCACTGCGACCTGCCGTGCGGCGTCTACGACCCGGCGCAGGCCCGGATCGAGGCCGAGTCGGTCAAAATGATCTGCGAGAAGTACCAGGCCAACACCGACCCGGAGTACCGCACGCGCGCCATCCTGATCAAGGAGCAGCGGGCGGAGCTGGTCAAGCACCACCTGTGGGTGCTCTGGACCGACTACTTCAAGCCGCAGCACTTCGAGAAGTACCCGCACCTGCACCAGCTCTTCAACGAGACCACCAAGCTCGCCGGCTCGGCCGGCGCCAAGGGCAGCATGGACCCGGCCGTCGCCGACCATCTGCTGCAGAAGATCGACGAGATCGCCAAGATCTTCTGGGAGACCAAGCAGGCGTGAGCCTGCCCGCCCAGGCACCGACGATCCGGCCGGCGCGTCCCGAGGACGTGCCGGCCGTCGTCACCATGGTGCACGAACTCGCCGAGTACGAACGCGCCCCCGAGCAGTGCCACCTCACCGAGGAACAGCTCACCGCCGCCCTGTTCAGCCCGAGCCCGGCGCTGTTCGGGCACGTCGCGGTGGATCCCGCCGACCAGCCGATCGGCTTCGCCCTCTGGTTCCTCAACTTCTCCACCTGGGAGGGCGTGCACGGCATCTACCTGGAGGACCTGTACGTCCGGCCCTCCGCCCGCGGCACCGGCGCGGGCCGTCTGCTGCTCGCGACCCTCGCCGCGATCTGCGTCGAGCGCGGCTACCGGCGGCTCGAGTGGTGGATGATCAACTGGAACCCGGCCGCCCGCTTCTACGCCGCGATCGGCGCCACCCCGATGGACGAGTGGGTGCCGTACCGGCTGGCCGGGACGGCGCTGCACGATCTCGCGGCCCAGGCGACGGCCGCCCCCACGCGGGCGGAGGCCTGACCGGGTAGAGTCCCGCACCGGGGGGATGAGGCGTGACTCAACTGACCGGCCAGCCGACGACGGACGACGACATCGTGCACCTCACGGTGCCCGCCGACGGCGGCTACCTGGGCGTGCTGCGCACCGCCACCGCCGGTCTCGCGGCCCGGCTCCAGTTCGCCCTCGACGAGATCGAGGACCTGCGCATCGCCGTCGACGAGGCGTGCGCCATGCTGCTCGCCATCGCCACCCGCGACGCCGAGCTGGAGTGCCGTTTCGCGGTCACCGAGGACGCGCTCACGGTCGAGGTGACCGTGCCGACCGTGCGGGGCGCGACACTCCCCTCGGAGTCGTCCTTCGCCTGGAAGGTGCTCACCGCGCTGACCACGGCGGCGAACGCCCGGGCCGCCGAGGGGCGGGCCACCATCTCCCTGCTCACCCGCCGCGCCTCCGGCTACTGACCGTCCCGGGCGGCGCGGCGTCAGTCGAAGCCGAGCGCCCGGTTGGTCGGCGTGCTGACCAGCAGGCCGGTGACACCGAGGCCGAGCGCCATCAGCGGCACGCCCAGCCAGCCCAGGCCGCCCTGGATCATGTACCAGCCGATCGGCAGCAGCATGAGCTGGAGCACGATGGCCGGCGCGCGGGCCCCGGACCGGCGGCGGGCCAGCGCGGCGCCGAGCGCCCAGAGCGCGACCGCCCCGGCGACCGCGAACGCGGTCACCAGCAGCGCCGAGGTCAGGTCGGTGGCGTGCGCCGTCAGGTCGGACCAGACCAGCCAGGCCGCGACCAGGCCGAGGGCCACCGCCTCGGCGCGCAGCAGGAGCACCGCCCAACGGAGCGTGCCGGGGACCGGCCCGGAGTCGATCGTCACGCGCGACACGATACCCGTGGGTAGGCGCGGTACAGTGCCGCCCATGCGGGCCGTCCTGGTGGTCAATCCGAAGGCCACCACCACCAGCGAGCGCAGCCGGGACGTGCTGGTCCGGGCGTTGCGCAGCGAAGTCGACCTGTCGGTGCGGTACACCCGCCGGCGGGGTCACGCCATGGACCTCGCGCGGGAGGCCGCGCAGGAGGGCGTCGACCTGGTGGTGACGCTCGGTGGTGACGGCACCGTCAACGAGGTGGTGAACGGCCTGATGGCCGCCGAGCCGCCGACCTTCCGGACCGGGCAGACCACGGCGGAGCGGCTGCCGGCGCTGGCCACCGTCCCGGGCGGGTCGACCAACGTCTTCGCCCGTGCCCTGGGCCTGCCGCGGGAGTGGCCGGACGGGACCAGCATGATCCTGGAGGGACTGCGGCTGGGCCGCTCCCGCACCATCGGCCTGGGCCGGGCCGACGACCGCTACTTCACCTTCTGCGCGGGCTTCGGCATCGACGCGGCCGTCATCCAGCGGGTCGAGCGGGCCCGCAAGCGGGGCCGGGTGTCCACGCCGGCGCTCTACTTCCGCTCCACGGTGAGCCAGTACTTCCTCGCCTCGGACCGGCGGCACCCGTCGATCTCGCTGGAGCGCCCGGGAGAGGCGGCCGAGACCGACCTCGGGACGGTCATCATCCAGAACACCGCCCCGTGGACCTACCTGGGCGACCGGGAGATCAACCCGAATCCGGAGGCCTCGTTCGACCTGGGGCTCGACGTGCTCGCGATGCGGCAGCTCAAGGTGGCCAGCACCGCACGCACGGTGACCCAGTTCTTCGCCCGGGAACCCGATCCGCATGGCCGGCAGGTGCTCCGGCTGCACGACGTGGCCGAGTTCACCCTGCTCTCGGCCCGTCCGCTGGCCTTCCAGCTGGACGGCGACTACCTCGGCGAGCGGGAAAAAGTCAGATTCGCATCCATCCCTGCCGCACTGAGAGTAATCTGCTAGGTCTCGGGTACTGCCGTCGGTTGACGCGGGCCACCGCAACCGCTTCGGGCGGGGGCCGCCACACCGAGGGAAGGTGCCGGAAATGTCAGCAACGTCACGCAGACCGTACTATATTGATCCTCGACTGTGGCACGCCGGGTAACCAGAGCGCTCTGAAACCCGGACAAAAGGGTGGTGAGCCCGCTCACTGTTCGGAGTTTTTCCGAGCGCCACCCTTGACATCGCGACAGTTCGTGAAAGTATTCACAAGCGAAAGCGTGTTACCGGGACATTGCCTGGATATGCTCGTCAGGTTGAGCTGTTCCAGCAGGTCCACGGGTCGCAAGCCTGCTCACGCAGCGCCGAATTGATGGATGCTGACCGTCACCGATCGGCAATGCGGACGCATATAGGAATAGCAACGAAGCGTAATCTGGCCACCCATTTGAGAATGAGGAGTGTTGCCGCCATGGACTGGCGCCACGATGCCGTCTGCCGCGACGAGGACCCGGAGCTGTTCTTCCCGATCGGGACGTCCGGCCCGGCCCTCCTGCAGGTGGAGCAGGCCAAGGCCGTCTGCCGGCGCTGCCCGGTGACCGACCACTGCCTTCAGTGGGCGCTGGAGTCCGGTCAGGACGCCGGCGTCTGGGGTGGGATGAGCGAGGAGGAGCGCCGCGCGGTGAAGCGCCGCGGCGGGCTCCGGGTGCTGCGCGCTCACTCCGCCTGATTCGCACGCACGCGCACGCCCCGGCCGGGATTCCGGCCGGGGCGTTCTGCTGTCCGGACACATGATCGCCGGCTACCCCGCCGGCGCCCTTACTGATCATGATGGCGACCCGCGTCACACCGGGCTGCCGACCGGCGCGGCGTCGACCCGACGCAGCACCAGATCGGCGAGTTCGGGCAGGTCGGTCAACGGATCGGCGACCGCCACCGCGCCGGCCCGCTCCGCCGACGCGCGGACCGCGTCGTGGAACAGGCCCGGGGCCAGGAAGTAGGCGGCCACGGCCACCCGGCGGGCGCCCGCCGCGCGCAGCCGGGTCACCGCGACCCCGGTCCCGGGGGGCGCCGCCGAGGCGTACGACACCTGGCAGGGCACGCCCAGCTCGGCGCCGAGGGCGGCGGCCACCCGCCCCACCGAACCCCGCGCCCGCGGATCCCGCGTGCCCGCCGCCGCCAGCACCACGCCGTCGAACCGGCCCGGCTGCGCCTCGGCCAGCCGCCGGCGCAGCCCCGCCAGCAGCCGGGCGTCCACCACCCCGTCCGCCGGACCCAGCACGTCGGTCACCCGCACCTCGAGGTCCGCGCCCTGCGCGCGGGCCGCCGCCACCGCCGCCGGGACGTCGACCTTCCGGTGGTACGCGGCGGTCAGCAGCAACGGCACCAGCACCGCCCGGGCGTGGCCGGCGGCCGCCAGGTCCCGCAGCACCGCGGCGGGACCGGGGTCGGTGTGGTCCAGCCAGCTCGGCAGCACCGGGACGCCCGGACGGGCGGCCGCCACGGCCCGGGCCAGCGCCCGGGTCGCCGCCGCCGCCCGCGGGTCCCGGCTGCCGTGCGCGACCAGCACCACCGGCGGCTCGACGGTCAGGTGTGGAGGCCGCACTCGGTCTTCTCGAACATGGCCCAGCGGCCCGCCCGCGGGTCCTCGCCCGCCTTCGTGCGGCGGGTGCACGGCCAGCAGCCGATCGAGCCGTAGCCCCGGGCGAACAGCTCGTTCACCGGGATGTCGTAGCGGGCCACGTAGGCGTCCACGTCCCGCTGGCTCCACGCCGCGATCGGGTTGACCTTGACCTTGCCGCGCCGCGCGTCGAACCCCACCACCGGCGTGTTCGCACGGGTCGGCGACTCGTCCCGGCGCAGCCCGGCGGCCCAGGCGTCGTACCCGGTCAGCGCCCGCTCCAGCGGCTCCACCTTGCGCAGCTGGCAGCAGTCGTCCGGGGACTTGCTGAACAGCCGGGGACCGTACTGGCCGTCCTGCTGCCCCACCGTCATCCGAGGGCGGATCGAGCGCACGGTCACCGGGAGCCGCCGGGCCACCTCGTCGCGGACCTTGAGCGTCTCCGGGAAGTGCAGGCCGGTGTCCAGGAAGACCACGTCGACCCCGGGGGCGACCCGGGAGACCAGGTGGGCCAGCACCCCGTCGGCCATCGAGCTGGTCACGCAGAACCGGTCGCCGAAGGTCTCCGCGGCCCAGCGGGCGATCTCCAGCGCGGGCGCGCCCTCCAGCTCCCGGCCGGCCCGCTCGGCCAGCGCGCGCAGCTCCTCCGGATCGCGCCGGGCCGGGTCGGCCGGGGCCGGCCCGCCGACCCCGACCAGGCCCAGGCCGGTGGCCGACCGCAGGGCGCTCACCGGGTCACCGCCCGGCTCAGCAGGCCGGTGAACTTCACGGTGAAGACGCGGGCGCAGGCGTGGCACTCCCAGGCGCCGTGCCCGGCCTCGTGTGGCCGCAGGTCCTCCTCACCGCAGTAGGGGCAGTAGAGAGGCGCAGATCGGGCATCGCTCATCGCAATTCCTCCTCGTCGACCCTGATCACCCAGTTGGCGAAGCTCTCGCCCTCGCTCCGGCCGGCCAGGTAGCGGCGGGCCAGCCGTTCCACGTACTCCGGAAGCTCGTCGGCGGTGGTCTTCAGGCCGCGCAGCTTGCGGCCGAATCCGGCGGTCTGCCCCGCGGCCATGCCCAGGCCGCCACCGAGGTGCACCTGGAAGCCCTCCACCTGCCGGCCGTCCGGGCCCACCACGAGCTGACCCTTCAGGCCGATGTCGGCCACCTGGGTGCGGGCGCAGGCGTTCGGGCAGCCGTTGAGGTGGATGGAGATGTCGGCGTCGAAGTCGCGCAGCCGCTCCTCCAGCCGGGCCACCAGCTCCTCGCCGCGCCGCTTCGTCTCGACGATGGCGAGCTTGCAGAACTCGATGCCGGTGCAGGCCATGGTGCCGCGCCGCCAGGCCGAGGGCCGGGCCTCCAGGCCGATCCCGCGCAGCTCCGCCACCAGCGAGTCGGTCCGCTCCGGCGCCACGTCCAGCACGAGCAGCTTCTGGTACGGGGTGAGCCGCACCCGGCCGCTGCCGTGCGCCTCGGCGACGTCGGCCAGCCGGGCGAGCTGGGTGCCGGAGACCCGGCCGACCACCGGGGCGGCGCCCACGTAGTTGGCGCCGTCGCGCTGCGGGTGCACGCCGATGTGGTCGACCGGCTTCGCCGGCAGCGCCGCGGCCGGGCCGTCGAGCAGCGCCCGGCCCAGGTACTCCTTCTCCAGCACCTCGCGGAACTTCGCCACGCCCCAGTCGGCGACCAGGAACTTCAGGCGCGCCCGGTTGCGCAGCCGGCGGTAGCCGTAGTCGCGGAAGATGCCGACCACCCCGGCCCAGACGTCCGGCACCTCGGCCAGCGGCACCCAGACGCCGAGGCGCTTGGCCAGCATCGGGTTGGTGGACAGCCCGCCGCCCACCCAGACGTCGAAGCCGGGACCGTGGTCGGGGTGCTCGACGCCGAGGAAGGCGATGTCGTTCGCCTCGTACGGGGTGTCGACCAGCCAGGAGATCGAGGTCTTGAACTTGCGGGGCAGGTTGGAGTACGCCTTGTCGCCGACGTACCGGCGGACGATCTCGTCGACCGCGGGCGTCGGGTCGAGCACCTCGTCCCGGGCCACCCCGGCGACCGGGCTGCCCAGCACGACGCGGGGGCAGTCGCCGCACGCCTCGGTGGTCTGCAGGCCGACCGCCTCCAGCCGGCGCCAGATCTCCGGCACGTCCTCGACCCGGATCCAGTGGTACTGGATGTTCTGCCGGTCGGTGATGTCGGCCGTGTCCCGGGCGAACTCCCGGGAGATGTCCGCGACGACCCGGAGCTGGGCCAGGCTCAGCTCACCGCCGTCCACCCGCACCCGGAGCATGAAGAACTCGTCCTCCAGCTCGTGCGGCTCCAGCACGGCGGTGCGCCCGCCGTCGATGCCGGCCCTGCGCTGGGTGTAGAGGCCCCACCAGCGGAACCGGCCGCGCAGGTCCTGCGGGTCGATCGAGGCGAAGCCCCGGTGCGCGTAGATGTTCTCGATCCGGGCCCGCACGTTCAGCGGGTCGTCGTCCTTCTTGATCCGCTCGTTGGGGTTGAGCGGCTCGCGGTGCCCGAGCGCCCACTGTCCTTCACCACGCGGCCGGCGGGGGGCCCGGGCGGCCGGTGCCGGGGTGTCGGGCCGGGTCGTGGTGGTGCTGCTGACCGCCATCGCGGCGTCCTCCGTTGTCTGCTGTGCCTGAAAGCGCGGACGCGGCGGCCGGCCCTGGATGAGGGCCGAGGACGGCGATGTCGATGACGGCCGGCGCGGAACGCGCCCGAGACGGATGGGTCGGGCGTCGTCAGTGGGCCGGACAGATCGCGCTGCGGACACGGCCGTAATCGACGTGGCGACGGGCCACGAAGCGGCGGATGACAGCGGCGGTCATAGCCCACATGCTCCCACAGCCGTCGATGACCGGCCAATGACCGAGTGTGTGATCCCACATCACGGGCAGCGCGCGGATCGGCTTACCGGCCCGGCGGGCGGTCCCGTTGTGTGACGCTGCGGAATGTGACCCCGCCCGCCGAGCCCACGCCGCCCCACGGCCGCCGGGACTGGCCGGTGTGGGCGACCCCCGGCCTGCTCACCCTGGTGGTCACGCTCGCCGGGATCGGGCACGCGCAGCCGTGGCGGGACGAGCTGGCGACCTGGAGCGCGGCCACCCGCCCGGTCCCCGACCTGGTCCGGCTGGCCGGCACGATCGACGCCGCCACCGGGCCGTACTACCTGCTCATGCACGGCTGGACCGCGCTGTTCGGCACCTCGCCGACCGCGTTGCGGCTGCCGTCCGCGCTGGCCATGGCCGGAGCCGCCGCGCTCACCGCCCGGCTCGGCGCCCGGCTGGTCGGCGCCCGGGCCGGCCTGCTCGCCGGGCTGCTCCTCGCCGTGCTGCCGGCCACCTCCCGGTACGGCCAGGAGGCCCGCCCGTACGCGCCGGCCACCCTGCTCGCCGTGCTCGCCACGCTGCTGCTCGTCGGCGCGCTGCACCGGCCGGCCCGGGGACGCTGGGCCGGGTACGCGGTGGCCGTCGCCGCGCTCGGCCTGCTCCACCTGATCGCCCTCACCCTGCTCGCCGCACACGCCCTCGTGGTGGTGCTGGCGGCCGTGCGGGGCCGGCCGGCGGCAGGGGTGGAGCCGCCGCCCGACCCGGCGGGCCGGGCCCCGGATCCCCGGGCGCGCGAGGCCGGCCCGGGCACCGGTGCGCGCGAGGACGCCCCGCGAGCCGGCGGGAGGGGCATCGGCCTGCTCTGGCGGTGGCTGGTGGCGCTGCCGCCGGCGGCCGTGCTGGTCGTGCCGCTGGTGCTGGTGGCCGGGAGCCAGCGCGGCCGTCAACTCGACTGGGTACGTCTGGTCCGCGTCGACGACCTGGCCGCGCTGCCCGGCGCGCTGGCGCAGAGCGGGGTGGTCGGCGGCGTGCTGGCCGGTCTCGCCGCGCTGGGGGCGGCCCGGCTCGGTCGGCGGGCGCTGCTGCCCGGTGCCGCCGTCGTGCTGCCGGTGCTGCTGCTGTTCGCCGCCGGCACGGCGGTGCCGCTCTGGGTGACCCGGTACCTCATCTTCACGGTGCCGTTCGCCTGCCTGCTGGCCGGGGCGGCGCTGGCCGGCGTACGGCTCGTGCCGGCGCTGGCCGTGGTGACCCTGGCCGGCCTGCTGGGGCTGCCCGACCAGGCGGCGCTGCGGCGCACCCACGAGTGGCCGCGGACCGCCCCGGTGGACTACGCGGGCGTGGCCCGGATCGTCGCCGACGGGCAGCGGCCGGGCGACGCGGTCGTCTACTCGCCCCGGGACAGCTGGCTCTTCCCGGACCTGGGGCTGGCGTACCACCTGGGGGCGCGCCGGCCACGCGACGTGCTGGTGGTCCGCGACCAGCGGCAGCGGGCGGACCTCTGGGCGGCCGAGTGCGACCGACCGGCGGAGTGCCTGGCCGGCGTGGACCGGGTCTGGCTGGTGGTCACCGGCCGGCGCGCCGACCCGCTGGCGGCGGTGCCCGGCGCCAAGGGCGACGCCCTGCGCGACGCGTTCACGGTCCGCCAGGTGTGGCCCCGCCCGGGCCTGACCGTCGCGCTGCTCACCCGCTGAGCCTCGACGGCCGCGGCGGCGAGGGGGCGGTCAGCCGGCGAGCCGGTCGGCGGTGCCGCGGGCCAGGGGTACGACCAGCATGGCCTCGGTGCCGCCCTCGGCGCCGTTGCGCAGCTCGATGGTGCCGCGCAGCTCGCCGGTGACCAGGGCCCGCACGATCTGGAGGCCGAGGTTGCCGCCCTTCTCCGCGTCGAAGTGGGCGGGCAGGCCCCGGCCGTTGTCGGCGACCGAGACGTGCAGCTGCTTGCGGAACCGGTGCGCCGTGACCACCACCACCGGCTCCGGCGCGCCCTCGGGGCCGGGCGCGCCCTCCTCGCCGGCCGGCGGGAAGCCGTGCTCGACGGCGTTGAGCAGCAGTTCGTTGAGGACCATCACCAGCGAGGTGGCGATCTCGGCGGGCAGCACGCCGAACCTGCCCTGCCGGCGCATGCCGACGGTCACCTCGGTGGCGGCGACCTCGGTGGCCGCGCTGGCCACCCGGTCGACGATGCCGTCGAACTCGACCGCCTCGTCGCTGGACATCGAGAGCGTCTCGTGGACCAGTGCGATGGAGGCGACCCGGCGTACCGACTCCTCCAGGGCGACCCGGGCCTCCGGCATGGACACCCGGCGGGCCTGGAGGCGCAGCAGCGCGGCCACGGTCTGCAGGTTGTTCTTCACCCGGTGGTGGATCTCCCGGATGGTGGCGTCCTTGGTGATGAGGGCGCGGTCGCGGCGGCGTACCTCGGTGATGTCGCGGACCAGCACCAGCGCGCCGATCGGCACGCCCGCGGGCATCAGGGGCAACGCCCGGGTGAGCATGGTGGCGCCCCGGGCGTCGATCTCCCGCCGGGGCGGGGCCTCGCCGCGCAGCGCGGCGAGCACCGCGTTGCCGGCGTCGGTGCCTTCGAGGGGATCACCGGCGAGCCGGCGGTGCAGCTTGGCCAGGTCCTCCCCCACGAGGTGGGAGGCGAAGCCGAGCCGACGGTACGCGGACTGCGCGTTGGGGCTGGCGTAGGTGACCTTGCCGTTGGCGTCGAGCCGGACCAGGCCGTCGCCGACCCGGGGCGCCGAGGTGGTCTCGCCCGGGTGCCGGGGCGGCGGGAAGGTGCCGTCGGCGATCATCTGCGCCAGGTCGTCGGCGGTGGTCAGGTAGTTCAGTTCGAGCTGGCTGGGCGTGCGCGCGGTGGAGAGG
Source organism: Micromonospora halotolerans (assembly GCF_032108445.1). Lineage (NCBI taxonomy): Bacteria > Bacillati > Actinomycetota > Actinomycetes > Micromonosporales > Micromonosporaceae > Micromonospora > Micromonospora halotolerans. The sequence goes on along the minus strand of NZ_CP134876.1, from coordinate 3,488,883 downwards.
TTGGTGTCCCGGCCCACCACCGCCATGACCTCGCCGGACTCCCCGTCGGCGGTGCGCAGCCGCACCGGGATGGCCTCGTGCCGCGCGGGCACGTCGCCGTACCAGACCGGGTCGCCCTCCCGCCAGATCCGGCCCTGCCGGTGGGCGACCTCCAGGTGCGCCACCTCGGGCCCGCCGACGATCCGGCCGACCTGGTCGTCCAGGTACGCGGTCGGCGCGGTCGTCGGGCGGACCTGGGCCACGCAGAGGAATGTGCCGTCGCCGTCGACCGGCACCCAGAGCAGCAGGTCGGCGAAGGACAGGTCGGAGAGGAGCTGCCAGTCGCCCGCGATCCGGTGCAGGTGGTCGATGTCGGCCGGCCGGAGCGAGGTGTGCTCCTCGGCGAGGTCACGGAGGGTGGACACGCTGAACAGCGTGCCACGCCGGGGCTCACATCGTCGCCGTGACCTTCTTCAACCCGCGGGGGGCGTCCGGGTCCTCGCCCCGGGCCAGGGCCAGGGCCAGGGCGAGCCGCTGGAGCGGCAGGATGTCGAGCAGCGGGGCGTACCGCTCGTCGACCTCGGGCACGGCCATCCGGGCGGTCGCCTCGACGTCGGCGGAGCCGACCACCACGACGTCGGCGCGGCGCTCGCCGAGGCGGGGCAGCACCTCGCGCATCGACCGACCGCCGGGACCCGACCCGACCACGGCGAGCACCGGCACGTCCGGGTCGGTCATGGCGAGCGGGCCGTGCAGCAGGTCGGCGCCGGAGAAGGCGAGCGCCGGCAGGTAGGAGGTCTCCATCAGCTTCAGCGCGGCCTCGCGGGCCGTCGGGTACGCGTAGCCCCGGCCGGTGGTGACGAGCTGGCCGGCGAACCGGTAGCGCGGGGCGAGCTGGGCCGGTGTGGCGTCGGAGAGGGTGCGCTCGGCCAGCTCGGGCAGGCGGGCCAGGCACTCCCGCTCCTCGGCGGGGAGCACGCCGTCGCCGGCGCGTACGCCCTCGACGAGCATGAGCAGCGCGAGCAGCTCGGCCGTGTAGGTCTTGGTGGCGGCGACGGCCCGCTCGTGCCCGGCGGCGATGTCCACGCTCAGCTCGGCGGTGCCCACCAGCCGCGAGTCGGGGTTGTTGGTCACGGCCAGGGTGAGCGCGCCCGATTCCCGGGCCACCCGCAGCACCTCGGCCAGGTCGGGTGAGCCGCCGCTCTGGCTGACCCCGACCACCAGGGCGTCGGACAGGTCGGGCCGGGCGCCGAAGACGGTGATGGCGCTGGGCGAGGCGAGCCCGGCGGGCAGGCCGAGCCGGATCTCGGTGAGGTAGGCCGCGTAGAGCGCTGCGTGGTCGGAGGTGCCCCGGGCGGTGAAGACCACGTGGCGGGGCCGACGCTCGGCGATCACCGCCGCGACCCGGGCGATCGCCCCGGCGTGCTCGGCGGAGAGCAGGCGGTCGTAACCGGCCGGCTGCTCGTCGATGTCGGCGGCCATCCCGGCCCCTGGACGCGTCACGGAAGACCCCCTCCTGCGCGATTGCCGCGCGTTCGGTGCTCAGTCTTGCACCTTTCGGAGACAGTGAGCAATTGAACGAACAGGAGTGCGCAGTGGATCACCATCTGGCCGCATGATCCCCTAGGCTTGCCCGGCTGGCGGACCCACCACCGAGAGGACGACGTGCCCGAGGACGACCCCGTGCTCTCGGCGGAGGAGGAACTCGCGCTGGCCCGACTGGCGTTGGCCGAGGGGGACCTCCGGCACGCCGCCGAACACGTGGCCGCCGCCCTCGTCCAGGCCCCCACGCTGCCCGAGGTGCACGAGACGCTCGCCCGGCTCGCCGCGGCCAGCGGCGGCGACCTGGACCTCTTCCCGCTCGGCCACCACGCCTTCGTCGGCGCGGTGGTGGCCCGCGCCCACCTGCTCGCCGCCGCCGGCCGCCCCGCCGAGGGGCTCGACCTGCTGGCCGCGGCCACCGGTTACGCCCCCGCCGCCGAGTGGGCCGCCGTGCCCTGGGTGACCGCGCCCGACCTGCCCGAACGGCTCGACCCCGAGCGCACCGCCAGGATCCTCATGCAGGTCTGCGCGGCCGCGGCCGACCCGGTCCCCCGCCGGCTGCGCGACCCGCTGCGCCCGTACCTCACCCTGGCCCGCAACGCGGTCGCCGTGTACCCGGCCCACCCGCTGCTGCTGGGCGCGGCGTCCGCGCTGGCCCGGCGCCTCGGCGAGGTCGCCCTCGCCGTCACCTGGGCCTCTCGGGGGGTACGCGCACAGCCCACCAAACTCGGCGAGGTGTGGCTCGGGTACGCGTACCGCAGTGCCGGCCGGACCCGGGACGCGCTCGCCGCGCTGCAGCGGGCCGTCGCCCTCGACCCCGACGACCTGGCGGTCTACGCCGACATCGCCGGCACCCTGGCCGACCACGGCCGGCTCGACGAGGCGCTCGACTGGATCGACCGGGCCCTGGCCAAGGACCCGACCTTCGACTGCGCCGTGCACACCGCCCACCGGCTGCGCTTCCAGCGCGACGGGGACGTGGCCCACCTGGTGGCCCTCGCCGACTTCGTGCGGGACCACCCCGACGACACCCACGAGCACGGCGACCTGGCCGAATGCTGCCGGGGCCGCCCCTGGCTGGGCCAGGTGACCCCGGCCGGCGGCCCGGTGCTGGAAGCGCTGCGCCAGGCGCTCGCGGCCGACGCCCCGGTGGCCGTACGCCTGGACGGGCTGGAACCGCCGAGCGCCATGCGGACCGCGGCCGTGGCGGCGCCGGGGCTGGCCGTCGAGGTGACCGAGGTGGCCGACCCGGACCCGCGCGAACCCCGGCGGGCCACCACCTGCCAGCTCTGGCGGTACGACGGCACCGTGGCCGCGCCCACCCTGCCCACCCCGTCGGCCGAGGCGGCGGAGCGGATCCGGCAGCTCGCACACCCGGCCTGGCCGCACCCGCCGGCCGCGTACGACGCCGCGGTGGGACTGGCCACCCTGGACCTCGCCGACCTGCTGGGCGTGCTGGTGCACCCGCCGGCCGCGCCGGCCACCGCGCTCGGGCGGGTGCTCGCCGGCCAGGACCCGTCGCTCTGGGTGCGCTGCGTGCAGGTGTGGGCCTGCCTCGGCCTGCTGCACCACCGCACCGACGAGCCGTGGGCGGAGTCCACCCGGCGCCGGGTGCTGCTGGAACTGCTCTGGGGCGTGGAGGACTGGATCACCGAGGCGGCGATGTTCGCCCTGGTCACCGCCGCCTGGGTGGATCCCGCGGTCCGCGCCGACGTGGCCCGGGTGGTGGCCGAGCGGCTCGCCGACGCGGCGGCCGTGGCCCGCGAGCGCCGGGTGCCGATCGCGGTGTCGCTGGCCCACCTGGCGCTGGCCACCCCGGACCTGGACCCACCCACCCGTGCCCTCGCCGACGCCCTGGCCACCGGCCCGGTTCCGGCCGCCCGGCCCGGCGCCCTGCGCCGCCTCTGGAGCCGCCTCGCCGGGCTCTTCCGCCGGCATCCCTGACCCGCCACCGCCTCGGCCGATCCTCGGGCGCAGCCCGGAAACGACGCGGCCACGCCGGGCCCGGGGACGGGTCGGCGTGGCCGCGGCGGACGGGTCAGGCGACGGGAGACCTGCCGAGGGCGGCCTCGGCCTGGTCCTCCGGGGTGGTGTCGGCGGGCGGGGCCTCGTTCGCCGTGCGCAGCGGGACCTCCTTGATGAACCAGGCGAGCACCGGGACCGCCACGGTGAAGAAGACCGCCCAGAAGAAGACGTGCGAGATGGCGTCGGAGAGCCCGCCGAGCACGACCTCCCGCACCGGGCCGGACAGCTCCTTGAGCTTCTCCAGGTTCATGGCGCCGCCCTCGCCGCCGCCCCCGCCGGCGAAGGCCGGCCCGGCGGCGGAGTCGGCGAGCCGGTTGGCGAAGATCGCGCCGAACAGCGAGACGCCGAACGAGCCGCCGATGGACCGGAAGAAGGTGGCCGCGCCGCTCGCCGCGCCCAGGTCCTTCTGCTCCACGCTGTTCTGCGCGATCAGCATCGAGGTCTGCATGAGGAAGCCCATGCCGACGCCGAGCACGACCATGTAGAGCGAGGAGACGGTCTTGCTGGTGCCCAGGTCGAGCTGGGTCAGCAGGCCCATGCCGGCGGTCATGACCACGCCGCCGATGATCGGGAAGGCCCGGTAGCGCCCGGTCTTCGTGATGGCCCGGCCGACGACCAGCGAGACCACCAGCATGCCGAACATCAGCGGGAGCAGCAGCAGGCCGCTGTTGGTGGCCGAGGCGCCCTGCACGGTCTGCTGGTAGAGCGGCAGGAAGTTCATCGCGCCGAACATGGCGAAGCCGAGCAGGAAGCCGATGATCGAGATGAGGGCGAAGTTCCGGTTACTGAACAGGCTCAGCGGCAGGATCGGCTCCGGGGCGCGCCGCTCGACCAGACCGAAGGCCACCAGGGTGACCAGCGCGAGCGCGGCGAGGCCGAGGATCTGCGGGGACGTCCAGTCGTACTGGTTGCCGCCCCACGTGGTGACGAGCACGATCGCCGTGATGCCGACGGAGAGCAGCGCGGCGCCCAGCCAGTCGATCTTGTGCTCGGTGCGGTACTTCGGCAGGTGCATGGTGGTGGCGAGCACCAGCAGGGCCACGCCGCCGAGCGGCAGGTTGACGTAGAACGCCCAGCGCCAGGAGAGGTGGTCGGTGATGAAGCCGCCGACCAGCGGGCCGGCCACCATGGCGATGGCCATGATGCCGGCGATCATGCCCTGGTAGCGACCCCGCTCGCGGGGCGGCACCAGGTCACCGATGATCGCCATGACACCTACCATCAGACCGCCGGCGCCGAGGCCCTGGACGGCCCGGAAGGCGATCAGCTCGATCATGCCGGTGTCCGTGCCGCCGAACATGCTGGATCCGGACATGCCGCACAGCGCGGAGCCGATCAGGAAGACGACCACCGAGGTCAGGAAGACCGTCTTGCGGCCGTAGAGGTCGCCGAGCTTGCCCCAGATCGGGGTGGAGACCGTCGTGCCCAGCACATACGCGGTGACCACCCAGGTGAAGTGGTCCGCCCCGCCGAACTCGAAGACGATCCGCGGCAGCGCGGTGCTGACGATCATGTTGTCGAGCATCGCGAGCATCATCGCGATCATCAGGCCGAAGAGGACGACCCGGACATTGGGTCTGGTCGCCACCTGGGCTGGTTGACTCATGGGTAAGCTCCCCCGAAGATCTGTGACCTACTTACTTGCCGTCCGGCTAGTTACCTTACTAGCCGGACGGTAAGTTGGTCAGTAGGAACCGTCAAGCGAATTGGGTGAGGTAAGGGTGAGGGAGAGCACAGGCGGCACGCGGCAACGCATTCAAGCCGTCGCGCTGGAGCTCTTCACCGAGCAGGGCTACGAGAAGACCTCGCTCCGGGAGATCGCCGAGCGACTCGGCGTGACCAAGGCCGCCCTCTACTACCACTTCAAGAGCAAGGACGAGATCGTCAGCAGCTTCGTCGACGACCGGCTGCGCCGGATGGACGAGCTGATCGAGTGGGCCGACACCCAACCGGCCACCCTGGCGACCCGGCGCGAGCTGCTGAGCCGGTACGCCGACGCGATGTTCGCCGGGGAACTGCCCCGGGTCATGCGGTTCTTCGAACAGAACCAGACGGTGCTCAAGAGCCTCGCCGCCGGGCAGCAGATGCGCGACCGGATGATGCGGCTGGCGCACGAGCTGAGCCGGGGCGACGACTCCCCGGCCGCCCAGCTGCGCGCCACGCTGACCCTGTTCGCCGTGCACAGCAGCTGGTTCGCGGTCCGCACCCCCGGCATCAGCGACGAAGAGCGCAAGAAGATCGCCCTCGAGGTCGCCGACGAGCTGCTCGCGAAGATCGCCGACGCCTCCTGACCGGGGCGGGCGGCGGGCCGGGGCCGGGTTAGGCCGGGCGGGTCAGGTCCAGGCGCAGGCCGAGCAGTTCCACACCGGGCAGCGGGGTCCAGTCCTTCTCCGGCGCCCGCACGAAGCCCAGCCGCCCGTAGAGCCGCCGCGCCACGGCGGCCATCCCACTGCGTACGCAGATCACGACCGCCGAGCAGCCCAGCTCGGTGGCGCGCGCCACGCACGCCCCGACCAGCACCGCCCCGGCGCCCCGGCCCTGCGCGGCCGGGTCGACCGCCAGCATCCGGAACTCGGCCTCACCCGGGCCGGCGAGTTCGGCGAACGGGGTGCCGGGCAGCACGAACGTCACGGCGCCCACCACCTCACCGGTCACCTCGTCGACGGCGACCAGCACCTCACCCGTCTCCGCCCGGGTGGCCACGTCGGCCAGCACCGGCGCGTAGCCCGTCTCGCCCTTGAGCTGCCCGTCGGCCTCGTACGCGGCGACCGTCAGGCGGGCCACCGCCGGGAAGTCGGCCGGCTCCGCCCGTCGGACGCGCAGCCCGCTCAACCGATCACCGCGATCAGGTCACCGTCCTGCACGACGTCGCCCTCGTTGACCGCGATCTGCTGCACCACGCCGTCTGACTCGGCGACGACCGGGATCTCCATCTTCATCGACTCCAGGATCACCAGCGTGTCCCCCTCGGACACGGTGTCCCCGGCCGACGCGACGACCTTCCAGACGTTCGCCACCATCTCGGCGCGGATCTCCTCGGCCATCTCCGGGCCCTCCCTCTCCACCGCTGTTGCTGCGAACGGTATCCAATCATGAGCCCGCTCACGCTCCGGCACAGCGCGCCCGGCACGCCGGTTCCGCCCCCGCCGGTCCCCCGCGACCCGCGTCGGCACTAGCATCAGCGCGGTCGGCTCCCGGCGCCCGGGAACCGGCACGCGACCTCCGCCGCGCTCGTCCGCGGCCGGACCGTGACCAGCTACAAGGAGGCAGAGCATGGCGAAGAAGGCCCGCAAGAAGAAGGCCCGTAAGAAGAGCGGCGCCAACCACGGCAAGCGCCCCAACTCCTGATCCCGGATCGGAGTCGATGCCGGCCCCCGGGCCGGACACACGGTGGCCCGGGTCCAGACGGACCCGGGCCACCGGTGTGTTCAGCTCGTTGCCGCTGCCGTCAGTCGGCCAGCTCACGGGACTCGGTGGTCTCGAAGACCACCAGCTCGGACAGGCGGATCCGCAGCCGCTCGCGCAACTGCTCCGGCGCGGTCTCGTTGCCGCAGCAGCGGGCGACCAGCGCCTTCACCTCCTGCTCGATGCCGTACTCGTGCAGGCAGGGCCCGCACTCCTCCAGGTGCTCCCGGATGAGGACGCGGCGCTCCTCACCGCACTCCAGGTCCAGGTAGAGGTAGACCTCGGCGAGCACCTCGCGGCAGTCCGTCTCGTGCGGCTTCCCACAGCTCACGGTCACACCTCCCGGCTGGCGGCGGCGGTCGAGCCCTTCGACGGCGCGGAGGTGAAACCCCGCTCCGCCGCGTACTGCTCGAGCAGCTTGCGCAGATTACGACGGCCGCGGTGCAGCCGCGACATCACGGTGCCGATCGGCGTCCCCATGACGTCGGCGACCTCCTTGTAGGAGAAGCCCTCGACGTCGGTGAGGTAGACCGCCATGCGGAACTCCTCCGGCAGCTGCTGGAGGGCCTCCTTGACGTCGCTGTCCGGCAGCCGGTCCAGCGCCTCGGTCTCCGCCGAGCGCAACCCGCTGGACGTGTGCGACTCCGCCTCGGCGAGCTGCCAGTCGGTGATCTCGTCCGTGGGCGCCTGGACGGGCTGGCGCTGCCGCTTCCGGTAGGAGTTGATGTAGGTGTTGGTCAGGATCCGGTACAACCAGGCCTTCAGGTTCGTGCCCTGCTCGAACTGGTGGAAGGCGGCGTACGCCTTCAGGTACGTCTCCTGGACCAGGTCCTCGGCATCCGCCGGGTTGCGGGTCATCCGCAGCCCGGCAGCGTAGAGCTGGTCGACGAAGGGCATCGCGTCCCGCTCGAAGCGGGCCCTGCGCTCGTCCGTCTTCTCGGTCGTCAACCGCACGTCCCCTCGCGTCGGATGCTTTCCCGCCGAGGATACGCGTACCCACCTGTCGGCAGATTCACTTCCGGACTGTGTGCTGGTGCTCACGGCCGACGCCGTCGCGGGCCAGTCCGGCGCGTCCAGCAGCCGCTTGAGCTGCCGCGCGTCCCGTTCGTCCCGCTCCCGGCTCCGTGTCTCGGTCGGCACCGGTCACCCCCCTCGGCTGGAAAACGCATCCGGGGGTAGTAACGCTCGCCGCCGGGCCGGACATTCCACGCCGCCCCACCCGTTCCTGGTCCCCGCCTCGGCCGCGACCGACGCTGGGACCAGGAAGGGCCTGGGAGGGTGGCCCCGGACGCCCGAACCGGGCGCCCGACACCATCCGTAGCAACGACCCGCCGCCACCGACGGTCACGCCGGCCTCTCCGCCGCCGCGTGTCGCCCCTCCGCCGCTCGGCGCCCCGGGCCTGCGGAGTTGAGCCGCCGGCGACATCGCGGGGTCGGTCAGGCGGGAAGCCAGCCCCGGGCCCGGAGCCAGTCGCGGACGACGGCTGCCGTGGCCGCCGGGTCGCCGCGGAGGTCGTGCCGCTCACCCGGACGGGTCACCACCTCGACGCCGGGCCCGGGCTCGGGCACCCCGAACGGGTCCCGGTCGCCGTTGACCACCAGCGTGGGCAGGCCGGTGCGCAGTTCCTCGGCCCGCGAGCGTTCCGGCCGCCCGGGCGGGTGCAGCGGGAACGCCAGCGCGACGATGCCGGCCGCGCCGACCGCCTGGGCGGTGCGGCAGGCGACCCGGGCGCCGCTGGACCGGCCGCCGACCACCCAGCGGGCCGCCTCCGGGTGGCGGGTGCGGAGTGCGGCCAGCACGGCCGTCCACGCCTCGTCGAGGTGCCCGGCCGGGGCGGGGGCGCGCCGGCCCGTGACCCGGTACGGCTGGGTCACCCGGACCACACCCGCGCCGGCGTCGACCAGCGCGTCCCGGACCGCCACCAGGTCCGGGGCGTCCACGTCGCCGCCGGCCCCGTGACCGAGCACCACCACGGTGGCGCCGCGGGCCACCGGCGGGTCGATGTGGACCCGGGCCGGTCCGCGGGGTGTCCCGATCTCGTCACTGTGCCGCACGGGCCCATTCTGCGGCCGGCCCCGCACGCGGCGGTCGCCCGGTGCGGAAACGCCGTCGCCCGCGTCTCCCGGCGGGGAGACGCGGGCGACGTCAGAACGACATCAGCTCGACGGCACCAGCGTGAGCAGGCGGTCGCGGACCGGTGGGCCGGCCTCATCGAGGGCGTCCGGATCCGGCCGCACCTCGCTGCGCCAGGCGACCAGCATGGCCCGCCGCTCGCGCGGTGTGGTGCCGCCCCAGACGCCGTGGCAGTCACCCACCTCCAGGGCCCAGGCGAGGCAGGACCCCTGGACGTCGCAACTGCGGCAGAGCGCCACGGCCGCGTCGGCCGGTTCGTTGGGCGCCGGGAAGAACGTCTCCGGATCCACGCTCTGGCAGGTTCCTCTGGTCCGCCACGCCTCGTCGTGGCGCCGCTCGCGCAGGGCCCGCAGCAGTCGCGGATCTCGCCGCGCGGCGGCCACCTCGTGCGGGCGGGGCATGCGTGCCCGTGTCAATACACCCACCTCCCCCGTGGGACCGGCAAAGATCGTGAAAGATCGATGGGTGTCATCCGCCCCGTGCGAACAGACCCCAACGCCGGCGCTGTGTTCTATCGCACTTGCGCAGGCGGGGACAAGGGTCTCCGGTAAACATGGCTAAACGGCCGGGCGACGTTTCAGGCGCAACCCCGGCAAATCAGCACACGACAATGTGCTGAGCGTGATCAGAACAGGGTCATTTCCGTCTCGGCCTCCGCACGCGCCAGGGGGACCCGGGCGGTCAGCTCCGGGCCGTCGTTGCGGACGTCGCCGACCGCCGGCGAGACCGGGCGGATCTCCAGCCCCGCCAACCAGGCCGGGGCGGGCGGCGCGAGCAGCTCGGCGGGCTCGGCGGCGGCGCCGAGCCAGGACGCCCAGCGCTCCCGGGGCAGCAGCAGCGGCATCCGGTCGTGCACCTCGGCCAGCTCGCCGACCGCCGCGGTGGTCAGCACGCTGAACGTGAGCCGGGCCTCGCCGGCCGGCTCCCAGACCGACCAGATCCCCGCGAAGGCCAGCACCGAACCGTCACGCGGGGTCATGAAATAGGGCTGCCGCCGGCCGTCGGCCTGCCGGACCCACTCGTACCAGCCGTCGGCCGGGACCAGGCAGCGCCGGCGGGCGAACGACGGGGCGTACGCCCGGCTGGTGGCGATCGTCTCCACCCGCGCGTTGATCATGCGGGCGGCGCTGGCGGCGGTGCGGGACCAGTGCGGCACCAGCCCCCAGCGGCCGACGGAGAGCAGCCGGTGCCCCTCCGGAGCCAGCCGGACGAGCGGCACGGGATCGGTCGGGGCGACGTTGAAGTCCGGGCCGACCCCGCCGGTCTCGTCGGACGACTCGAACAGCGCGCTCAGGTCGCCCGCGCTCCGGGTCGTCGCGTACCTCCCGCACATGGCGCCAACGCTAACCCGCCGGCGGCGTTCCGGCTGTCCCGCCAACCGGGAGCAGGAGCGACGGGCGGTTCCACCGGCCCGCGGAGTTGGCAGAATGTGAGCGTGGGGAATCGAACCGCGACGCGGCCGCCGCAGCCGTGGACCGCGCCGACCGCGAGCGACCCGGTCGCCGCGACGCTGCGCCTGCCCGGCTCCAAGTCGATGACCGCCCGGGCCCTGGTGCTCGGCGCGCTGGCCAGCGGGCCGTCGACGCTCGACCGGCCGCTGCGCGCCCGGGACACCGAGTTGATGGCCGGCGGCCTGCGCGAGCTGGGCGCGCACATGTCCGTCTCCGACGACGACCGCTGGCTGGTCCGGCCGCACCCGCTGGTCGGCCCGGCGCACGTCGACGTCGGCCTGGCCGGCACGGTGATGCGGTTCCTGCCGCCGGTGGCCGGCCTGGCCGAGGGCCGGGTCACCTTCGACGGCGACCCGCACGCCCGGACCCGCCCGCTCGGCCCGCTGATCGGCGCGCTGCGCTCCCTCGGCGTCCGCATCGACGCCCCGCCGGTCGGCAGCCTGCCGCTGGTCGTCCTCGGCGCCGGCCGGGTCACCGGCGGCGAGGTGGTCATCGACGCCTCCGCCTCCAGCCAGCTCGTCTCCGGGCTGCTGCTGGCCGGGCCGCGCTTCGACCGGGGCGTGGTGGTCCGGCACGAGGGGCCGCCGGTGCCGTCCGCCCCGCACCTGCGGATGACCGTGCAGATGCTGCGCGCCGCCGGGGCGGCGGTCGACGACACCACGCCCGACGTCTGGGCGGTCGAGCCCGGCCCGCTGACCGGCCGCGGCTGGGAGATCGAGCCCGACCTGTCCGGAGCGGCGCCGTTCTTCGCCGCCGCCCTGGTCACCGGCGGCGAGGTGACCCTCCAGGGCTGGCCGCGCAGCAGTCTCCAGCCGGTCGAGCAGCTGCGCGGGCTGCTGCACCGGATGGGCGGCGAAGTGATCCTGGGCACCGACGGGCTGACCGTGCGGGGCACCGGCACGGTCCGCGGGCTGGACGCCGACCTCTCCGACGTCGGCGAGCTGACCCCGGTGCTGACCGCGCTGGCCATGCTGGCCGACTCCCCGTCCCGGCTGACCGGCGTGGGCCACATCCGGGGGCACGAGACCGACCGGGTCGCCGCCCTCGCCAAGGAGTTCGCCGCGCTGGGCGCGGACCTCACCGAGACCACCGACGGGCTGGAGATCCGGCCCCGCCCGCTGCGCGGCGGGACCTTCCGGACGTACGACGACCACCGGATGGCGCACGCCGCGGCGGTGGCCGGGCTGGCGGTCCCCGGCATCGAGGTCGACGACGTGTCGTGCACCTCGAAGACCATGCCGGAGTTCCCGGCGCTATGGTCAGGGATGGTGACCGGCAAGAACTGACGACGGGGGGACGACCTGGCGACGAAGCGGCGGGAGTACGACGAGGACGACGTCCGGGTCCGGCCCGGCAGGTCGTCGCGCCCGCGCACGCGCACCCGGCCCCGTCACGAGGACGCCGTGGACGGGTTCGTGATCGCCGTCGACCGGGGGCGCTACACCTGCGTGTTCCTCGACGCCGGGCCCGACTCCCCGACCGTGACCGCCATGCGGGCCCGCGAGCTGGGCCGCAAGTCGGTGGTGGTGGGCGACCGCGTGGGCCTGGTCGGCGACACCTCGGGCGCCCCCGGCGCGCTGGCCCGGATCGTCCGCATCGCCGAGCGCCGCTCGGTGCTGCGGCGGACGGCGGAGGACGACGCCACCACCGCCGAGGGGCGGCTCGAGCGGGTGGTCGTGGCGAACGCCGACCAGCTCGTGATCGTCAGCGCGCTGGCCGATCCGCCACCGCGCACCGGGTTCATCGACCGCTGCCTGGTGGCCGCGTACGACGCCGACATCGAGCCGCTGCTCTGCCTCACCAAGGCCGACCTGGCCGGCCCGGAGGCGGTGCTCGGCTACTACACCGAGCTGGAGCTGCCGTACGTGCTGATCCGGCCGGACTCGGACCTGGCCGCGCTGCGCGCGCTGCTCGCCGGGCGGGTGTCGGTCATGGTCGGGCACTCCGGGGTGGGCAAGTCGACGCTGGTCAACCGCCTCGTGCCGGAGGCCGACCGGGCGGTCGGCACGGTCAGCGCGATCGGCCGGGGCCGGCACACCTCGACCAGCGCCGTGGCGCTCGGGCTGCCCCCGCACCCGCACGCCGACTCCGAGGGCGCTCCGGGCTGGATCATCGACACCCCGGGCGTGCGCAGCTTCGGGCTGGCGCACGTCTCCGCGGAGAGCCTGCTGCACGGCTTCCCGGACCTGGTGGAGGCGACCGTCGACTGCCCGGCCAACTGCCAGCACACCGCCGAGGAGGCGGACTGCGCGCTGGACGCCTGGGTGGCCGCCGGCAAGGCGGACCCGCGCCGGCTGGCCTCGTACCGCCGGCTGCTGGCCTCCCGCAGCGGCGAGGGCGACGTGCGCGAGCCGGAGCGGAACCCCGGCGACCCGCTCGCCGGTTCCTGAGCGGCGGAAACCGGGCCACCCGCGCGTCGCGGCGGCACGGGCGTCGCTAGCGTGTCCGGCATGACCGGGTACGCCGACGACCTCGCCCTCGCCCACCGGCTCGCCGACGCCGCCGACGCGGTCGCCACGGCCCGGTTCCGCGCCCTCGACCTGCGGGTCGAGTCGAAGCCCGACCTGACCCCGGTGTCCGACGCGGACACGGCCGTGGAGCGGGAGATCCGCGCCCTGCTGGCCGCCCACCGCCCCGGCGACGGCCTGCTCGGCGAGGAGTACGGCGAGCAGCCCGCCACCGGCCCCGACGGGCGGCGCTGGGTCGTCGACCCGATCGACGGCACCAAGAACTTCGTCCGGGGCGTACCCGTGTGGGCGACCCTGATCGCGCTGCTGGAGGGTGACCGGCCGGTGCTCGGCCTGGTGTCCGCCCCCGCGCTGCAACGGCGCTGGTGGGCGGCCCGCGGTGCGGGCGCCTTCGCCGGCCCCGACGCGGCCTCCGGCGCGCCGATCCGGGTCTCCGGGGTGACCACCCTGGCCGACGCCAGCTTCTGCTACTCCTCCCTGACCGGGTGGGAGGAGGCCGGCCGGCTGGACGCGGTGCTCCAGATCATGCGGGACGCCTGGCGCAGCCGGGCCTACGGCGACTTCTACGGCTACATGCTGCTGGCCGAGGGGGCGCTGGACGTCATGGTGGAGCCGGAACTGTCGCTCTGGGACATCGCGGCGCTGGTCCCGATCGTCACCGAGGCGGGCGGCACGGTCACCGACCTGGCCGGGCGACCGGCCCCGGCCGGGGAGGGCTCCGGCGAGCACAGCGCCGTCGCCAGCAACGGCGCGCTGCACGACGACATCCTGGCCCGGCTCGGCCGGCCGGCCGAGCGCTGACCCGCCGGCAACCTCTATCCTCGCCAGGTGGTGTCCTCCGGTTGGTGCTTCCTGGCGGCGATGATCGTCGCGTACGGCTTCGCCAATCTCCTCCAGTCGGTGGCCGCGGCGCGGACCACCGTGCACCACACCTTCGACCCGGGGCTGCTGCTCCGGCTGGCCGGCCACCGGACGTACCTGGTCGGGCTCTCCTGCCAGGTGGTCGGTTTCGTGCTGGCCTTCCTGGCCCGCCGGGACCTGCCGCTGTTCCTGGTCCAGGCCAGCGTGGCGGCCGGGCTGGGCGTGACCGCCGTGCTCGGCGTGCTGGTGCTCAAGTGGCGCCTGCCGGCCGCCGAGGTGGCGCTGCTGGTGCTCCTGTTCGGGGGGATCATCGCGCTGGTGCTGGCCGCCGAGCCGGCGCCGTCCCGGCAGCTCGGCACGGCCGGGCTGGTCGGCCTGGCGGTGGCGCTCGGGGTGATCGCCGTGCTCGGCTTCTTCGCCGCCCGCTTGCACGGCGCGCCCGGCTCGGTGGCGCTGGGCGCGCTGGCCGGGATGGCGTTCTCCGCCGCCGCGGTGGCGGCCCGGCCGCTCGCCTCGGCCGACTCGGCGGAGGCGTTCGTCCGCGACCCGCTGCTCTACCTGCTGATCGCCCACTCGGTGGTCGGCCAGCTCCTGCTCGGGCTTGCCATGCAGCGCGGCTCGACCACGGCCGCCGTGGCCGCCATGGACGCCGCCGGGGCGGTGCCCGCGGCGATCGTCGGCCTGCTGCTGCTCAACGACCGGATCTGGCCGGGCCGGGAGTGGCTGGCCGGGGTCGGCTTCCTGGCCACGCTGGTCGCGGTGGTCGGCCTGACCAGGTACGCCGAGCCGCAGCACCACCACGCGGTGGCCCGGAACCGGGAGCGTGCCATGATCGGCGCCGGCTCGGCCGTCCGCGCCCGGCGTTGACTCAGGCCGCCTCGACGGGTCCGCGCCGGTCGGCGGCGACCTCGACGGGGCGCGTGACCGCGACCGGCGGCTCGGCCGGCTTGCGGCGCCCGATCACCCGCTCGTAGAGCCGCTCCAGCGCGCCGGCCGTCCGTTCCCACGTGTAGCTGCACCGGACCCGGTCCACGGCGGCGTGCCCGTACGCGAACCGCCCGGCGTTGTCGGCGAGGATCCGGCGCAGGGTGACCCCGAGGGTGCGTACGTCCCCGGGCGGCACCAGCTTGCCGGTCACCTCGTCGACCACCGCGTCGGCGATGCCGCCCATGGCGTAGCCGACCACCGGGACGCCGCAGGCCATCGCCTCCAGCGACACCCGGCCGGCCGAGGAGTAGTGCGGGGTGCAGGCGACCACGTCGGCGGAGCGGTACCAGGTGGCCATCTGGTCGTGCGGGACCGCGCCGACCAGCTTCACCTGGTCGGCCACCCCGGTCCGCTCGGCCAGCTCGCGCAGCCGGCGCGCCTCGGCGTGGTCGGCGAGCTGCTCGGCCGGCGGGCCGCCGGCGATCACCAGCTCGGCGTCGCCGACCAGCCGCATGGCCCGGATCAGGTCCTCCTGGCCGTGGCCGGCCGCGAGCCCGCCGACGGAGAGGATGCGGGCCCGCTGGTCGCGGGGGGCCGCCTCGCCGTCCGGGTGGAACTGCGCGGTGTCGACCCCGGTCGGCACCATGGCCACCGAGGTGCGCTGCAGTCCCATCCGGGTCAGCTCGTCGACCTCGTCGTTGCACTGGGCCACGGCGATGTCGACGGCCCGGGTCAGCGCCCGTTCCAGCGGGATCCGCTCCCCCGGCCCGTCGTACCGGCCGCCGAGGTGGCGCAGCTGCTCGACGCCGAGGGAGTGGAAGGTCTGCACCACCGGGATGTCGGTCTCCCGGACGGCGTGGGCGGCGGCCAGACCGCCGACCCAGTAGTGCCCGTGCACCACCTCGGGCGCCCAGTCGTCGGACCACCGCTGTGCCAGCCAGCGGCCGAACTCGGTGACGTACGGGACCAGTTCGGCGGTGGGCAACGGGGCGGGCGGGCCGACGGGGACCCGCTCCAGGTGGTAACCGTCCACGTCCACGGACTCCTGGCCCTGCGCGTCGCGGCGCTCGTACACCCGGACGTCGTGGCCCCGCGCGGCGAGTTCGGCCGCCACCCGCGCGATGTGCTGGTGGGTCCCGACGGTGGGACCGTCGACGGACGGGCCGGCGTGCGCGCACACAAGGCCGACGCGCATGGTGCACCTCCATGCGTTTTCGCGAGCGGTGGGTCCTCCGGTCAGAGGGTCCCATTAACCCGGCCCCGGTGCGCCGAAACCTGGCAGATCGGGTGCGGACCGGCGGACCGTTCCACGGGTGGGACAGCGTCCGGCCCGGTCGGGTTGGTGACAATCTGCCCCGGCCGGGCGGCCGGCAACCGTGATCCGGGCGACTCCGGCGGCATGACCGGGCCGGACCGGGGGTACCGGCGAAGAATGCCTCTCACCCGCAGCCTCGACGACGCCACCGTCGTGATCACCGGCGCCTCCAGCGGGATCGGCGCGGCCACTGCGTACGCGCTGGCCCGGCGGGGCGCCGACGTGGTGCTGGCCGCCCGGACCGAGGAGGCGCTGCGCCGGGTCGCCGACCGCTGCCGGGAGCTGGGCGGGCGGGCGCTGGTGGTGCCGACCGACGTGACCGATCCGGAGGCGGTGGAGCGGCTCGCGGCGCGGGCGGCCGGCGAGTTCGGGCGGATCGACGCCTGGGTCAACAACGCGGCGGTGGGCACGGTGGGGCTCTTCGACGAGATCCCGGTGAGCGAGTTCCGCCGGGTGGTCGAGGTGAACCTGCTCGGCACCGTCCACGGGACCAGGGCCGCGCTGCCCTGGCTCGACGCGGCGGGCGGCGGGGTGCTGGTCAACAACGCCTCGGTGCTGGCGGAGGTGGCCATGCCGTACCAGTCGGCGTACAACGCCACGAAGCACGCCATCCGGGGGCTGGCCGACACGGTCCGGCAGGAGCTGCGGGTCACCGGCCGCGGCCACATCTCGCTCTGCACGGTGCTGCCGGCCAGCATCGACACCCCGTTCTTCCGGCACGCCGCCAACCACACCGGGCGGGAGCTGACCCCGCCGCCACCGGTGTACCCGCCGGACCTGGTGGCCGAGACGATCGTCCGGCTGCTGCGCCGGCCGCGCCGCGAGGCGTACGCCGGGGGCGCGGCCCGGCTCATGGGCCTCCAGTGGCGGCTCGCCCCGGCGCTGGCCGAGCGGGCGCTCGGCTGGTACACGGCGCGCACCCAGTTCGGCCCGGGGGTACGCCTGGACGCCACCGGCAACGTGTTCCACGCCGACGCGGCGGCCGAGCGGACCGATGGTTGGCAGGGCCGGCGGGCGCAGCTGATCCGGCTCACGGCGGCCTTCGGGCTGGCGGCTGCCGGCACCGCTGTCGGCACCATGGCGGCGATGAGTCGGCGTCCCCGGACGGAACGCTGATGAGTCCCGCCGACCGGACTGATGCGCGACGGGGGGCGGCCATGCACAATGGGACGATCATGCCGACGGACGTGCGCTGCCTGGTCGAGACCGACGAGTCCTCGGCGGTCGTCCGGCTGACCGGCGTGCTGGACCGGGCCGGGCTCGACGCCGTCCGGGACGCGCTGCTCGCCCGGCTCTGGCAGCGACCGGGCGCGGCGATCGTCGACCTGTCCGGAGTGCGGATCGCCGATCCGGCGGCCCGGGGGCTTCTCGACGAGGTGCACCGCGTCGCCGTCGACTGGCCGGCCGCCGACCTGCTGGTGTGTGATCCAACCGGCCAGCCGGAGGGTGGCGCGCCGGTCCACCGGTCCCTCGACGCGGCGCAGGCCGCGCTGGGCGACGCGCCGCAGGCCGCGGTGCTCGCCGCCGACCTGCCCCCGGTGGTGGCGGCGGCCCGGGAGGCCCGGGCCCTGGTCACCGAGGGCTGCGCCCGGTGGGGCGTGCCGGAGTTGGCCGAGCCGGCCTCCATCGCGGTCACCGAGATGGTCAACAACGTGGTGGCGCACGCCGGGACTCCCATGACGGTCCGGGTGGCCCCCCGGGACAGCGCCCTGCACCTGGCGGTCCGGGACCACTCCGCGCGGCGGCCGGCCTACGCCGGGCTGGCCCCGGTCACCTCCACCGGCGGCCGGGGACTGCTGCTCATCGACACGGTGGCCCGGCGCTGGGGCAGCACGCCACTTCCGGACGGCAAGGTCGTCTGGTGCGTCCTGCACGCCGAGGACGAGGCCACGCTCCGGAACTGAGGCCCTTTTCGCCCCGTTCCTCCCGATCCACCCCGCCGGTGGCGGTTAATGCGGCGAGCCCAGTGGGTAGTTCCCCGTCATGCGCGACAACGAGTTCCCCACCCCCGTGTCCGACACCGAGGCGAACGGCCTGCCCGACACCGCCGACGACGACTCGACCGCCAACGACGACGTCCTGACCGGGCGCGAGGCCGACGGACCGGATCCCGCCCAGCTGCCCGCCGACCGCACCCCCGTCGCCGTGGACCGCTTCGGCACCACCGCGGAGGAGCAGCTCGACGGCGAGTCGCTGGACTACAAGCTCCAGCGCGAGCAGTACGAGCGGCCCGCCGACGACCCGCTGGCCGGGACGGTCGACCCGGACATCGCCGCCGAGGCGGACAGCGAGGAGGCCGCCGCGCAGGCCCAGCTCGACGCCGACGTGATCGACCCGGGGCCGACCTCCGACCCGCACTCCCCGGTCTCCATCTACGACCACGGCCAGCTCGGCACCGTCGCCGACCACGAGGTGGGGCGGCTGGTCGAGCCGGACGAGGGCGCACACACCGACCAGGAGACCGACAACGTCGCGTACGACGCCGGCGCGGCCGGTGGCGGGGCGACCGCGGAGGAGCTGGCCATTCACGAGACCCGGCCGCCCGAGGCGACCTGAGCCTCAGCCGTCCAGGCCCCGCTCGATCGCGTACCGGGTCAGCTCGACCCGGTTGTGCAGCTGGAGCTTGCCGAGGGTGTTCTGCACGTGGTTCTGCACCGTCCGGTGGGACAGCCCGAGCCGCTCGGCGATCTGCTTGTACGACAGGCCCTTCGCCACCAGGCGCAGCACCTCGGTCTCCCGCTCGGTGAGCCGGGGTGCCTCGTCGTGCGGGGCGGCCGGCGTCGCGGCCAGCCTCCGGTACTCCCCCAGCACCAGCCCGGCCAGGCCCGGGGTGAAGACCGGCTCGCCGGCCGCCGTGCGGCGCACCGCGTCCAGGAACTCGGCCGGCGCGGCCGACTTCAGCAGGTAGCCGGTGGCGCCGGCCTTGACCGCGTCCAGCACGCTCTGCGGCTCGCCGCTCGCCGACAGCATGAGCACCCGCACCTCGGGCAGCACGGCGCGCAGCCCCTGGATCACCTCGACGCCGGAGACGTCCGGCAGTTGCAGGTCGAGCACGACCACGTCGGGGCGGGCGGCCGCGGCCACCCGGACCGCCTGCCGCCCCTCCCCGCTGGTGGCCACCACCAGGTGGCCGGCCTCGGTGAGGTCGCGGGCCACGCCCTCGCGCCACATCGGGTGGTCGTCGACCACCATCACCCGGATGCTCACCGCGCGTCCCGCGGGACGGTCAGCTCGATCTCCGTGCCGGCGCCCGGGGCGGAGACGATGCGCACCTCGCCACCGAGGTCGGCGACCCGGCCCCGGATCGACTGCGCCACCCCGAGCCGGCCCTGCGCGGCGGCCTGGGCCAGCCGCCCCTCCGGGATGCCCGGCCCCTCGTCGCGTACCGAGACGGTCACCGTCTCCCCCTCGTCCTCGATCAGCACCCAGGCCCGCCCGCCGGCGTGCCGGGCCACGTTGTCCAGCGTCGCACCGACGGCGGCGGCCAGTTCGCCGGCCACCCGTGCGGGCAGCGGCACGGGGGTGGCCGGCGCGGCCACCTGGACCGTCGTCGAGGCGTAGCGGTCGAGCAGGTCACGCAGGTCCCGGGCGTCGCCCGCGCCGTCCGGCGCGGCGCCCGCCCGGCCGATCAGCGTGCGCAGCGCGGCTTCCTGCTCGCCGGCCAGCCGGGCCAGCTCGGCGGCCTCGCCGTCCAGGTCCGCCCCGCGCCGCCGGACCAGTGCCAGCACCTGGAGCACCGAGTCGTGGATGTCCCGGGCCAGCCGCTCCCGCTCCCGGGTGGCCGCCTCCAGCTCCACCGCCCGCTGCAGCCGCGCCTCGGCCTCCACGGCGAGCCGGGCCACGTGCCCCACCACCACACCGGCCAGCAGCATGAGGATCACCCCGGTGAGCGAGGACTGGCTGATCCGCTCCCGGGTGGCCAGGTCGGTCCCGCCGAGCACCAGCGCGGCCACCGCGCCGCGCCGTCGGCCGCCGGACACCGCCCAGGCCAGCACCGGGCCGGCCAGCCAGGCGACGGTCAGGGTGGGCACGCCGGCGGCGAGCGCCGCGCGGCCGACCACCCACGGCGTGGCCAGCATGATCGCCAGCACCACGCCGAGGTCGGCCAGGAGCAGCGGCCACCGCCGTCCGGCCGGGCGCGCGTAGCCGGCCGTGGTCGCCCCGGACCAGGCCAGCATCCCCAGGAGTACGCCGCCGGCGGCGACCGGATGCGCGTAGCGGTCGGCGTCGCGGAGCACCAGCACACCCACGTACGCCAGCGAGGCGAAGCGGAACACCGCGATGGACCGCCAGAGCGGGACCTCCAGGCCACCCGGGGACGACGGCATGCCGGACACCCTGCCACAGCCGCGCACGGGCGGGCCGCGAGGTGCGGTGCGAGAAACCCTGACGTACGGTGGAAATGCCGCGAAAATCACCGCACGCCATCGCCGGGACGGGGCCATGACAAACGCAGAACCCCCCGCACCGCGTACGGTTGTGCCCATCGAACCTTCCCTCCTCATCGCCGAGGCCTTCAACCAGGCCCAGGTGACCGCGCTACGGCACTCGGTCACCTCGTGCTCGCACGCGGCGGGGTTGACCGGGCAACGGCTGGACGACTTCGTGCTGGCGGTCAACGAGCTGATCACCAACGCCGTCCGGCACGGCGGCGGCCAGGGCCGGCTGCGGCTGTGGCGCCGTCCCGGCGAGCTGATCTGCGAGGTCGCCGACCACGGCCAGGGGATCAGCGTGCGGCGGCTCAGCGAGCGTGCCCGGCCGGCCCCGGACACGGCCGGCGGCTGGGGGCTGTGGCTGGCCCGGGAGCTGAGCGACACCATGGCGGTGGAGACCGGCGAGGCCGGCACGATCGTCCGGATCACCGCGGCGCTGGCCGCCCAGCCCGTCACCCGCCCGGCCGACAGCTGACCGGGCGGGGCCGTGCCCGGCCTCAGCCGAAGAGGGCGCTCACCGACTCGCCGTTGTGAATCCGCCGCATCGCCTCGGCCAGCGCCGGCGCCACCGACAGCACCTCCAGCTTCGGCACCCGCTTCTCCTCCGGGATCGGCACCGTGTTCGTGCAGACGACCTCCAGCACCCCGTCCTGCTCGCTCAGCCGCTTCAGCGCGCCGCTGGAGAAGAGGCCGTGGGTGCAGGCCAGCCGGATCGACCGGACCTGCCGCTCGCGGAGGTGGCTCATCAGCTCGATGACCGTGCTGCCCTTGGCGATCTCGTCGTCCAGCACGATCACGTCCCGGTCCGCCACGTCACCGATGACCGTGCTGATCTGCACCCGGTCGTCGCTGTACCGCTGCTTCGCGCCGGCCGCCACCGGGGTGCCGAGCATCCGGGCGAACGCCGCCGCCTCCTTGGCGTTGCCCAGGTCCGGCGAGACCACGACGGTGTTGCTCAGGTCCCGCCCCCGGAAGTGGGTGGCCAGCTCGCGCAGCGCGTGCAGGTGGTCCACCGGCACGCTGAAGAAGCCGTGCACCTGCGGCGAGTGCAGGGTCATGGCGAGCACCCGGTGCGCGCCGGCCGAGGTGAGCAGGTCGGCGACCAGCCGGCCGCCGATGGAGATCCGCGGGGCGTCCTTCTTGTCCGACCGCGCGTACGCGTAGTGCGGCAGCACCACGGTGATCCGGCCGGCGGAGGCGCCGCGGGCCGCGTCGATCATGAGCAGGAGCTCGACCAGGTGCTCCTGCACCGGCGGCACCAGCGGCTGAATGAGGAAGACGTCGCGCTCCCGGCAGTTCGCCTGCAACTGCACCTCGAGGCAGTCGTTGGCGAACCGGGACACCCGCACCGGGTGCAGGGGAACGTCGAGGTGGGCGCAGATCTCGGCGGCGAGGTCCGGGTGGGCGGTCCCGCTGAACACGGCAATGTCACGCACGTCTGTTGATCGTACGGGTGGGTCGTGCCGCGGCGGTGGACCCTCCGGCGTGCCTCAGGCCCAGCGGTTGCCGGTGAGCTTCTCGTAGACCTCGACGTAGCGGGCCCGGGTCGCCTCGACCACCTCGGCGGGCACCTCGGGGGCGGGCGGCTGCCGGTCCCAGCCGCCGCCGGTGGCCCAGTCGCGCAGGTACTGCTTGTCGAAGGAGAACTGGGTGCGGCCCGGCTGGTAGGACTCGGCCGGCCAGAACCGGGACGAGTCGGAGGTGAGCAGTTCGTCGGCGAGGATCAGGGTGCCGTCCGGCGTCCAGCCCAGCTCGATCTTGGTGTCGGCGATCAGGATGCCCCGGTCGGCGGCGATCTCCGCGCCCCGCCGGTAGACGTCGATGGTGATCTGCCGCAGCCGCTCGGCCGTCTCGGCGCCCACCTTGTCGACCACCTCGGCGTAGGTGATCGGCTCGTCGTGCTCGCCCTTGGGCGCCTTGGTCGACGGGGTGAAGATCGGCTCGGGCAGGATCGACGCCTCCACCAGGCCCCGCGGCAACTCGACGCCGGACACCGCGCCGGTGCGCTGGTACTCGGCGAAGCCACCCCCGGTGAGGTAGCCCCGGGCGACGCACTCGACCGGGACCATGTCCAGCCGCCGGCAGCGGATCGCCCGGCCGGCGAACTCCGCGGGCACGTCGGTGGCCGAGATGACGTGGTTCGGCACCAGATCGGACAGCTGCTCGAACCACCACAGCGACAGGGCGGTGAGCAGGCGGCCCTTGTCCGGGATCGGGGTCGGCAGCGCCACGTCGTAGATCGAGACACGGTCGGAGGCGACCAGGATGAGGTCCTCGCCGTCGGCGTAGACGTCCCGAACCTTGCCGGAGTGCAGAAGTTCCACGGCGCTAGTACACCATGCGTGCACGGGGCGCCCGGCCCGGCCACCGGCCATCCCGACGGACGGGGATTCTGGCCTGCCGAGAGACGAGCGGGCGCAGGACCCGACGTGGTGCGCCGCGGGCGGTGCGGGACGGCCGGCGTTGACACCCGCGCCCGGGGCCTGTGTAAATGATCCGTCCGCAGCAGCCGCCCGCACCCCCGGAGAGACCCGTGCGCGCACCGCAGTCCGTACCCCGTCCCGGCATCGGCCGGCGGCGGCTGCTCGGCGCGCTGACCGGGCTGCCGCTGCTCGCCGGTGGGCTGGCCGGCTGCGGCCCGGAGGAGGAGGACACTCCGGTCGAGGACGGCCCGATCGAGCTGTCGGTGTTCTGGTGGGGCGGGACCCGCCGGGCCGAGGCCACCGAGAAGGCGCTGCGCCTCTACTCCCAGCAGAACCCCCGGGTGAGCTTCCGCGTGACCTGGCAGGGGCTGACCGGCTACTACGACCGGCTGGCGACCCAGGCCACCGGGGGCAACGTGCCCGACCTGTTCCAGATCGACGACACCCTGCTCACCGAGTACGCCCGCCGGCAGATCGTCCTCGACCTCAGCCCCTGGGTCGCCGACAACCGGCTCGACCTGCGCGGCCTGCCCGAGCACCTGGCCCGGTACGGCCGGGTGGACGAGCGGACCGTGGCGGTGCCCGCCGCGCAGACCAGCGCGGCGCTGGTCTACAACCGTGACCTGCTGCGCCGGCTGCGACTGCCCGAGCCGCACACCCGCATGTCCTGGCGGGAGTACGCGCGGTGGGCCGCCCGCGTCACCCGCACCTCCGGCAACCGGGTGGCCGGGACCATGGACCCGTCCGGCGACTACCGCGCGCTGTGGCTCTGGCT
Organism: Micromonospora halotolerans; assembly: GCF_032108445.1. Lineage (NCBI taxonomy): Bacteria > Bacillati > Actinomycetota > Actinomycetes > Micromonosporales > Micromonosporaceae > Micromonospora > Micromonospora halotolerans. The sequence goes on along the minus strand of NZ_CP134876.1, from coordinate 3,465,145 downwards.
GCGCGGCCAGGGCAGCGAGCTGTACCAGGGTCGGCAGCTCGGCTTCAGCTCCGGGGAGCTGCTCGACTGGTTCGAGTTCTGGGAGGTCGCCCGGTACGACCGGGCCACCCCGAGCGCCGCCCTGGTCGAGCAGGCGGACAGCGGCGAGCTGGCCCGCCAGCTCGTGGTCACCGGGCACGCGGCCGCGTCGTTCGCCTGGTCGCACCAGCTGCCGGAGCTGCAACGGCTCACCGACGACGAGCTGGGCCTGGCCGCCTTCCCGGGCACGCCGGCGGCGCAGTGGCCGCGGGCGTCGATGTACTGGGCCGCCTACCGCGGCAGCCGCCATCCGGGCGTCGTGGTCGACGTGATCAACTTCCTGACCACCAACGTGGCCGCCGGCCGGATCCTCGGCATCGAGCGCGGCCTGAACGCCGCCGTGCCGGTCCGCACGTTCGTCGTCGACGGCGTCACCGACCGCACCGAGAAGCGGGTGGTGGCGCTCGGCGCCGACCTGGACGAGCTGGCCGGGGCGGCGCCCGCGCCACCGCCCAAGGGGCACGCCAAGGTGCGCACCCTGCTCATCGACGCGGCCGAGAGCATCCGCGCCAAGCGCTCGGGCGCCCGGACGGCGACCTCGCGGTTCATGGCGCAGGCGACCGCCGCCCTGGCCGAGTGAGGGCCGCCCGCCGCGCCCGGGGCGCGGCGGGCGGACCGGTTCCCGTCAGCGCGGCGGGCCGCCGCGCCGGCCCCGCATGAGGCGCAGCACCAGCAGCACGATCACGACGACCACCACGAGGCAGCAGAGCAGCCCGAGGAAGCCGAAACCACCCCGGGACCGCCGCCGGGCGGCCTCCACCACCAGCTCGCCCGTGCCCGTGGAGGCCCAGGCCGCGACCGGCACGAACACCGAGAGCACGACCGCACCGAGGACCGCGCTGAGGCGGCCCCACCACTTGTTCCAACCAGACATGCACCCATCCTTGCCGAGAAGCGCAACAGCGGCAGGACGGACGGGCCGGATGACGTCGCCCGGAGAAAGCGAAAGGCCCCGGAGTTCCCTCCGGGGCCTTTCGTGAACGAGTAGCGGGGACAGGATTTGAACCTGCGACCTCTGGGTTATGAGCCCAGCGAGCTACCGAGCTGCTCCACCCCGCGTCGGCTTGTACAGCCTATCTCATGCCCGCCGTGGAGATCAGCCGGGTTCCCCGATCCGCCACGCCGGGCCGCACCCGGCATGGCGAAGGGCCCCGGAGTTCCCTCCGGGGCCCTTCGTTGAACGAGTAGCGGGGACAGGATTTGAACCTGCGACCTCTGGGTTATGAGCCCAGCGAGCTACCGAGCTGCTCCACCCCGCGTCGGCTCGTTAACCGTAGCGCACGGGGCCCACGGGGCGCAAAACGGGCCGTCAGGCCAGCCACCTCCGGATCGCCTCGACCGCCCGGCGGCTGTCCGCGTCGAACCGGGCGCGCTCGGTCGAGGTGCCCTCCCAACCCTGCTCCCAGACCACGGTGACCACGTCGCCGGAGCGGATCGCGCGGACCAGGTGCACCTCGTCGCCGCCGGTCGGGTCCCCGTTGACGTCCCGGGACAGCGTCCGGGTCTCGAACAGCACCGACTCGTCGCCGTACCCGCTGTCGCCGAGCAGGCGCTGGCGCTGCGTCATCCCGGACGCGTCCGGGACCGGCTGCTCGGGGCAGTCACGCACGGTCTCCCGCAGTTCGGCCAGCGCCTCGTCGGCCCGCCCCGGACGGTAGACGGTGATGCTGTGCCGGTAGCTTCCGTCCGGGACGTACCCCTTCGGGGTGCCGGTCAGCTTGAACGCCAGGCTGCGGGCGCGGCGGGTGACCGTCCCCGCCTCACCGGGCCGGGCGCCGCAGAGCGCCGGCAGCACCGGTCCCGGGATGAACTCGTCGCCGATACCCGTGTCGTTCGCGGCGGCCAGGGTGAAGAAGGCCCGGTCCGGGATGCTCGTCGGGCCGGGGTCCGGCGGCCGGGCACTCGTCTTCGGCGGCGCCTCCGGGGTACGCGCGGAGGGCGCCGGAGACGTGTGGCTCGGCGGCGGCGACGGCGCGGTCGGGGTGGGCGACGGCGACGGGCTGTCGGTGGTCGTGGCCGGCGCCGGTTCGGCGTCCGGCCCGGCGGCGAGCACCAGCTGCGCCCCGGCGACGGTGCCGGCTACCAGAGCGGCGACGGCCAGCGCGCCCACGGCGGCCCGCTGCCGCGCCCGGCGGTCGGCACGCCGGCGCACCCGGTCCGGGGCCGGGAGCACCCGCTCGTCGGTGTCCACGGCGAGCGCCCCGTAGAGGCGGGTCAGTTCACGCGACATCGTTGACCTCCAGCTCCTCGGCCGCCACGCCGGGCAGCAGCTCGGCCAGCCGGGCCCGGCCCCGGGACAGCCAGGACTTCACGGTGCCGGTGGGGACCCCCGCCTCCCGGGCGATCTCCTCCACCGACAGGTCGAACAGGTAGTGCAGGGCGAGGGCCTGCCGGTGTCGGGCCGGCAGCTGCCGCAGCGCCCCGACCAGCAGCACGGTGTCCTCGCCGGGTGGCCCCACGTCGGCCGGCGGGCCGGTACGGCTGGCCGCGAGCCGCCAGCCGCGCAGCCGCCGCCAGCGGTCCGTGGCCAACCGGCTGATCACCAGACGCAGCCAGGCCTCCGGCGCAGGATGGTCGGCCAGCTTCCCCCACTGCCGCCACGCGCGGGCGTACGCCTCCTGGACCAGGTCCTGGGCGTCACCGGCGTCGTCAGCCACTGCGCGGCCGTACCGGAGCGCCCGCCCCGACGTGCTGCGGTAGAAGTCGTCGAACGTGTTCACATCGCGCATCTGGACTCCGCCTCCCCTCACGCCCACCTGCTCTGATGACGGTGGAAGCGGGCACGGGGTTGCGGGTGTTCCGTCCGGTTTGCGACACGAGCCCGCGGCCCGCGCCCGTCAGGGGTCGCGGACCACGGGCTCGCGTGGTCGGCTCGGCGTCAGCCGTTCGGTGTCGGGGACGACGAGGGTGCGGCCGGCGGCGACGCCGGTGGGCTGCCGCTGGGGCCCGGGCCGGGCGACGAGTTCGCCGCCGCCTGGGCCTCCTGGAACGCGGCCATGGCCTCGTCGAGCGTCTTCAGCGCACGCCCGTACCGCTCGAAGTCGCCGGACGCCTGCGCGGCCTTGACCTCGGTGATCGCGCTCTGCACCCGGCCGGCCGCCTGGGCCAGCTCACCGGTGAGCACCGGTGGGGTGGTGCCGCTGGTCGGCGGGCTCGTGCCGCCCGAGGTGGGCGGCGGTGCGCCGCCGGGGGCCCGTTTGCCCTGCTCGACGAGCTGCTTGATGCCGTCGCTGAGGTTGTTCGCCAGCACCACGTACGAGCCGCCGTCGCCGTACGAGAGCAGGACCCTCTGCAACTGTGGGAACGCGTTCTGGGTGTTGCTCTTCACGTAGACGGGCTCGACGTAGAGCATCCCGTCGCCGAACGGCAGCGACAGCAGGTTGCCGTACTGCACCTGGGACTGCCCCGAGGAGAGCAGGTTCAGCTGCTGCCGGATGTCGCCGTTGTTCGTCATCTGCTGGTGCACCTGGACCGGCCCGGAGATCCGGGTCTGGTCCGGAAGCTCCAGCACCTCCAACTGGGGTCGCCCGTCCACGTACGACCCGGAGATCAGCGCGGCCAGGTTCTCCCGGCGGTTGGGGGTGACCGCCGAGGTGAGCTGGAAGCGCGGCCCGTCCTGCCCGGGGAACTGGGTGAACAGGTAGTACGGAGGCTGCTTCGCGCCGCTGTCCGGGGCGTCCGGCACGTTCGGGACCTGCCAGAAGTCCTGGCCGGAGTAGAAGTCGCCGGGGTCGGTGACGTGGAACCGGGCGAGCAGGTTGCGCTGCACCTTGAACAGGTCGGCCGGGTAGCGGAAGTGCTCGGCCAGCTCCGGCGGGATGTCGCCCTTGGGCAGCACGAGGTCACCGCCGAAGGCCTTGTTCCACGCCTTGAGCACCGGGTCGGCGTCGTCGAACGCGTACAGCTTCACCGTGCCGTCGTACGCGTCGACCGTCGCCTTCACCGAGTTGCGGATGTAGTTGACGTTCTCCCGGGCCAGCTGGAACGTGCCGCGGCCGGTCAGCTCGTCGGCCGTCTCGGCCTGGAGGTTCACCCGCTCGGCGTAGGGGTAGGTCGCGGCCGTGGTGTAGCCGTCCACGATCCACAGGACCCGGCCGTTCACCACCGCCGGGTACGGGTCGCCGTCCAGGGTGAGGAACGGCGCGACCTTCTCCACCCGGTCCCGCGGGTTACGCACGTAGAGCAGCTTGGAGTCGTCGTTGACCGCCTCGGAGAGGAGGAAGTTCGACTCCTGCTCCTTGATCGCGTACAGCAGGCGGCGGGGGAACGAGCCGATCTCGACGCCCCCCTCGCCGCTGTAGGTGTAGTACTGCTCACCACCGGTGGAGGTCGGCTTGTCGAACTCGACGTCGCGGTCCCCGGTCTGCCCGACGATCGCGTAGTCGTCGGCCTTCATGCGCTCGCCGTAGTAGATCCGCGGCTGCTGGGCCGGGATCTGCTCGGTCGGCGAGGTGCACGCCTGCACCTCCTCCTTGGTGGCACCACCGAGGAAGCCGGAGACGAAGTACGGCGTGCCGTTGCCGCAGACCTGGTTGGCCGGCGCCGCAACCAGCCCGTATCCGTGGGTGTAGACGGTGTGCCGGTTGATCCAGTTGCTCTGCTGCGGGGTCAGCTCGTCATAGTTGATCTCCCGCACGCCGACCACGTAGTCGGAGGTCTTGCCGCCCGCCGCGTACCGGTCGATGTCCAGCTTCGGGCCGAAGTCGTAGAAGCCGCGGACCTGCTGGAGCTGCGTGTACGTCTCGGACACCAGCTGCGGGTCGAGCAGCCGGACGTTCTGCACCACCGAGGTGTCGGTGGCCAGGTTGGCGGGCGGGACGAGGTTGTTCGCCGCGTAGTTGGTGTTCTTCGTGTCGGTCAACCCGAAGGCGGCCCTCGTCGCCTTGATGCTGCGATCGATGTACGGCGCCTCCTTGTCCCGGGCGCTCGGCTTGACCTCGAAGGTCTGCACGGCCCACGGGTAGATGCCGCCGATCGCCACGGCCGAGACGCCGAGCAGGGCGAGCGCGATGCCGGGCCAGACCAGGTTCCGCATCCACGCGTTGGAGAACACGATGATCGCGACGGCCACCACGACGGCGATCCAGGCGAGGATCTCCTTCGCCGGGAGCAGCGCGTTGATGTCCGCGTAGCCGGCGCCGTAGAGCTTGGCGCCCTCGTTGTACTCCAGCAGCATGGCCCGCTGGTCCAGCACGTACGCGATGGCCTTGAGCAGCACGAAGACGGCCACCAGCGAGCTCAGGTGGGCCCGGGCGGCGTTGGTCATCCGGTCCCCGACGCCCTGCAGCCGCACCCCGCCGAAGATGTAGTGCACGGCCAGCGCGCCGAGCAGGGCGAGCACCACCGCGGTGAAGCCGACGCCGAGCAGGTACCGCCAGAACGGCAGCTGGAACACGTAGAACCCGATGTCGACGTTGAACTCCGGGTCCTTCACGCCGAAGCTGCCGCCGTTGCGGAACAGCAGCCACTGGCCCCACCGGCTCTGCGCGGAGAGGCCGGCGAAGAGCCCGATGACCGCGGAGGCCAGGGCGATCCAGGTGCCGAGCCGGGGGCTCAGCAGCATCCGGTAGCGCTCGAGCGTGGCCTGCTCGGCGGAGTGCGGGCGCAGTTGCGGCCGCAGCCGGTGGGCCAGCCAGAGGTTACCGGCGATGATCACCGCCATGCCGAGCCCGATCACCAGGAACAGCAGCAGCCGGGTGGCGAGCACGCCGGTGAAGACCTGGGTGTAGCGGACCTCGTCGAACCAGAGCCAGTCGGTCCACGCGTTGACCCCCCACCCGAGCAGGGTGAAGAGCACGAACACCCCGATCAGAACTCCGATGGTGACGCGTCCGCGCCGGCTCATCCTCGGAAGGGGGCTGCTACGCATGACCACTGTTGGCTCCGCACGCTCGATGTGATCGGCTCCGACCAGGCACCCAGAGTACGGGGTGTTCCTGAACACGACGGGTCAAGGTCACGTCACGATCGTCCGGCGGCCCTGCGCGCCCGGTCAGCAGCGGGTGGGCTGCCCCCCGGCGCGCAGCTTCTCCAGGGCCGTCAAGGCGTCGTCCAGCGACGCCACCTTGAGCAGCGGCAGGTCGGGCTGCGGGTTGCGGACCGCCTCGGCGCAGTTGTCGGCGGGCACCAGGAAGACCTTCGCCCCGGCCTGCTTGGCGCCGACCAGCTTCTGCGCGATGCCGCCGATCGGGCCGACCCGGCCCTCGTCGTCGATGGTGCCGGTGCCGGCGATCACCTTCCCGCCGGTCAGGTCGGCCGGCTCCAGCTTGTCGACGATGCCCAGGGCGAACATCAGCCCGGCGCTGGGGCCGCCGATGTCGCCGAGGTCGATCTTGAGGGTGAACGGGTGCGGCTGCTGCTGGTCGATCTCGATGCCGATTCGCGGCCGGCCGTCCTGCTCACGGCTTCGGACCGTGGCCGTGGCCGGCGCACCGGCCCGGGTGTAGCCGATCTTCAGCTCGGTGCCGGCCGGCTTGGCGCGGATCAGCTCGGTGAGCCGGGCCGCGCTGGACACCGGCTGCCCGTCGACCGAGGTGATCACGTCGTTGGGCTTGAGCACGTCGACCGACGGGCCGCCCGCGGTGACCGTCTTCACCAGCACGCGGATCGGGTAGCCCAGCTCGCGCAGGGCCGCCGTCTCGGCGCTGGTCTGCGAGTTCTGGAAGTCCTCGGCGTTGCGCTGCTCGACCTCCTCCTGCGACTCCCCCGGCGGGTAGACCAGCTCGCGCGGCACCACCGCCTCGTCGGAGGAGAACCACCCGGCCAGCGCCGAGCGCAGCCGGACCGTGGGCTGCACACCCACCGTGGTCAGCCGGAGCTGCCCGGCGGAGGTGGACGTCGCCCGGCCGGTCACCTGGATGATCTCCTTGCCGTTCTCGCTGCCCAGGGTGTTGACCGTCGGGCCGGGACCGAGCACCACGTACGGGATCGGCACGCTCAGCACGCCGACGCTGAGCAGGGCGGTGAGCAGTGCACCGAGGAGTACGGTCACGCCGCGACGTCTCATGCGCCAGAGCGTACCGATCCGGCCCGGAACGTCCGGCGCGGTGACCGCAGGACTTCGCCCTCAGCGCAACGCCGACGCGCGCGACCTGCGGCGCGGCCCGCGTACCGTAGACGTCGTGCCTGATATTCCGTTCGGCTTCGCGCTCCCGGGTGGGCAACCACCAGACCCCAACGATCCCGCGCAGATGCAGCAGTTCATGTCGCAGTTGCAGCACCTGCTCTCCGCGCCGGGCAGCGGACCGGTCAACTGGGACCTCGCCCGGCAGGTCGCCGCGAGCCAGCTCGCCGCCGCCGGCGACCCGGCGGTCTCGCCGTTCGAACGCAACACGGTGGAGGAGGCGCTGCGCATCGCCGACCTCTGGCTGGAGCCGGCCACCTCGTGGCCCACCGGCATCCGCACCTCGGTCGCCTGGAACCGCAACGAGTGGATCTACAAGACCCTCGACGTGTGGCGCAAGCTCTGCGACCCGGTGGCCAGCCGCATGGTCGGCGCCATGGGCGACCTGGTGCCGCCGGAGGCCCGGGCCCAGCTCGGCCCGATGCAGTCGATGGTCGCCACGCTGGGCGGCGCGCTCTTCGGCGGCCAGCTCGGCCAGGCACTCGGCTCGCTCGCCGCCGAGGTGCTCTCCGCCGGCGACATCGGCCTGCCGCTCGGCCCCGCCGGCACCGCCGCGCTCATCCCGGCCAACATCCGGGCGTACGGCGAGGGCCTGGAGCTGCCCGAGGACGAGGTCCGCCTCTACGTGGCCCTGCGCGAGGCCGCCCACCAGCGGCTCTTCCAGCACGTCCCGTGGCTGCGCGGGCACGTGCTCGCCGCCGTCGAGAACTACGCCGCGGGCATCCGGGTCAACCGGGAGGCGATCGAGGAGGCGATGGGCCGGGTCGACCCGACCGACCCGGAGTCGATGCAGGCCATCGCCCTGGAGGGCATCTTCACGCCCGAGGACACGCCGGCGCAGAAGGCGTCGCTGGCCCGGCTGGAGACCGTGCTCGCCCTGGTCGAGGGCTGGGTGTGCCACGTGGTGGACAGCGCCGCGGGCGACCGGCTGCCGAACGTGGTCCGCCTCGGCGAGGCGTTCCGCCGCCGCCGGGCCGCCGGTGGCCCGGCTGAGCAGACCTTCGCCGCCCTGGTGGGCCTGGAGCTGCGGCCGCGCCGGCTGCGCGAGGCGACGGTGCTCTGGTCGGCGCTCACCGAGCACCGCGGGATCGCCGGCCGGGACGCGGTGTGGGGCCACCCCGACCTGCTCCCGTCGGACGAGGACTTCGCCAACCCGGAGGCGTTCGCCGCGACCACCAGCGACCTGGACGAGGAGCTGGCGAACTTCGACTTCACCGCGCCCGGTGCGCCGGAGGAGCAGGCCCGGGGCGAGGACGACGACAAGTCCTGACGTCGCACGTCCGCCGGGGCCCGCACGAGCACTCGTGCGGGCCCCGGCGTTTCTGCGGGTGCCCGTCAGCCGGGCCGGCCGGAGAGCAGTGCCCGGGTCGCCTCCCAGCCCTCGAAGGCCGGGTCGAGGGTGGCCAGGTCGGCCGGGCCGCGCAGCCGCCGCCAGCCGGCGGTGACCGCCACGTCCCCCGGGCGCGGTGCGGCGGCACGCACCTCGGCCGGCGCGGCGGTGTCCAGGTCGAGCGCCGGCAGCCAGTCCGGCACGGGCAGCCGGGCCGCCACCCCGAGCAGCCCCGCGCCGCTCCCCTCGACCGGTGCGACCGCGACCGGCCGGCTGGACAGCGGCCGGAGCAGCTTGCCCAGGGTGAGCCCCGGCACGTCGGGCGCGTCGGCGACCACCACGGCCGCCTGGTCGTAGCCGGCCAGCGCGGCGAACACCGCGCCGGCGGTGGGCTCCGGCACCTCGTACACGGCCGTGCCGGGCCAGACCACGGCGTCGGCCAACCAGCGGTCCTCCGGCGTCACCGCCACGGCGGTCTCCACCTCGTTGAGCGTGGCCAGCAGGTCCACCACGTCCTCGGCGAGCGCACTCCGCCACCGGGCCGGATCGATCCCCGGAGGCGTCCAGCGGACCGGGCCGAGCAGCGCCACCACCACACGTCGAGCCACCCGACGACCCTAACCCGCCACCCACGGCCGCCCGTCGCACCGAACCGCCGGTCCGCCTCGTCGCGCTTCGTTGCGCCTCGTCGATCATGAGGTTTAGCCCCGGCAAACGGGGCGAATCGCGCCGCTAACCTCATGATCGACAGCGCAAAGGGCGGCCCTGGGGCCCGGGGGCGGGTGGGGTCAGTCGGTCAGGGGGACGCCGGAGGTGGCGGCCACGCCCTCCAGGTAGCCGCGGGCCCGTTCGCTCTTCGGGTAGCGGGCGATCAGGGCCCAGAACTGGGCGTTGTGGCTGGGCACGATGAGGTGGGCCAGCTCGTGCAGCAGCACGTAGTCGATCACCCACTCGGGCATGTCCTGGATGCGGTGGGAGATCCGGATGGTGCGGTCGGCGGGGGTGCAGGAACCCCAGCGGCCGTTCTGGTTGGTCACCCAGCGGACGCTGGCCGGGGCGGCGGCCCGCGCGTGCTCGGGCAGGTAGAGGCTGATCAGTCGGGCGGCCCGGGCCAGCAACTCGGCGTCGGAGCGGGCGAGCCGGCCCTCGCGGGCGGCGAGCCGGGCCAGCATCCGGTCGACCCACTCGCTCTCCTCGGCACGGGAGAACTGGTCCGGGATGAGCACGACGACGCGCTCACCGTCGCGGTACGCGGACACCGTGCGTCGCCGGCGCTGGCTGCGCCGTACTTCGACGACGGGCTTCCGCGTCCCGGCCATCACTGGTCCGCGCAGCCTCGGATGACTGTCACGAGGGAAAGCTAATGCGTACTGACCAGGAGTCCGCAAGAGTCAACACGGCGACACGCGCCCGGAAAATGGCGGTTGGTCGTCAGGAGTCCCGAAAAATTTCTTTGCGGCGGCAGTTGACCATCACCTGCGGGCCCCTGTCAACGTTAGGTGATCTACGGACGAGCTGTCGCGGTGGGGCCGCCCCGAAGGGGGATCTGAGGGCATTCACCCGGCGTGTCCCCGCGAAACTGACTTATCCGACGTAACGCGGCATGCACACTCTCGACGTCAACTTGCTCACAGAGTCGACGCACAGCTGACATGGAACCGCCCAGACCTGGGTAGGGTCCGCCAACCAGCGGTCACGTGCGTGATCGCGGAGAACCCCCCGGCGCCGGCGCCACCCGTGGCCCGCCGCAGGGAAACCCGCCGGAGGCGTCCGGTGGACGAGACGAGGAGGGCTACCGTGGCCGACCAGGCCCAGACCTACAACGGTTACTGCGTGAAGTGCAAGGAGAAGCGGGACTTCGAGGGCCGCGTGGAGGTCTCGAAGACCGGCATGAACATGGCCAAGGGCAAGTGCCCGGTGTGCGGCACAACAGTGAACCGCATCCTCGGCAAGGCCAAGGTCTGACCCGTCCGGGTCGCACGGGGGAGGGGTGGCAACGGCCACCCCTCCCCCGTCGTCTACCCGACACCGACTACCGGCCGGTTGTGGACAACCCGGGTTTTCCTGTGGACAACGCTGGCCACAGCCCGGCGCACCTGTGGACAACGATCGACGGAGAGCGCGGGCACGGTCACGATTCGTGGTGTGACCGAACCGGTTCCCCTCGCCCGTCCGACGCTGCTGCCCGGCCTCACCCGGCTGTGGCGGGACCGGCACACCCTCCAGCTCGGGGTGGAGCCCGGCCCGGCCGTGCTGCTGGAGCTGACCAGCCCGGGCGCCGCCCGCCTGCTCGACCTGCTCGACGGCACCCGGAGCGAGCGCGCCGTGCTCGCGGCCGCCACCGCCGCGCGGGTCCCGCCGGCCGAGGCCCGGCTGCTGCTCGACACGCTCCGGGCCGCCGCTCTCGTCGTACCCGCGCAGAGCCTGCTCCCCCGCGACCTCACCGGGCCGGTCCGGGCCCGGCTCGCCGGGGAGGCCGACGCCCTGGCCCTGGCCGCGCCCGCCCTGCCCGGCACGCCGGCCCGGCTGCTGCGCCGCCGCCGGGCGGCGCGCGTGCTGGTCACCGGCGCCGGGCGGCTGGGCGCGGCGATCGCGGTCGCGCTGGCGCAGGCCGGGGTCGGACACGTCGTCCCCGACCTGGCCGGCCCGGTCCGCCCCGGTGACCTGGTGGGCACCGGGCTGACCGGCGCCGAGCTGGGCCGTCCGCTGGCGCCGGCGGTGCGCGCGGCGCTGACCCGGTGCGCGCCGGGCACCACGACCACGCCCCTGCGGCCGGGCCGGGCCGACCTGGTGGTCCAGCTCGGCGTCGACCGCCCGGCGGCCCTGCTCGCCACCGGCTACGCGCGCCGCCGCCAGCCTCACCTCCTGGTCGACCTGCGCGGGGGTGTGCCGGTGATCGGGCCGCTGGTCCGCCCGCCGGTGGGCCCCTGCCTGCGCTGCCTCGACCTGCACCGGACCGACCGCGACCCGGACTGGCCGGCCCTCGCCGCCCAGCTCGCGGCCGGTGACGGCGACCGGGCCTGCGCGACCACCACCCGGCTGGCCGCGGCGGCCTACGCGGCGGCCGAGGCGTTGACCCACCTCGACGGGGGCACCCCGGAAACGCTCGGCTGCGCGGTCGAAATCGGGCAGGTCGGCCGCTTCCGGCATCGCCGGTGGCCGCCGCACCCCTCCTGCGGGTGCTCCGGCCGTCGCTCGATCCGGTCTGCCGCACCCGCTCCCGGCCGCACAGCAGCAACGGGCCCGCCGAGTCGGTAACAATGACCGGGTGACCGACATCCCGCGCCGGGCCGTGTCCCGGACCGCCAAGCTCGCCGCTCTGCCGCTCGGCTTCGCCGGTCGGACCGTCCTCGGCATGGGCAAGCGGGTCACCGGGCTCGCGTCCGACGTCATCTCCGCCGAGATCCAGCAGCGCACCGCCGAGCAGCTGTTCAGCGTGCTCGGGCAGCTCAAGGGCGGGGCGATGAAGTTCGGGCAGGCCCTGTCGGTCTTCGAGGCGGCGCTGCCGGACGAGATCGCGGCACCCTACCGGCAGGCGCTCACCAAGCTCCAGGAGGCCGCCCCGCCCCTGCCCGCGGCGACCGTGCACAAGGTGCTCGCCGAGCAGCTCGGGCCGGACTGGCGGGACCGGTTCGTGGAGTTCAACGACACCCCGGCCGCCGCCGCCAGCATCGGCCAGGTGCACCGCGCGGTCTGGCGCGACCCGGGGTACGGGCCGAACGGCGGCCCGCGCCACCGGGACGTGGCCGTGAAGATCCAGTACCCGGGCGCCGGGGACGCCCTGCTCGCGGACCTGAAGCAGCTGTCCCGGCTGGGTGGCATGTTCCGCGCGATCCAGCCCGGGCTGGACGTCAAGCCGCTCCTCACCGAGCTGCGTGAGCGGATCACCGAGGAGCTGGACTACGAGCTGGAGGCCGAGTCGCAGCGCGCCTTCGCGGCCGCGTACGCCGGCGATCCCGACATCTACATCCCCGAGGTGCTCGACGCCGCGCCCCGGGTGCTGATCACCGAATGGGTCGAGGGCACCCCGCTGTCGCAGATCATCCGCGAGGGCACCGAGGAGCAGCGCGACCAGGCCGGGCGGCTCATGGCCGAGCTGCACCTCTCCGCGCCGATGCGGGCCGGGCTGCTGCACGCCGACCCGCACCCGGGCAACTTCCGGCTGCTCCCCGACGGCCGCCTCGGCGTGATCGACTTCGGCGCGGTGGCCCGGATGCCGGAGGGGACCCCCGAGCCGATCGGCCGGATCGCCGCGCTGGCGCTGCGCGACGACGCCGACGCGGTGGTCGCCGGGCTGCGCGAGGAGGGTTTCGTCAGCACCACGGAGCCGATCGACGCCGAGGGGGTGCTGGACTTCCTCCGCCCGATGCTGGAGCCGATCGCCGCGGACGAGTTCCGGTTCACCCGGGCCTGGCTGCGCGCTCAGGCGGCCCGGCTGGCCAGCCCGCGCTCCCCCACCTACCAGCTCAGCCGGCAGCTCAACCTGCCGCCGTCGTACCTGATGATCCACCGGGTGACGCTGGGCTCGATCGGGGTGCTCTGCCAGCTGGAGGCGAAGGCGCCCTACCGGGCGATCCTGGAGCGCTGGCTGCCCGGCTTCGCCCCGGTGAGCTGACCGACGCGCACGCCGAAGGGGCGGTGACCATCCGGTCACCGCCCCTTCTGTGGTGTAGGGATCTAGAGAGCGCCCAGGTCGCGGGCCGACTGGCTGCGGCCACGCATGGCGACGGTACGGGCGGAACGGGTTGCCTCAGTGCTCGTGGTGGTGCCGGCCTGAGGCCGGCGCATTCGAGCCCGGGACAACGCTTCGTGGAGTAGTTGCATCTCGGTTCCATTCGGCAGGTGCAGCATGGGTTTCGGCTTTCTCGTTCGGGCCGGTAACGATCGCCGGCGGGGACGTGCGGAACGGGGTTGTGTCAGGCTGCCAGCCGGACGGAGTTCCGCGACTCGGACAGCCCACTGGCCGCCAGTCGCGCCTCCGCCTCGACCCGGAGCTGGGCGTCACGGGCGAGGTCCTCCTTGCGCGGACGGCCACGGGGCCGCTTGCGCGGGACGACCGCGCCACGCTCGAAGATCTCGCCGCCCCAGACGCCCCACGGCTCGGACCGCTCCACCGCGCCGGCGAGGCACTCGACGCGCAGCGGGCAGTCCCCGCAGAGCGACTTGGCCAGCTCGAGCTCGGCAGGCGAGTCGGAGAACCACAGGTCGGGGTCGAACTTCCGGCAGGGCAGGTTCGCCTCCACCTCGACGCTCACGTCGAGTGGGGCCAACGCCAGACTCATCCTCCGGTCACCTCTCTCTCACTTCGATCTCGTGGATCGCATTTCTGACGGCACTACGGCGGTGCAAAAAAACTGAGGCCGCGGATCCCGGTATGCGGGTTCCGCGGCCTCGAGGTGAGCCGGTGGTCTGGTGGATCAGACCGGTCTACCTCGAGGTGGAACGCCGCGGACATCCGTGCGCTTCTTGGCGCCATCGATGCCCATGCCCGTGAAGCCACTGGTCCCCTCGATCCCCGCCAGCGGCGCCACGGTCCGGTTCAGCTCGGCCTGAACCTGGGCCTGGTGCACCTGCGGAGTCGACGGTCGAGCGGCAAGGGCCACCCGGACGGACGACAGCGGAGCGCAGGCAGCAGGCATCGCCGCCGAACGCTCATAGGTGAAGATCTCCACGGGTGCCACCTCCCTGTCTTTCCTCGTGCCGACCTTGGACTCATCCCCCGTGAGCAGCCAGAATGGCGCCGCTCGCGAGGTGTGTCCTGAGGCTATTCCTCGCCTCGGGGCGAGGGCAAACGATTTACGGCTAGATTTCGAAACTTTTCTGCGGGCAGACCTCGTCCACCTCCGCACCGGCCACCAGGGCCAGCACCGTTTCGCCGTAAAGTCCCAGTTTGCGGGGGCCGATCCCGGCGATCGCGATCAGCTCCTCGGTGCGGCCCGGCTTCCGCTCGGCCAGCGCGGTGAGCGTGGCGTCGGTGAAGACCACGTACGCCGGCACCTTCTGCGCCCCGGCGACCCGCTGCCGCCACTCGCGCAGCCGCTCGTACAGCTCCTCGTCCAGATCGGACGGACACGTCGGGCAGCGGCCCAGCTTCCGGTCCGCCCCGGCGAGCAGGGTGGCGCCGCAGATCCGGCAGGAGACCACCTGGGCGCGCCGCCGCTCGGTGCGCCGGGCCGCGCCTGTGCCCGCGCCGGCCCGCTCGCCGCCGCCGGAGCGGTCCAGCTGGGGCAGGAACCGGGACGGCCGCCGGGCCCGGCCGCCGGGCGAGCGGGCCGCCGCGTACGACAGCCAGAGCCACTCGCGCGCCCGGGTGATCCCGACGTACAGCAGCCGCCGCTCCTCCTCGACCTGCTCGGGGGTCTTCGCGTACGTGGTGGGCAGGGTGCCCTCGGCCAGCCCGACCAGGAAGACGGCGTCCCACTCCAGACCCTTGGCCGAGTGCAGTGAGGCGAGCGTCACGCCCTCCACGGTGGGCACGTGCTGCTGGGCGGCCCGCCGGGCCAGTTCCTCGTTGAAGTCGCCCAGGGTGACCGGGCGCTCGATCGCGGCGGCCTCGCCGATCGGCACCACCTCGGGCGTCGCCGCGTACTCCTCGGCGAGCTGGACCAGCGCGGCGAGCGCCTCCCACCGTTCGCGCGCGGCCCCGCCGGGCGGGGGCGCGTCGGGCGCCCAGCCGACCGCGGCGAGCCCCTCCACGACGGCGGTCGGCAG
Organism: Micromonospora halotolerans; assembly: GCF_032108445.1. Lineage (NCBI taxonomy): Bacteria > Bacillati > Actinomycetota > Actinomycetes > Micromonosporales > Micromonosporaceae > Micromonospora > Micromonospora halotolerans. Next base: position 3,449,903 of record NZ_CP134876.1, on the reverse strand, counting down.
CGGGGTCTCCCCCGGGATCGACCGGGTGGCGGCGCGCAGCGCGATCATGGCCTGGCGCACCTCGGGGCGCTCGAAGAAGCGCTCCGCTCCCTGCACGACGTACGGCACCGCGGCCTCGGTGAGCGCCTTCTCGTACGCCTCGGACTGGGCGTTGGTGCGGAACAGCACCGCGATCTCCCGGGCCGGGGTGCCGCCGTCGACCAGCGCCCGGCAGCGGGCCGCGACCGCGTTGGCCTCGGCCGGCTCGTCGGTGAAGATGCGCAACTCGGGTTCGGGGCCGGGCGGGCGCTGGCCCTGCAGCTCCAGCCGGAGCCGGGCCTCCGCGCCCCGGGCCTGGGAGATCACCGCGTTGGCCAGCCCGACCACCTGCGGGGTGGAGCGGTAGTCGCGGACGAGCCGGACCACGGTGGCGTTGCGGTGCCGGCGCGGGAAGTCGATCAGGTAGGACGAGGTCGCCCCGGTGAACGAGTAGATGGTCTGGCTGGCGTCGCCGACGACGGTGAGGTCGTCCCGGCCGCCGAGCCAGGCGTCCAGCAGCCGCTGCTGGAGCGGGTTGACGTCCTGGTACTCGTCGACCACGAAGTGCCGGTACTGGCCACGGACCTGCTCGGCGACGTCGGCGTGCTCCTCGATCCCCCAGACCGCGGCGCGCAGCATGTCCTCGAAGTCGATCACCCCGTTGCCGCGCTTGAGCCGCTCGTACGCGGCGAAGACCTCGGCCACCTTCGCCGGCTCATGCGGGGTCTCGCGCAGCGCCTTGGCCGCGGCCACCACGTACTCACCCGGCTCGACCAGCGACGACTTGGCCCACTCGATCTCCCCGGCCAGGTCCCGGGCGGCGGCCCGGTCGGTCCGCAGGCCCACCTTGGCGGCGGCCAGGGTGACCACCCGGACCTTGCTGTCGAGCAACTCGGGCATGGCCCGGCCCTCCAGCAGCCGGGGCGCGAAGTAGCGGACCTGGCGCAGCGCCGCCGCGTGGAACGTGCGGGCCTGGACGCCGCCGACGCCCAGCCCGGTGAGCCGGGCCCGCATCTCGGCGGCGGCGCGGGCGGTGAACGTGACGGCCAGCACGTGCCGGGCGGCGATGTCGCCGGTGAGCGCCCGGTGCGCGATCCGGGAGGTCACCGCCCGGGTCTTGCCGGTCCCGGCGCCGGCCAGGATGCAGACCGGGCCGGCCGGGGCGGTCACCGCGGACCGCTGCTCCGGGTCGAGGCCGGCGAGCACCCGTTCCGCCGCTGAGTGAACCACCACAGCGAGGAATCATTCCAGCCTCCGGTGATGTTGCAGCCATTAGCCTGGCCTGATCGGACCGGGCGCGAGTCACCCCTTGGAGGACCTGACCATGTTGACGATGTATTCCACCTCGTGGTGCGGCTACTGCCACCGGCTGAAGTCGCAGCTCGACCGGGAGGGCATCGCGTACGAGGTGGTCGACATCGAGCAGGACACGAAGGCTGCCGAGTTCGTGATGAGCGTCAACGGCGGCAACCAGACTGTCCCGACGCTGCGGTTCGACGACGGAAGCGCCCTGACCAACCCCTCGATCGTCCAGGTCAAGCAGCACCTGACCAGCATCGCCGGCTGACCCGGCCGCACCCGGCCACAGCGGCCGCCCCTGTACCGGGGGCGGCCGCTGTCGCGTCTCAGGGCGCCCGGCGCCGCCGCGGCGCGGCGAGCACCTCGTGGTCGAGCGGGCGGCGCGGGGCCGGGACGTGGACCAGGACGGGCCGGGGCGCGGTGAGCCGGCGGCCACGCCAGAGGTAGAGGCCGGCGGCCGTCGTGGTCACCCCGACCAGGGCGAACAGCAGGCGGTAGTCGACGACGCCGACGAGCAGCGCGCCCGCACCGATGGAGACCGCCTGCGGGCCGCTGACCAGCGCCTCCGCGGCGGCGGCGACCCGGCCCAGCAGCCCCGGCGGGGTCCGCCGCTGGATCAGCGTGTTCAGCCCGACCATGGTCAACGGCAGGGAGACCCCGGCCAGCAGCAGCGCCACCACACCGAGCCAGAGCCGGGGGTACGCGAGCGCCAGCGCGGCCGGCCCGAAGAACGTCACCCCGGCGGCGAGCGCCCCCACCTCGCCGGCCCGGCGCACCACGGCGGCCGAGACGAGCCCGCCGGCCAGCCCGCCGACCCCCTGCACGGTGACCAGCACACCGACGAACGCGGCGTCCCGGCCCAGCCCCAGGTCGACGTACGCGAAGATCAGCGACTCGGTGAAGCCCATCATGAGCGAGCCCAGCCCGTACCCGAGCAGGGCCCGGCGCAGCGCGCGGTCGCCGGCCAGGTGGCGCAGCCCGGCGCCCAGCCCGGCCGGCCAGCGGGGCGCGGACCGGGCCGGTGCGGCCTCGGTGACCGGGAGCACGCCGACGACCGCGGCGGCCGTGAGGAAGCCGGACATGGCCAGGGCGACCAGCAGCCAGCCGCCGACCGCGGCGTAGAGCCCGGCCCCGGCCAGCGGGCCGACCAGCCGCAACCCCTGCCGGACGGTCTGCAGCACCCCGTTGGCGTCGGCCAGCAGGTCGCTCGGCACCAGGTGTCGGATGAGCCCGCTGAGCACCGCGCTCAGGGTGATGTACGACAGCCCGTAGAGCGCCGCCACCACGTAGATCACCCAGACGTCGGCACGGTCGTGGACCGCGAACAGCGGGCAGAGCAGCACGGCCGTGCCGAGGTTGGCGGCCACGAAGAAGGGCCGGCGGCGGCACCGGTCGACCACCCACCCGACCAGCGGGGCCAGCGCCATCGGGGCGATGACCGCGAAGATGGTCGCCCCGGCCATGCCGTCCGAGCCGGTCAGGTCCTTGACCCAGACGGCCAGGGCCAGCAGCAGGATCGACTCGGCGGCCATGCTCGCCAGCAGCGCGACGAAGAGCAGGCGGAAGTCGGGGCGGCGGAGGACGGTGCGCATCGGGTTCCCTCCGGCGGGGGTGCGCCAACCGGCGCGTCGGGGCGGGAGCCGGTGAAGGCACCCCTCCACAGTCCTCTTTTTGTCGCGTGACACGCCCCCGCCGGACCCTCCGGCACCGGTCGCGCCGTCCATACTGACCGTGGGGGGCGAATTCCATACAGTTACCGTCGCGTCCTGCGACGGTCGACGGGAAAGAGGACACCGTGCCTCCTGCCGCACCAGGCCCGATCCTGCGCCGCCGCAGGCTCGGCATCGAGCTGCGCCGGCTCCGCGAACAGGCCGGCCTCACCGGCGACCAGGTCATCGAGCGGATCGGCTGGGCCTCCGCGTCCAAGCTGTCCCGGCTGGAGAACGGCCGCAGCCGTCCCGACCCGGACGACGTGGGCGTCCTGCTGACCCTCTACGGCGCGCCGGACGAGCTGCGCGAGGAACTGCTGGGCATCACCCAGGAGGCCGGCGACATGCGGGGCTGGCTGCGCAACTTCCCGGTGATGACCCAGCAGCAGCGCGCCTTCGCCGAGCTGGAGGCGGGTTGCGCGGAGATCTCCGAGTACAACCCGGTCCTGGTGCCCGGCCTGTTGCAGACCTCGGGGTACGCCCGGCACCGGATCATGTCCGCGGCCCAGGTGGCCGAGGAGGCGGGCGACCTGGAGACCGAGGACCCGGAGACCGAGGTACGCGCCCGGCAGGCCCGCCAGTCGCTGCTGACCCGCTCCCCCGACGCGCCGCGCTACACGGCCGTGCTGGAGGAGGCGGCGCTCGGCGGCCGGGCCGGCCCGCCCGAGGTGCTGCACGAGCAGATCGCCCAGCTCTGCGAGCTGGCCCTGCTGCCGAACGTGACGCTGCGGCTGCTGCTGCGGGACACCCGGGTCGGTGACTGGTACCTCCCGCCGACCGCCTTCTCGGTCTACCGGTTCGCCGATCCGCTCGATCCGGAGACGCTGGCCATCGAAGGTGGGTTCACCGACGTCATGTCGACCGAGGCAAACACCCTAAATCGCTATAAAGTGGTGTTCGAGTGGCTGAGCTCGGCGGCGCTCTCCGCATCGGACACCCTCTCCTGGCTGATCGAGGCGACGGGACGGCTGACCGGCACGGCAGCCGAGTCCACAGTGGCGTCCGGGCCGGCAACGGCGCCGACCCAGCGCCGCCGCGACTCGGGGCGCCTGACGACGGACCGGTGATCGACGGGGACGGTCCGGCGGCCCGCGGCGTCACTCGTCCCCATCGGAGCACTCCAGACCAGGAGCAGAACCATGAACGAGATCCGCAACAGCTCGTCCGAGCAGCTCGCCGGCGCCGCCTGGCGCAAGAGCACCCGCAGCCAGACCTCCAACTGCGTGGAGGTCGCGCCGCTGCGCACCGGGCCGGAGGCGGTGGCCCTGCGGGACAGCAAGGACCCGCGCGGTCCGGTGCTGCTGTTCAACCGGGCCGGCTGGCTCGGCTTCATCACCGGCGCGAAGAACGGCCAGTTCGACCTGAACTGATCCGGTGAGCTTCCGGGGCCGTCGGCGTCGCGCCGGCGGCCCCTTGCGCGTCCATCCCCGACAACCGTGCTGACCTGGGGTCACCCGATCGGTCGACGCCGCCAGCAATAGGTGGGTTTCACTTGCTGGGACGGCGCACGGGCGTAACATGACGCATGAGTGACGTGGAAGTTGCAGCCTGCATCCGTCCGTCCGCACCGGGGGACACCATGCGGTTCCTGATCGTCCGCACCGAAATCCGTGCCGCCGCCGACACCGACATCGCCGCCGCGTGGGCCGGTGGAGGTCGACTGCGGGACGAGACCAATGCGCCGGAACCGCGCCGCCAGGTCGTCCACGCGGAGGACCGCGACGCCGCCCTGCTGCTCGCCCGCGCGCTGTCCACCGTGGGCGCCGTCCGCGCCGGCCGGCACCGGGTCAAGGTGCTGCCCATCGAGGAGATGCATCCGGGCCACCCCTATCAGTGGGGCGCCAGCTGACCCGCCCCTGACGTCCGTCGCGACCGGACCGGCTCCCCCGCCGCGTTCCACGCCTCACCGGTCACGACGGCCCGTGTTCCCGGCCCGCGACCGCCGCGGCAACGACGGTCCGGGCCGGGACCACGTCCGGCCCCGCGTTCCCGGACGCCCTCGCTGCCCCCCGGCCTCCAGGTCTCCCGACCCCCGGCCTCTCCGGCCTCCCGACCTCGCCGGCCTCCCGGTCCCCCGGTCTCCCGGTCTCCCGGTCTCCCGGTCTCCCGGTCTCCCGGTCTCCCGGATGATCATGAAGTTAGCGGCGCTATTCGCCCTATTTGTCGGCGCTAACTTCATGATCACCGGGGTCAGTCTGGCGATCTTGGAGACTTGCCGTTCGGTGGGAGCGGGAAGTCTCCAAGATCTGCTTGGGGCGGGCTTGAGACTTGGCGGGCTGCGGGGAGCCGGCAGGGATTCGTCCACGACATCAAGTCGATAGCGTGGTGCGCGGTGGCGCCCGGCTCCGCGACGACGGATCCCGCGGGCGCGTGTTCCCGGGCGGCCAGCAGACGTCCTCGGCGACGACGGTCGGCGCCCGGACGCATCCGAACCGTCGTGCCCGACGATCAGCGGACCGCCGGCCGGCAGACCGCCGGTCGACAGATCCGCGGTCGACAGATCGGCGCTCGGCAGATCGCCCGTCGACAGATCGCCGGTCAGCAGATCGCCCGTCGACAGGTCGCCCTCAGCAGATGGCTGTCGGCAGATCGCTGGTCAGCAGTGGCCGTCGAGCCAGCGGTGGACCAGGAAGAGGGCGATCGACGAGGGTGGCGGAAGCAGCAGGCGGTCGCCGCCGTCCACGCGGACCGGCTGGTCGGCCAGCGCGGCGCCGATCTCCCGCCGGGTGAACCAGCGGGCGTGGGCGATCTCGGCCGGATCCACCCGGATCGGCGCGTCGGCGTCCGCCCGGGCCAGGAAGCCGAGCATCAGCGAGCCGGGGAACGGCCAGGACTGGCTGCCGGCGTACCCGATCTCCTCGACCGCGACGCCGACCTCCTCGCGGACCTCGCGCAGCACGGCGGCCTCGGCCGACTCGCCCGGCTCCACGTAGCCGGCCAGGCAGGAGTAGCGGCGCTCCCCCGGGGTGCGTGGCCAGGTGGCGTTGTTGCCCAGCAGGCAGCGCCCGTCCGGGCCGTCCACGCCGTCGTGCACCAGCACGATCATCGCCGGGTCGGTGCGCGGCCAGATTCGGCCGCCGCCCGGGTCGACCCGGGACCAGCCGGCCTCGTCCACCTCGGTCGGCTGGCCGGTCGACGAGGAGTAGCCATGCCGGACGTGCCAGTTGAGCAGCGCCAGCGCGGTGGTGAAGATGCCGGCGTCGCGGTCGGTCAGCAGGTGGCCGACCTCGCGCAGGTTGACCCGGCGGGTGCCGGCCAGCTCCGGCAGCGGCGCGTCCACCGCGAAGACCGGCACGCCGTCCGCGTCGACGCCGAGGAACATCGGCACCGACCGGGGCACCTCGGGCAGCTCGCCGGAGCCGACCAGCACCAGCTCCGGCGGGGCCGCCACGCCCCGGACCAGCGCCCGGCCGTCGTCGGTCGAGTCCAGCACGAGCACCCGGGCGTGCTCCCACGCCTCGGCGAGCCAGTCCGGGTCGGTCCGCCGGTGCGCCGCCCGGTCCAGGGTGGTCCGGGCCAGCGGTGGGGCAGGCTCTCCGGTCATGCGGTGCCTTCTTCCGTTCGCGACTGCGGGGCTCGCAAACCCGGCTCACTCCTCGCGCTCACGCGGTGCCTTCCTTCGTTCGCGACTGCGGGGCTCGCAAACCCGGCTCACTCCTCGCGCTCACGCGGTGCCTTCCTTCGTTCGCGACTGCGGGGCTCGCAAACCCGGCTCACTCCTCGCGCTCACGCGGTGCCTTCCTTCGTTCGCGACTGCGGGGCTCGCAAACCCGGCTCACTCCTCGCGCTCACGCGGACTCCGTGCGGATCGGGGCGAGCGCGGCCAGGCCGTCGGCGACCCGCTCGGCGTCGCCGAGCACCACGGTGACCGCCTGCGCCGGCGCGAGGTAGCGGGCCGCCGCCGCGGCCACGTCGTCCACGGTCGCCGCGGCCAGCCGGGCGGCGTGCTCGGCGAGGAAGTCCAGCCGCAGCCCGTTGCCCGCGTACGCGCTGGTCAGCGAGGCCAGGCCGGCCTGCGTGGACATGCCGAGCTGGAGCGTGCCGAGCGCGTACTGGCGGGCCTGCTCCAGCTCGTCCGGCTTGGGCGGCAGGGCGGCCAGCCGGCCCAGCTCGTACATGGTCTCCAGCAGGGCGGGCGCGGTCACCTCGGTGGCCACCTCGGCGGCGGCGACCAGCACCGACCCGGCCACCGAGTGCTCGATCAGCGAGTGCGGCCCGTACGTGTAGCCCTTGTCCTCGCGGATGTTCTCCACCCAGCGGGAGGAGAAGTAGCCGCCGAAGAGCAGGTTGGCCAGTTGCAGCGCGGCGTGGTCGGGGTGGGTGCGGGGCACCGCGGGCAGCGCGATCCGCAACGACGACTGCACCGAGCCGGGACGGTCGACCAGCAGCACCGGGCCGGGCTCCAGCGGCGGCGCGGGCGGCAGTTCGGCCGGCTGCCCCTCTCCCTTCCAGCCGGACAGCGCCCGCTCGGCGGCGTCCAGCGCCTTCTCCGGCTGCACGTCGCCGACCAGCACGAGGACCGCCCCGGCCGGGTGCACCCGCTCGGCGTGCAGCCGGCGCAGCACCGGGGGCCGCACCGCGCGCACCTGGTCCGGCTCGGGGGTCTGCACCGCGTACGGGTGCCGGCCGTAGATCCGCTTGAGCAGCGCGGTGCGGGCCAGGTGGGCGGGCTGGCTCTGGGCGACCTGGATGCGGTCGACCAGCCGCTCCCGCTCGGTCTCCACCCAGTCGGTCGGGTAGGTGGCCCCGGTGAGCACGTCGGCGAGCAGCTCCAGCATCCGGTCCAGGCCGGTGACCAGGCCCGCCCCGGAGAGCATCAGCCGGTCCGGGTCGATGCCGGCGGAGAGCCCGCCGCCGACCTTCTGCAACTCCGCGGCGAGCTGGGTCGCCGTGTGGGTCTCCGTGCCGGAGAGCAGGGTCTGCGCGAGCATCCCGCCGCGGGCGAGGTGGGTACGCCCGAACGGCATCCAGAGCCGCAGCTCGACCAGCGGGATCGCGCTGCGGCGCACGGCGATCACGGTGAGGCCGTTGCCGAGCGTGCGCTCGGCCTGCTTGGGGAGCTTGAGTTTGCGGTTGGGACCGAGCGCCGGCAGCGGCCGGGTACCCGTCTCCACGGTTGCCGTCACCGGGCTTCCTCCGTTCGCGGCCGCGCTCACCGGGCCACCTCCGTTCGCGACTGCGGGGCTCGCAAACCCGGCTCACTCCTCGCGCTCACCGGGCACCGCCGGGGATGACCTCGATGGACGCCCGGCGCTCCGGCCGCAGGGTGGCGGCGGCGGCGCGGACCTGCTCGTCGGTCACCTCGCCGACCAGCCGGGGCAGCTCGTTGATCAGGCCCGGCTCGCCGCGTTGCTGTTCCAGGACGGCCATTCCCAGCGCCCGGCCGAGCACCGCGTCGGTGTCCCGCAGCAGGTGGGTGGCCATCCGCGCCTGGGTGCGGGCCAGCTCTCCCTCGGTCAGCCCGTCGGTCGCCAGCCGGTCCAGCTCCTCGTCGACGGTCCGCAGCACCTTGTCGACGTCACCGCCGGGCGGCAGGTGCGCCTGGAGCAGCAGCGCGGTGGGGTCGCGCACGTCGAACGGGTCGCCCATGAAGCCGAGGTAGCCGCCGAGGCTGGTGACCGAGCGGTCCCGCTGGACCAGCCGCTCGACGAGCCGGGAGGCGTCGCCGTCGGTGAGCACCTCGGCCAGCACCACGTACGGCAGGTAGCCGGCGAAGTCGGTCAGCGGGTCGGGCACGCGCCAGGCCCCGGCCACCGCCGGCAGCGGGGCCAGCTTGTCGGTGTACGAGGTGCGCCGCTCCGCCGTGAGGTCGGGCTCGGTGAAGTCGGGGCGATCCGGGGCGGGGCGGGCCGGCACATCGCCGAAGTGCCGCTCGATCAGCGCCGTCGCCTCGACCACGTCGACGTCCCCGCTCACCGCCAGGACGGCGTTGCCGCTGGCGTAGTAGCGGCGGAAGAAGTCGGCCGCGTCGGCGACGGTGGCCGACTCCAGGTCGTCGAAGGAGCCGTAGCCGTCGTGCGCGTTGGGGAAGGTGTCGAACATGACCGGGGGGAGCGTGAGCCAGGGGAACCCGCCGTACGGCCGGTTGAGCACGTTGACCCGGATCTCCTCCTTGACCACGTCGACCTGGTTGCGCAGGTTCTCCTCGGTCAGGCGGGGGCCGCGCATCCGGTCGGCCTCCAGGAAGAGCGCCCGCTCCAGCGCGTTGCTGGGCAGGGTCTCGTAGTAGTCGGTGTAGTCCAGGTGGGTGGAGCCGTTGAAGGTGCCGCCGGCGCCCTGGACGTGCCGGAAGTGGGCCAGCTTCTCCAGGTTCTCCGAGCCCTGGAACATCAGGTGCTCGAAGAGGTGCGCGAAGCCTGTGCGCCCCTCCGGCTCGGAGCGGATGCCGACGTCGTAGACCACCGCCACCCCGATGACCGGGGCGCTGCGGTCGGGGGTGAGCACCACCCGCAGGCCGTTGTCGAGCGTGAACCGCTCGACCGGGTATTTCGTCGCTGGAATTGTCGCTCTCCGCGTCGGCACGTGATCGACCCTAACGCGTCGGCAGCGCCCGCACCGGCGGTGTGCGCGGGCCCACCGGACGGCGGTGTCGGCCGGTGGCCGACCGGCGCGGCTATCTCCACCGAACAGGTGGGAATTGTCGAGAACTCGCAGGTCGCGCGTCCCGGATCGCGGACGGGTCTTGACGCCGCTCACGGCCTGCCCCAGTCTTCCTACCAACTAAGTAGGAATACTGCGGATTGGATACACGATGAGACGGCTCCCCTTCCGCCGCCTGGTCACCCTGGCCACCCTCGCCGTGGTCGGCGCGGCCACCCTGGGCGCCACCGCGGCCTGCGGCGACGACAGCGACGACGCGGCCGGCGGCTCCGGTCCGGTCACCCTGCGCCTGGGCTACTTCCCGAACATCACCCACGCGCCCGCCGTGGTGGGCGTGGAGAAGGGCATCTTCAAGGAGAAGCTGGGCGACGTCACGCTGGAGACCAAGACCTTCAACGCCGGGCCGGCGGCCATCGAGGCGGTCTTCTCCGGTGCGCTCGACGCCACGTACATCGGTCCGAACCCGACCGTGAACGCCTTCTCGAAGTCCAAGGGCGAGGCGGTCCGGGTGGTGTCCGGCGCCGCGTCCGGCGGCGTCGCGCTCGTGGTGAAGCCGGAGATCACGTCGGTGGAGCAGCTGCGCGGCAAGAAGATCGCCACCCCGCAGCTCGGAAACACCCAGGACGTCGCGCTGCGCTACTGGCTCAAGGAGAAGGGCCTGCAGACCACCAAGGAGGGCGGCGGCGACGTCAAGGTGGTCCCCCAGGAGAACGCGCAGACCGTGGAGACCTTCACCAGCGGCGCCATCGACGGCGCGTGGGTGCCCGAGCCCTTCGTCTCGCGGCTGGTCAACGCGGGCGGCAAGGTGCTGGTCGACGAGCGGGACCTCTGGCCGGACAAGAAGTTCGTCATCACCAACCTGCTGGTCAGCACCAAGTTCCTCAAGGCGCACCCGGACGTCGTGCGGAAGCTGGTCGAGGGGCAGGTCGCGGCGAACGAGTTCGTCAACGCCAAGCCGGACGAGGCCCAGCAGGCCATCTCCGACCACATCGGCAAGATCACCGGTAAGCCGCTGGACCTCAAGCTGATCAAGCAGGCCTGGCCGACGTTGGAGTTCACCAACGACCCGATCCCGTCCTCGCTGAAGACCGGCCTGGACCACGCCGTCGCCGTCGGGCTGACCCAGCCGGTGGACCTCAACGGCCTCTACGACCTGAAGTACCTCAACGAGGTGCTCAAGGCCGAGGGCAAGCCCGAGGTCGTCCAGCCGTGACGTCGACCACGACGACCCCGCGCAGCGCGACCGGCTCGGTCGCGCTGCGCGGCGTGACCAAGGTGTACGGCCAGGGCGAGCACGCCGTCCTGGCGCTGGACGGGGTGTCGCTGGACGTCGCCCCCGGCGAGTTCGTCTGCCTGGTCGGCGCGTCCGGCTGCGGCAAGAGCACGCTGCTCAACCTGGTCGCCGGGCTGGACCGGACCAGCGGGGGCCGGATCGAGCTGGGCGAGGGGGTCAACCCCGGCCTCATGTTCCAGGAGTCGGCGCTCTTCCCGTGGCTGACCGTCGAGGGCAACGTCGAGGTGCCGCTCAAGCTGCGCGGGCTCCGCCGCAACGAGCGCAGGGCGCGGGTCGCCGAACTGCTGCGGACCGTCCACCTCTCCGACTGCGGCCGCAAGCGCCCGCACCAGCTCTCCGGCGGGATGCGGCAGCGGGTCGCGCTGGCCCGCACCCTCGCCCTGGACACCCCGGTGCTGCTGATGGACGAGCCGTTCGGCGCGCTCGACGCGATGACCCGGGACATCCTGCACGACGAGCTGGAACGGATCTGGTCGGAGCGGAAGCTCACCGTGATCTTCGTGACGCACAACGTCCGCGAGGCGGCCCGGCTCGCCGACCGGATCATCCTGCTGTCCAGCCGGCCCGGCCGGATCATCTACTCCACCGAGGTCGACGTGCCGCGACCCCGGCGGATCGACTCGCCGGAGATCGCGGCCATCGCCGCCGACGTCACCGACCGGCTGCGTACGGAGGTGGGCCGCCATGGCCAGTGACACCCTCACCGGTACCCCGCGCACCGACGCGGAGATCTCCGGCCTCGACGCCCTGGAGACCGCCGGCCGGGAGAAGGCGCCGTCCCGGCTGCGCCGCGGCTGGTCGGCCACCTGGCCGAAGCTGGCCGCGCTGGCCCTGGCCGTCGCCCTCTGGCAGGCGGTGGTCTGGACCGGTTGGAAGGACCCGTGGGCGCTGCCCGGCCCGGTGGTGGTCTTCGAGGATCTGGGCCACTACCTGATCAGCTCCGCGCTCTGGGACGGCCTGGCCACGACCGCCCGGCGGGCCGCTGTGGGCTTCGCCGCCGCGGTCGCCGTCGGCCTGCTGCTCGGCCTCGCGGTGGCCCGGGTGAAGGTGCTCCGCGCCGCGCTCGGCTCGATGATCACCGCGTTGCAGACCATGCCGTCGATCGCCTGGTTCCCGCTCGCGATCCTGCTGTTCCAGCTCAGCGAGCAGGCCATCTTCTTCGTGGTGGTGCTCGGCGCGGCGCCCTCGGTGGCCAACGGGGTCATCCACGGCGTCGACTACGTGCCGCCGCTGCTGGTCCGGGCGGGCCGCAACCTCGGCGCCCGCGGGCTCAACCTCTACCGGTACGTGATCGCGCCGGCCGCGCTGCCGGCCATCGTGGCCGGGCTCAAGCAGGGCTGGGCGTTCGCCTGGCGCAGCCTGATGGCGGGCGAGCTGCTGGTGGTCATCGCCACCCGGACGTCGATCGGCGCGCAGCTGACCTACGCGCGGGAACTGAACGAGGCGCCCCGGCTGATGGCCATCATGATCGTCATCCTGGTGGTCGGCCTGCTGGTGGACGCCGCGTTCGGTGCGGCCGACAAGGCGATCCGCCGCCGATGGGGCGTGCTGGACCAGGCCGGCAACTGACGCCGTGTACGTCTCCGCGCGCGCCGACTACGCGCTCCGGGCCATGCTCGCCGTCGCCGACGCCGCCGGCTCCACCGGCGACGGGGGGCTCGGTGGCGGCGAGCTGGTCAAGGCGGCGAGCCTGGCCGACCGGCAGGGCATACCGCTCAGCTTCCTCCAGGGCATCCTGCTCGACCTCCGCCGGGCCGGGCTGCTGCACAGCCACCGCGGCACCGAGGGCGGGTACGCGCTCACCCGCCCGCCCACCGAGATCAGCGTGGGTGACGTGCTGCGGGCGGTGGGCGGCGCGCTGACCAGCGTGCGGGGCATGCCCGCCGACCGGGCCGGCTACCACGGGGTGGCCGCCGGGCTGCGGGACGTCTGGCTCGCGGTGGACGGCGCCATCGCCCTGGTGGTCGACCGGACCACCCTCGCCGACCTGCTGGCGGACCGCGCCGCGGCGCCCTGACCCTCCGGTCGGTATCGGGCCGCGGGTGCGACGCGGCCCGGAACCGGCGCGGCCTCAGCCTCGCGAGGTGGCGGTGTCCGGCAGGCCGGGCGCCGCCACCCCGCCGAGCGGGAGGTGGCCGGTCAGCGGCGACGCGGGCGGCGGGACCGGGCCGGCCGCGAGGCCTGCGCCGGGTGGGGTGCGGGCGGCGGGGTGACGGTGACCGGGACGCCGCTGGGCTGACGCGCGCCGGTGACCCGGGCCAGTTCCTCGTCGCCGGACCGTACCCGGGCGGTCTGCGGGGTGATGCCGGCCATGGTCATCAGCCGGGAGACGTCGCGGCGCTGCTCCGGCAGGACCAGGGTGACCACGGTGCCGGACTCCCCCGCCCGGGCGGTCCGACCGCCCCGGTGCAGGTAGTCCTTCGCCTCGGTGGGCGGGTCGGCGTTGACCACCATGTCCAGCCCGTCGACGTGGATGCCCCGGGCCGCCACGTCGGTCGCCACCAGGGCGGTGACCTGGCCGGTGCGGAACTGCTCCAGGATCCGGGTGCGCTGCGGCTGGGTCTTGCCGCCGTGCAGCGCGGCGGCGCGTACGCCCTTGGCGAGCAGCTGGCGGGCGACCCGGTCGGCGCGGTGCTTGGTCGCCATGAACAGGATGGTGCGGCCCTCGCGGGCGGCGATGTGGGCCAGCGCGGCCGGCTTGTCCTCCGCCTCGACGTGCAGCACGTGGTGCGTCATGGCGGTCACCGTGGCGGTGCCCGGGTCGACGGAGTGGGAGACCGGGCGGCTCAGGAAGCGGCGGACCAGCTTGTCCACGCCGCCGTCGAGGGTCGCCGAGAAGAGCATCCGCTGGCCGTTCGGGGCGACCTGCTCCAGCAGCTTCGTGACCTGCGGCAGGAAGCCCATGTCGGCCATCTGGTCGGCCTCGTCGAGCACGGTGACGGCCACCTCGTCGAGCCGGGCCTCACGCCGGTCGATCAGGTCGTGCAGCCGGCCCGGGGTGGCCACCAGCACCTCGGCGCCGGCGCGCAGCGCGTCCGCCTGCCGCTGGAGGGAGAGCCCGCCGACCACGGTGGCGCAGCGCAGCCCGAGCGCCCGGGCGTACGGGGTGAGTGCCGCGGTGACCTGCTGGGCCAGCTCGCGGGTGGGCACCAGCACGAGCGCCAGCGGGCGACCGGGACGGGCGCGGCGGCCGGCCGTGCGGTGCAGCAGCGGCAGCCCGAAGGCGAGCGTCTTGCCCGAGCCGGTGCGGCCGCGGCCGAGCACGTCGCGGCCGGCCAGCGAGTCCGGCAGGGTCGCCGCCTGGATCGGGAACGGCTCGGTGATGCCCTGCGCGGTCAGTTCACTGACCAGCGCCGGGGCCAGGCCGGTGGCGGCGAAGGTGGGAATGGTCATGGTCATGCGGAAAGCCTTTCCTCGACGCGGCACGTGTCGAGGAAAGGCGCCGATGAGCGGCGCGTCACCGGCGTCACCGGTGGTCACAAGCACGAACCGAAAGGTACGGGCCGGCCCGCCGCAGCACGCCACGTCCCGCAGAGCGGGTGGGCTGCGCGGCGGACCGGCCCGTCACCGCGCCCGGGGGGCGCGATGGGTGTTACGGAGTGATCCGAAGATCAGAGCGGACGGATGTTCTCCGCCTGCGGGCCCTTCTGGCCCTGGGTCACCTCGAACTCGACCCGCTGGTTCTCGTCCAGGCTCCGGTAGCCGGAGGTCTGGATCGCCGAGAAGTGGGCGAAGACGTCGGCGCCGCCGTCGTCGGGGGTGATGAAGCCGAAGCCCTTGTCAGCGTTGAACCACTTGACGGTGCCAATTGCCATGTGTTTCGTCTCCTTGACGGAACGTTCGGACCCGCACCTGTTGCGGACCGAAGAGGAGCCCACCGCGCGCGAGTGCGCGGCGTGCCTGTCGCTGCTGGTCGCCCCGCCCGGAGAACTCCGGACACAACAAAGAGCGCCTGGGGCCACAATCCGCCAGGCGCACACAGAGTCTCTGGAAACCAAAACTGCAACGGAGCTAACCTACCACGATCTCCGCAACGGCACACCCTCTGTCGGAAATTCCGGCACGGCGGCGACGAGCGCGGTCAGCCCGGAGGCGTCCAGCAGGTCGGCCGGGCGAACGGTCACGCCGTCCCGGACGTAGTGGAAGGCGGCCCCGACCCGCTCGACCGGCACCCCGGCCAGCTCGGCCCAGGCCAGCCGGTAGACGGCGAGCTGCACGGCCGCGGCGTCGGCCTCCCGCCCGGTGGGCTGCCGGCCGGTCTTCCAGTCGACCACGTCGTAGCGGCCGCCGGGGCGCGCGAAGACGGCGTCCATCCGGCCCCGGACCACCACGCCGGCGATCACCGTGGCGAAGGGCACTTCCACCTCCACCGGCACCCGGTCGGCCCACTCGCTGGCCAGGAAGCGCTCCTGGAGCTCGGTGAGCGCGTCGTCCGGGGCGGCGTCCTCGTCGGCCGCGCCGGGCAGCTCGTCCACGTCGAGCAGCCGGTCGGCGCCGAAGCGCTGCTCCAGCCAGGTGTGGAAGGCGGTGCCCCGCCGGGCGTACGGGTTGGGCTCGGTGGGCATCGGCCGGCGCAGCGTCCGGGCCAGGGCCTCCGGGTCGCGGCGCAGCGCCACCAGCTGCGTCACCGACAGGTGCCCGGGCAACTCCACCTCGACCGCCTCGGCCCGCCGGGCCAGCTCGGCCCGTTCGGCGAGGAGCAGGTCGGCCTCCCGCCGCCAGCGGGCCACCTCGGCGTCCTCGGCGGGCGGCTCGGCACCGGCGGCCGGTAGCGCCTCGTCGGCGTTCCCGGCGGCACCGGCGCCCGCGGCCAGCAGGGCCTCCTCGCGGCGGGCCGCCTCGGGGTCGGCCAGGTAGCGGCGGACCAGGGCGGCCGCCTCGGCCAGCGCCGGACGGCGGGCGCCGAGCGGGTCGGCCGGCCACTCCGCCCGCAGGACCGTCTCCGTGGTCGGGTTGACCGCGTCCCCGGCGGGCTCGGGCGCCCAGGCGTCGACCAGGTGGCCGTCCCCGCCGGCCAGGCATGCGTCGTGCACCTCGCGGAGGAAGACGGAGGGGCCGCGGAACTTCTTCGTCCCCTCCCCCCACCAGTAGCCGGAGCAGAGCAGCAGCCGGCGGGGGCGGGTCACCGCCACGTACGCCAGCCGGCGCTCCTCCCGCTCGTCGTGCGCCCGCCAGTCGTCGGTGAAGTCCTCCACCGCCCGGACCACGCCGCGCTGGTCCTCCGCCCCGGCAAGGCCCAGCTCGGGGAGCCCGTCCGCGTCGCCGCGCAGCGGGAACGGCAGCACGCCGAGCCCGCCCAGCCAGTGGTCGGAGTTGCGCACCGGCCCGGGCCAGACGCCCCGGGTGAGCCCGGCCACCGACACCACGTCCCATTCCAGACCCTTGGCGGCGTGCGCGGTGAGTATCTGCACCGCGCCCTCCACCACCTCGACCTCGCCCGGGGTGAGGCCGCGCTCCTCGTCCTCGGCGGCGGCCAGGTAGGCGAGGAAACCGGCCAGCGTGGCGCCGGGCGTCTCACCGCTGAACCGGGCCGCGACGTCGCCGAGCGCGTCCAGGTGGGCGCGGGCCAGGCCGGCGTCGCCGGCGCCGTCCCGGCCGGCCCGGACCGCCACCTCCACGTCCAGGCCGATGGTCCGCTCGATGTCCGCGATCAGCTCCGGCAGGGACTGGTCCAGCCGGTAGCGCAGCAGCGCCAGCTCCATCCCGTACGACCGCAGCCGCGCGAAGCCCTCCGCCGAGTACGCCTGCGCCGGCCCCAGGTCGGCCAGCGCCTCGACCAGGGTGGCCTCGTCCAGCGCGTCCACGGTGATCTCCGGCCCGTCGTCGCCGGTCACCTCCCGGCGGGCCCGCGCGATGGCCCGGGCACGCCGGTGCAGAGCGACCAGGTCGCGCGGCCCGATCCGCCAGCGCGCGCCGGTGAGCAGCCGCAGCAGCGCCGCCCCGTCGGTCGGGTCGGCGAGCACCCGCAGCGTGCAGACCACGTCCCGGACCTCGGGGGTGTCCAGCAGCCCACCCAGGCCGACCACGTCGACGGGCAGCCCGCGGGCACGCAGCGCCGCTTCGAGAGCCGGGATCTGGCTGCGCAGCCGGACCAGCACGGCGGTGGTGGGGCGCCGGTGCGCCGGGATGTGCTCGGGCAGCGCGTCCGGCATCCCGGCCGCGCCGCGCCAGGCGGCCAGCACGCTGTCGGCGATCCAGTCGGCCTCGTCGGCGTACGTCTCCAGCAGCGCGCAGTGCACCGTGCCGGCGGCCCGCCCGCCGGGGCTGCGGTGCGGGATCGGGTCCCGGACGCTGAGCGCGGCGTGCAGCTCGGGCACCCGGGCGCCGGCCGCCCGCAGCGGCACCGACAGCGCGTTGGCGACGCCGAGGATCTCCGGGCGGTTGCGCCAGCTCGTGGTGAGGCTGAGCACCTCGGCGGGGGCGCCGTCGGTGCGGGCGAACTCGGTGGGGAACCGGTCCAGCGTGCCGGCGCTGGCCCCGCGCCAGCCGTAGATGGACTGGCAGGGGTCGCCCACCGCGGTGACCGGGTGGCCCCCGCCGAACAGGGCGTTGAGCAGCACCACCTGGGCGTGGCTGGTGTCCTGGTACTCGTCGAGCAGCACCACCCGGAACCGGTCGCGCTCGATCACCCCGACCCCGGGGTGGTCGCGGGCCACCCGCGCGGCCCGGGCCAACTGGTCGGCGAAGTCCATCGCCTCGAAGTCGTCCTTGCGCCGGCCGTACGCGCGGACCAGCGGCAGCAGCTTCAGCCGGGTCTGCTGGAGCTGGAGGGCCTTGCGCACGTCGGCGTAGACCCGCCCCGGGCGGGACTGCACCTCGGCGAAGAACCGGCCGGTCCAGGCGGCCAGCTCGTCCGGATCGACCAGGTGCTCGTCCAGCTCCCCGGCCAGGGCGAGCACGGCGTCGGTGATGGTCGACGGCATCCGGTCCACCTCGGACATGTCGCCGTCGTAGTTGCGGACCAGCAGGTCGACGAGCTGCCAGCGGGACGCCTCGGTGAGCAGCCGGGTGGTCGGCTCGTAGCCGGCGCGCAGCCCGTGCTCGGTGACGATCCGGCCGGCGTACGAGTGGTAGGTGGACACGGTCGGCTCGCCCGCCAGCGGGTCGGAGTGCGGGTCCCGGCCCTGCCGGCCGAGCCGGCGGATGAGCTGGTCGAGCCGGGTGCGTACGCGGTGCGCCAGCTCGCCGGCCGCCTTGCGGGTGAAGGTGAGGCCGAGGATCTGTTCGGGGCGGACGTAGGAGTTGGCGACCAGCCAGACCACCCGGGCGGCCATCGTCTCCGTCTTGCCCGAGCCGGCGCCCGCGACCACCAGCAGCGGCTCCACCGGCGCGGCGATGATTGCCGCCTGTTCCCGGGTGGGTGCCGGCAGCCGGAGCAGTTTGGCCAGCTCGACCGGGGTGTAGCGGGGGCCGGCGTCGGCGGTCCGGGGCGTCGGGGTGGCGGTGGTGCCGAACAGCGTCGGCTGCGTCGTCATGCGTGCTCCGTGGGCGGCTCGACGACCTGGCGGCCCTGCCCGGAGACCGGGCAGCTCGTGCGCACCGGGCAGACCCGGCACTTCGAGTTGGCGACGGCGGCGAAGGTGGCGGCGGCCATCGTGTCGGCGGTACGCCGGACCAGCGCGGTGGCCCAGCCGGCCTCGGGGCCCTCCCCGGCGGCCGCCTGGGCCTGCTCCCTGGCGTCCTTCGCGCCGGTGCCGAGCTGCACGAGCGCGGCGCCCCCGGACTCCTCGCCGAACTCGGCGAACGCCCCCGCCTCCACGGCCGCCTGGTAGGCGCCGAGCTGCGGGTGCTCGGCCACCTCCCGCTCGGTGACCGCGGTGGACTTGCCGGTCTTCAGGTCGATCACCACGAGCCGCCCCTCGGCGTCGACCTCCAGCCGGTCGACCCGGCCGGTCAGCTCGACGGGCCGGCGCGGGTCGTCGAGGCGGACCGCGAACTCGTGCTCGATGGCGAGCAGCCGCCGCGGGTTGCCGGCCAGCCAGCGCAGCAGCTTGTCCACCATGGCCTCGGCGCGGGACCGTTCCGGGCCGACCATCCAGCGGGCGGCCAGCTCGATGGCGTCGAACCGGGCGGCCACGTACTCCAGCAGGGCCGTCCGGTCGACGCTGGCGTCCTCGGCCAGCATGGCGGCGGCGTGCACCAGGTTGCCGACCCCCTGCGCGGCGCTGGCCGGGGCGCTGCCGCCGTGCCGTTCCAGCAGCCAGCGCAGGCTGCACCGCAGCGCGCTCTCCATGGCCGACGGGGTGACCCGCACCGGCTCGCCCTCGTCGACCAGCGGCCGGTCGTCGGAGAGGCCACGCAGCCCCCACCAGTCGTCCGGGTGCGCGCCGGGCACCCCGGCGGCGGCCAGCCGGGCCAGCTCGGCGGCCGCCGCGCGCCGCCGGGTGACCGGCGCCGCCGGGTCGGTGATCGCGGTACGCAGCTCCGCCACCAGCGCGGACAGGGTGAGCCCGCGCGGCGGCAGGGTGACCGGCAGCGCGCCGGGCACCCCGTCCTGCGGGTCCTCGTCTCCGGCCGGCACCGGACCGTCCGACACGGGCGGGACGGTCAGCGCGGCACCGTCGCCGGGCCGCCGCCCGGCCGCGCCGCCCGCCGTGCGGTCGACGGCCGCCCGGGCGCCGTCGCCGGGACGCCCGTCCCGGCGACCCCGCCCCGGGCCGGCGTCCCCGGTCGTGCCACCGGCCGGGCCGCCGCCGTCGGGGCCGCTGGGGTCCGGCCCGGGTGGGGCCGTGCCGCCCCCGCCGACGGCGGGCGGGTCGGTGGCGGCCAGCTCGTGCAGGAACCGGCTGGGCTGCTCCTCGTGGTCGTCGCCGCCGACCGCCGCCGAGGCGACCGCGGTGACCAGCAGTCGCCGCCGCGCCCGGCTGATCGCCACGTGGAACAGCCGGCGCTCCTCGTCCAGCAGCGCCGAGGTCTGCCCGACCAGGCTGGCCCGCAGCCCGGCGCCGTCGGCCCGGCCGGCGAGCACGTCGACCAGCCGCTCCGAGCCGAGCAGGCTGCCGCGCAGCCGCAGGTCGGGCCAGACGCCCTCCTGCACGCCGGCGACCGCGACCAGGTCCCACTCCAGGCCCTTGGCGGCGTGCGCGGTGAGCAGGCGGACGGCCTCGCCCCGGTCGGCGCTGGCGGCGAGGGTGTCGGCCGGCAGCTCCTGCCCGAGCACGTGGTCGAGGAAGACCTCGGCGCGCGCGCCGGGCAGCCGGTCGGTGAACCGGGCCGCCGCGTCGAAGAGCACCATGACCGCGTCGAGGTCGCGGTCGGCGGCCTCGGCCCGCCAGCGCTGCGCGGTCTCGTGCTCGCCGGTGGCGGCCCGGCCCCGGGTGATCGCCCCGGCCCAGCGCTCGGCGAGGCCGCTCTCCCGCCACACCGCCCAGAGCACGTCCTCGGCGGTCGCGCCGGGCGCGGCGGCGGCCCGCCGGGCGGTGTCCAGCAGGTGTGCCACGGTCTGCGCCGGCGCCGCCCAGCGCCGCTCGACGGCGGCCAGTTCGGCCGGGTCGCGCAGGGCCTCGACGATCAGCTCGCCGGACGGGCGGCGGTCGCCGGCGGCCAGCGCGAGCGCGCGCAGCCCCTGGCGCAGCCGCCGCTCGGCGAGCGGGTCCGCGCCGCCCAGCGGCGAGTGCAGCAGGGCGACCGCCGACTCCTCGTCGAGCCGGTCGGGGTCGAGCGCGCAGCGGAGCAGGAGCAGCAGCGGGGCCACGCCGGGCTGGAGGTGCAGCGGCAGGTCCTCGCCGTGCACCACGGTCGGCACTCCGGCGGTGTGCAGGGCGCGCCGCAGCGAGGGCAGCTGCCGGCCGGTGGAGCGGACCAGCACCGCCATCCGGGACCAGGGCACCCCGTCGAGCAGGTGCGCCTCGCGCAGCGCGTGCGCCAGCCAGGCGGACTCGCTGGTGGCCGAGCGGAAGGTGCGGACCTCCAGCGCACCGGGCGGGGCGTCGGTGAGCGGGCGCAGCCGCCGGTGCGCCGCCGGGCCGCGCAGCCGGCGGGCCAGCCGGGCGGTAGCCGCCAGCAGCTCCGGCCCGGCCCGGTAGGAGGTCGTGAGCGTGACCTGGGCGGCCGGCGCGCCGGAGGCCGTGCGGAACCGGTGCGGGAAGGTGGTCACGCCGGCCGGGTCGGCGCCGCGGAAGGCGTATGTGGAGGAGTCCGGGTCGGCGAACGCGACCAGGGGCTTGCCGCCGCCGGCCACGACGGCGAGCAGGTCGAGCTGCGCGGGGTCGGTGTCGGCCAGCTCGTCGACGTAGACGTGGGCGAGCCGGCGGCGCTCGGCGGCCAGCAGCTCGGGGTCGTCCAGCAGCATGCCGGTGGCGGCCCGGACCAGCTCGGCCGGATCGTAGGCGATCGAGCCCCGGTTGCTCACGTCGCGCAGGGCGAGGACGGCCACGTACTCGCGGAGGAAGCGGGCGGCGGCCGGCCAGTCGGCGCGGCCCAGCTTCTCGCCCAGCCGGGCCAGCTCGACCGGGCCGACGCCCCGCTCGGCGGCGCGCATCAGCAGGTCGCGGAGCTGCTGGGCGAAGGCCCGGGTGCGCAGCGCGGGGCGCAGGTCCTCCGGCCAGCCGACCGGGTCGTCGTCCGGCTCCTCGCCCACGATGTCGAGCAGCTCGCGGATGATCAGATCCTGCTCGGGGCCGGTGAGCAGCCGGGGCGAGGGTTCGCCGCGCTCGGCGGCGGCCCGGCGGAGCAGCCCGAAGGCGTACGCCGGGAAGGTGCGAACCAGCGGCTCGCGGACCACGCGGTGGCCGTCGCCGGCGATCCGTGCCTCGATCCGGTGGCGCAGCTCGGTGGCGCCCCGCCGGCCGAAGGTGAGCACCAGGACGTGTTCGGGGTCGACGCCCTCGGCCACCCGCGCGGCGACCGCCTCGACCAGGGTGGCGGTCTTGCCGGTGCCCGGGCCGCCGACGACCAGCATCGGCCCGTCGGTGTGGGCGACGACCTCGGCCTGCACCGGATCCGGCCGGCGCGACGGCGGGTGCGCGGCATCGCCCGCGGACCCCCCGGATCGCGGCTCCGTCCCGGCCGGCCCCTCGGACCGACCACCCCCCTGCCCCGCCCCGGCGACCTGGGAGACCCCCGCCCCCACCCCACCGGCCCGGCGCACCAGCCGATACGCCTGCATCCCCGACATCCCACCACGCCGGTACGACACCAGAAAACCCGCCGCCCCCGCCCTCCCCCGCACGCCCACCCCACCCCCACCCCACGGCGATCATGAGGTTGGCGGCACGTAGGGAGATCGACTTCGCCGTCAACCTCATGATCGACGGCGGCGGGGGCGCGGGGCCGGGTCAGGTCAGGCGGGCGTCCAGGAGGTCCAGGGCCTGGGGGATCGTGTCGGCCACCAGCAGGAGGTCCAGGCCGGCGGGTTTGATGAAGTGCTGCCTGGCCAGGGTTTGCAGCCAGTCGAGCAGCGGGCGGTAGAAGCCGTCGGCGTCGACCAGCACCATGGGCTTGGCGTGCATGGCCAGGGTGGCGGTGGTCCAGACCTCGAACAGCTCGTCCAGGGTGCCGAGCCCGCCGGGCAGGGCCACGAACGCGTCCGACTTGTCGATCATCAGGGTCTTGCGGCTGGCCATCCCGTCGGTGACCAGCAGCTCGTCGGACGCCAGGTCGGCGACCTCCAGGTCGACCAGGGCCTGCGGGATGACGCCCAGGGTCCGGCCGCCGGCCGCCCGCGCCCCGTCGGCCACCGCGCCCATCATCCCCACGCACCCGCCGCCGCTGACCAGCGTGTGCCCGCGCCGGGCCAGCTCCGCGCCGGTCTTCGTGGCGAGGTCCAGCCAGCGGGCGTCGAGGGTACGCGAGGACGCGCAGAACACGCAGACGTTGGCCACGGTCAGCCCTGCTCCGCCGGCCCGTCGGGGGCGGCCTCGGCGGCGGCCTGCTGGTCGGCGCCGAGGCGGGCGACGGCCTCCTCGCGGACGGCTTCCTGCTCGGCCGAGAGCACCGCCTCGGCCTCCACGATGTGCCGGACCGCCTCGTTGACGTCGTCGGTGAGGCAGATCAGGTCCAGGTCGTTCGGGCCGATCTTGCCCTCGGCGGCCATGGTGTCCCGCAGCCAGTCGAGCAGGCCCCGCCAGTAGTCGACGCCCATCAGCACCACGGGAAAGCGGGTCACCTTGCCGGTCTGCACCAGGGTGAGCGCCTCGAAGAGCTCGTCCATGGTGCCGAAGCCGCCGGGCAGCACCACGAAGGCCTGGGCGTACTTGACGAACATGGTCTTGCGGGCGAAGAAGTAGCGGAAGTCGATGGCCAGGTCGACCCAGTCGTTGAGGCCCTGCTCGAACGGCAGCTCGATGCCCAGCCCCACGGAGAGCCCGCCCGCCTGACCGGCGCCCCGGTTCGCCGCCTCCATCACGCCCGGCCCGCCGCCGGTGATCACCGCGAAGCCCGCCCGGGCCAGCGCGCCGCCCAGCTCCTCGGCCAGCCGGCACTCGGGGCTATCCGGCTTGCTCCGGGCCGAGCCGAAGACGCTGACCGCCGGCGGCAGGTCGGCGAGGGTGTCGAAGCCCTCGACGAACTCGGACAGGATGCGCAGCGCCCGCCAGGCGTCCTTGGTCTTCCAGTCGCCCCGGCCCCGGGAGTCGAGCAGCCGCTGGTCGGCGGTGCTGGTCGGGATGGCCTGGTTGCGCAGGGTCACGGCGCCCCGGTGTCGCACTCCGCTCGGCCCGCGGCCGGATGGCCGCCCGTTGCTCTGGCTCATGGGGCCACCGTAGTGGAGCCGGGGCGGCGCGGTGCGGAGGCGGGCGACGCGGAGAAATTCTTCGTGATCATGGGCAACTAAATGGCTCGCTCGTACGTCTTACTATTCACATACCGGGTATGCCCGGCGACGCGCCTTCGGGGGAGGAGCCAGCGTTGATCAGCAACAGCGAGATGATCCGGATCCGCCGGCAGATGCAGCGGCGGATCCGTGACGTGGTGGCCGAGCGCCGCCGCGCCCGGATGATGGAAGCCCACCACACCGACCTCACCGGCGAGACCACCGAGACGGACAGCCCGCTGACGACCACGCTCTGATGGTCCGGCCGGGGGCCCGCGTCACCGACGCGGGCCCCCGGTCGCGTACTCAGGACGGGGCGAGCCAGCGGTGCAGGGTGGCCGCGCCGTCGCGGATCTTCGTCAGCTCGACGTGCTCGTCCTTGTGGTGGGCCAGGTTGGGGTCGCCGGGTCCGAAGTTCAGCGCCGGGATGCCCATGGCCGCGAACCGGGCCACGTCCGTCCAGCCGAACTTTCCGATCGGGGCCGCGCCGACCGCGGCCAGGAACTCCTGCGCCGGCGGGTTGTCCAGGCCCGGGGCCGCGCCGGCCGCCGCGTCGGTGACCGTCAGGTCGAAGCCGGCGAAGACCTCGCGCAGGTGCGCCTCGGCCGCCGCCGGGTCACGGTCCGGGGCGTACCGGTAGTTGATCTCGATCTCGCAGCGGTCGGGGATGACGTTGCCCGCCACCCCGCCGGTGATCCGCACCGCGTTCAGGCCCTCGCGGAAGTCGCAGCCCTCGATGGTGACCCGGCGCGCCTCGTACGTGGTCAGCCGGCGCAGCACCTCATTGGCGCCGTGGATGGCGTTCACCCCGTGCCAGGACCGGGCCGCGTGGGCCCGCTCGCCGTGCGTGGTGACGATCGCCCGCATGGTGCCCTGGCAACCCGCCTCGACGATCCCGTACGTCGGCTCCAGCAGCAGCGCGAAGTCGGCCGCCAGCCACTCCGGGTGCGCCTGGGAGACGAGGGTGAGGCCGTTGTACCTCGACTCGATCTCCTCGGCCTCGTAGAAGAAGTAGGTCACGTCGTAGCGCGGGTCGGGCAGGGTCACGGCCAGGTGCAGCGCGAAGGCCACGCCCGACTTCATGTCGGAGGTGCCGCAGCCGTACATCAGGTCGCCGCGCATGGTCGACGGGAAGTTGTCGTTGAGCGGCACAGTGTCCAGGTGGCCGGCGAGCACCACCCGCCGTGCCCGGCCCAGGTCGGTGCGCGCCATCACGGTGTTGGAGTGCCGGTAGGTGGTGAGGTGCGGCACGCCCCGCAGCACCTCCTCGACGCAGTCGGCGATGGCCTTCTCGTTGAGCGACACGGACTCGATGTCGACCAGCGCGCGGGTCAGCGCCACCGGATCGGCCAAGACCTCGGGGGTCAACGGGTTCTGCATGTCTCGCACGGTACCGTCAGCACCGTGACGACCGCACAGTCTGCCTGGGGCATCGGCCTGGCCACGATCACCGCTGACGACCAGGTGCTGGACACCTGGTATCCCACCGGCAAGCTGGGGCTCGGCGAGCTGCCGCTGGTCGCCGGTGAGGACGAGGCCGACGTGCTGGACCTGCCGCCCGGCGCGGTCGGCGAGCGGGCGCTGCCCGGCCTGCGCACGGTCCAGGTGGTCACCGTGATCGGCTCGCTGGACGACCCGATCAAGGACGCCGCGGACGCGTACCTCCGCTTGCACCTGCTCTCCCACCGCCTGGTGCGGCCCAACGAGCTCAACCTCGACGGCATCTTCGGCAAGCTGGCCAACGTGGCCTGGACCTCGGCCGGGCCGTGCCCGCCGGAGCGGGTCGACGAGCTGCGGGTCATCGAGCGGGCCGCCGGCCGCCACCTGTCCGTGCACGGGGTGGACAAGTTCCCCCGGATGACCGACTACGTGGTCCCGGCCGGCGTGCGCATCGCCGACGCGGACCGGGTCCGGCTCGGGGCGCACCTGGCCGCCGGCACCACCGTGATGCACGAGGGCTTCGTCAACTTCAACGCCGGCACGCTGGGCACCTCGATGGTCGAGGGGCGGATCGTGCAGGGCGTGGTGGTCGGCGACGGCTCGGACATCGGCGGGGGCGCCTCGATCATGGGCACCCTCTCCGGCGGCGGCACCGAGAAGGTGCGCATCGGCGAGCGCAGCCTGGTCGGCGCGAACGCGGGCGTGGGCATCACCCTGGGCGACGACTGCGTGGTGGAGGCCGGCTGCTACATCACCGCCGCCTCGAAGATCACCCTGCCGGACGGGCGGGTGGTCAAGGCCCGCGAGCTCTCCGGCGTGGACGGCCTGCTGTTCTGGCGCAACTCGGTGACCGGCGCGCTGGAGGCGAAGCCGCGCACCGGCCGGGGCATCGAGCTGAACGCGGCGCTGCACGCCAACGACTGAGCGACGACGCGGGACGGGCCGGGGCTTTCCGCCCCGGCCCGTCCGCCGTCCGGGCGGCCTGTCGGCGTTCCCGGACGACCGGCTCACCGCAGGCGGTACGCCTGGATGATCCGCTGGGTGACCGTGTTGCCGGCGCGGTCCCGGGCGGTGGCCCGCAACGAGACGTAGCCGGGGCCGGCCGGGTGCCGGACCGTGGCCGCCCAGCCCGCGCCCTGCCGGTGCAGGGCCGCCCTGCGCCAGGTCTTCCCACCGTCGTAGGAGACGTCGACGGTGAGCGCCGCGACCGGGGTGGCCGGCGCGCCGGGCTGCCGCTGCACTGTCACCGGGATGGTGAAGGTCCGGCCGGCCGGGGCGCTGTTGTCCACGGCCAGCGGCGGGGCGAAGCGGACGGCCATGGCCGGCAGCCGCACCCAGTCGTCACCGGGCACCCGCTGGGACCGGAACGTCCAGGCGGCCGAGACCTCGGTGCTCAGGTCCGTGAAGCCCCGGGTGGCCGAGGTCTCCAGCCGGTAGCTCGCGGCGCCCGGCGGCACCTGGAACTCGCCGTACCCCGGGGCGGGCTGCTCCGCGAGGAGCTTCCCGTTGCGGTAGAGCGCGGTCCGGTCGGTGTCGTTGAGCGAGCCGCCGGGGTGGCCGGCGGCGTCGCTGTGCACCGGCAGGGAGACCACGAGGGTGTCCCCGCTGCGGGTGATGCCCTGCTCCGGCCAGCGCGGCTGCGGGAACGACGGTCCGTACGGCGCGCTGTTCCAGTCCTCCCGGTAGGTCCGGCCGGCCCGGTAGCGGGTCGGCACCGACTCCAGCACGGCCCGCACCTCCAACCAGCCGTCCTCGCCCCGCGTACCGAAGTCGAGCTCGGAACTCCAGCCGGTGCGGGCCGTGCTGTAGTGCTCGACCCGCTTCCCGGGCACCGGAACGGGCACGACGATCGCCGAGCCGCCGATGTTGTAGTCGGACTCCGGGAAGACGATCCGCTCGTTCTCCAGCCCCGCGTAGCCGGCCGCGAACCGGTGGGTGACGGTGGCCAGGTCCGCCGGCCGGTAGTGCCGGACGAACCCGGTCGGCATCCGCCCGGGGAACAGCTCGTTGAGGGCGTAGAGGTAGGGGCTGCGCTCCGGCGCCGTCGGTTCGAGCCACTGGCTGGCCAGGGCGGCGACGAAGAGGGAGTCGGAGACGCCGCGCCCGAGCTGGCCGCTGTAGAGGCCGTCGAAGCTGGACGTCCAGAGCCCGAACCCGTAGGTGGCGTCCTCGGTGGACCAGTTGGCCGAGAGGTCGATCAGCAGTGGGGCCGCGCCGCGCTGCGGCACGGTGGACCGGACCGGCTTCGCCCGCCGGGCGTCGACGGTGAGCCGCTGGTCGCCGCTCACCACCAGTTCCGGCTGGGCCAGCATGGACACCTCGGTCCAGCTCTCCTCCCCCGGCACGTAGATCAGGCTGTTCAGGCCGTACCGGCCCTTGGGGAGGCGGATCCGCGCCTCGCCGTCGGCGTCGTACACGTCCCGGTACAGGACACCGTCCAGCCCGACGAGGGTGGTGAAGTAGTCACCGGTGAGCTGGCCGGCCCGGTCGCGGTGCACGACGGTCAGGTCGTAGCTCTCGACCTCGCGGTTGACCGCCAGCGGCGTGACCGTGACCGTGTCGCCCGCGCGGGCGACCAGCCGGCCGGTCCAGTAGCCGTCCAGGCCGCCGAGCCGGGTGTCCGCGGTGACCGTGACCTGGGCGGTCCCGCCGGCCGGCACGGTGAGCCGGGACGCGCCGAGGGTGAACATGCCGGCCGGTGCGGCGCGCCCGTCCGGGCCGGTGACGTCGACGGTGAGGTCGAGGGTGAGCGGGCCGGTCCCGCCGTTGCGGTAGGTGACCGTGCGGGCGACCGGCTGGTCGTCACCGTGCGGCCAGGCCGTCAGCCCGAACGAGACGCTGGGCGGGTCGCTGGTGACCTGCTCGGTGATCGCGTGGGCCACGTCGACCCGTCCCGCGCCCTGCTGGAACGCCGTCTGGTCGGGGTGCGGCCTCGCCGAGGCCATCAGCGTGGCCTTGTACCGCCCGGCGGTCCAGCCGGGGTGCTGCTGGGCGAGCAGTGCCACCGCGCCGGCCACGTGCGGCGTGGCCATCGAGGTGCCGGAGAGGGAGACGTAGCGGTCCCCCACCGGGTCACCGATGGTGCCGTTGGCGGCCCGGGCGGCCACGATCTCGACGCCGGGCGCGGTGATGTCCGGCTTGAGCCCGCCGTCGACCCGCGGCCCCCGGCTGGAGAAGTCGGCCAGCTTGTCGTCCCGGTCGACCGCGCCGACCGCCAGCGCGGCGTCGGCGGTGGCCGGCGAGCCGACCGACCCGTCGGCGCCGTCGTTGCCGGCGGCCACCACGAACAGCGTGCCGGTCTGCGCGGTCAGCGTCTCGACGGCCTGCTCCAGCGGGTCCACCTCGGGGAAGTCCGCGCCGCTGAGGCTCATGTTGACCACGCTGGCGTGCTTCTCGGCCGCGGCCCACTGCATCCCGGCGAGGATCGCCGACTCGGTGCAGCCCTCGTTCTCGCAGACCTTGCCGGAGAGCAGGGTGGCGTCGGGGGCGACGCCGCGGTACTTCCCGCCGGAGGCGGCCCCGCTGCCCGCGATGATCGACGCCACGTGCGTGCCGTGCCCGACCATGTCGTCCGACTCGGCCGCCTCGCTGAAGTTGCGCGAGTCGGCGACCCGGCCGGCCAGATCCGGGTGGCTGAGGTCGACGCCGGTGTCGAGCACCGCGACGCTGACCCCCTTGCCGGTGAAACCGGCGGCCCAGGCCGTGGGGGCGCCGATCTGCGGCACGCTGTGGTCCAGGGTGACGCGCCGCCGGCCGTCCAGCCAGATCCGGTCGACATCCCCCGCCGCGTCGACCCGGGCGCCGGCCCGGTCCGCCGTGACCGCGCCCCAGACCGCGGCGGTGTCGGCCTTCGTCGCGACCAGCGCCGCGCCGCCGATCGCCGGCAGGTCGCGGGTCACCCGGGTGCCGGCCACCGGGGCCGCCGCCCGTCGGGCCGAACCCGGCCGGTACGACACGAGCAGCGGAAGCGTGTCCCGCCGGGCGTCGTCGTAGCCGGCCGCGACCAGCCCGGTGACGTCGAACAGCCGCCGGTCGACCCGGCCGGCCCGGACCAGGGGCAGCGCGTCCTGCGGCAGCACGGTGAGGTGGCCGCGTTCCCGGGTGACCAGGAAGCCGACTTCGGCGCGGCCGGCGCCGGGGCGGACCGCCGCCTGTCCGGCGGCGGTGACGGTGACCCGGTCGCCGGTGATGAGGGTGACGGTGACCGGCTCGCCGGGCCGCGCCGCCGCGGCGCGGGCCGGGGCGCGGTCCGTGGTGGCCGCCGGGGCGGCGGAGGCCGGCAGGGGCACGCCCAGCGCCAGCCCGAGGGTGAGGCCGAGGCCGGCGATTCTTCTTCGATTTCGGCGCAACGTTCCTCCTTCGTCAAGCGTCTTCATCGATGGGTACGCATCGACGCAGATGGTCAGAATTGCATACCGCGTATGTAATCGGAAGTCGTCTATCCGACGGAACCGGTCCCGCAGCCGCCGTCCTTCGGGGCAGGATCGCCCGGTGACCGCCATGAAGGACCGCATGCTCGCCGGCGAGCCGTACATCGCCGACGACCCGGAGATCACCGCCGATCTGGACCGGGCCGCCCGGCTCAGCGAACACTTCAACCGCAGCTCCGCCGACGACCCGGAAGGCCGCCTCGCCGCCCTCCGCGAGCTGCTCGGCTCGGTCGGCGAGGGCACCTGGGTGCGCCCGCCGCTCTACTGCGACTACGGCCACCAGACCCACATCGGGCCGCGCAGCTTCGTCAACTTCAACGCGGTCTTCCTCGACGTCGCGCGGATCACCATCGGCGCCGACGTCCAGATCGGGCCGAACGTGCAGCTCCTCACCGCCACCCACCCGGTCGAACCGGCGGCCCGGCGGGCCAAGTGGGAGGCGGCCCAGCCGATCACCATCGGCGACAACGTCTGGCTCGGCGGCGGGGTCATCGTGCTGGCCGGCGTGACCATCGGGGACAACACCGTGGTCGGCGCGGGCGCGGTGGTGACCCGGGACCTACCCCCCAATGTGGTGGCCTTGGGTAACCCCGCTCGTCCGGTTCGGAGCCTCGAAGAGACCGTCTGACCTGCTGAAACGACGCTTCGGCGGGGTGCGGATTCCGGCCCGAGGGTGCACTCTGAGTAGTGGACGGTTCACCCAGGGGGCGTCATGGAACGGGTGCTCGAACTGCGCGTACACGGGGTGTCGAACACCCCGCCCGACCAGCTGCTCGGACTGCGCCCCGCCCCCGGCGGCGACGGCGCGCAGCCCGACCTGGTCGCCGGCGGCGCGGTCACCGGCTTCTACCGCGCCAGCACGGCCGGCCGGGACGACCCGATCACCGTCGAGGCGTACAGCTGGGGGCAGTTGACCTCCGGCGCGCGGACCCGGCGCGACGTCGAGCGGGCCCTGTGGACGCTGCTGCTGCCCTTCACCCTGGCCAACGTGGCGCTCTACGCCCGCACCGGAATCCCGCCGGACCCGGACCAGGAACGCTGGGCCAGCCGCTCCGGGATCACCGCCTGGCTCATCCGGCTGTTCTGCCTGAGCCTCACCGGCACCCTCGTGATCACGGCGACCGGGATCGGGGTGGACCTGATCGGCTGGCAGTGCGTCGGCCTGGACTGCCTCGGCCACCTCCCCGGCCCGATGGAGTTCCTCGGCAACGCCTGGTGGCGCCAGGACACCCGCGCGCTCGCCGCCGGCCTGCTGGTGCCGCTGCTCCTGCTGGCCGGGCTCGGCGGGGTCGCCTGGCGCACCTACCAGTACGAGGCGGAGATGCCCGCCGAACCGCACCCCCGCCCCGCGGCGCGGCAGGACGGCCCGCCCGCCGACCCGCCGGACCGGCCGGAGCCGCTGGAGAACCCGCTCCAGGACCCGACCTTCTGGAACGGCGAGGGGCAGCTGCGCCGGGCCGCCGTCCTGCACCTGTGCACCGGAGCGGTGATCGCCGCGGCGGTCCCGGTGGCCGCGGTGATGGTCATGGACCCGCCGCGCGGGCTGCGGGCCGCGGTCGCCTGGCCGACCGTCGGCCTGCTCGCGGCCGTGGTGGCGATCGCCGTGGTGGCGTTGGGCCGGCCCTGGCTGACCCGGCGGCAGGGCGCCACGCCACTCGGCCGGTGGAGCGCGACCCTGGCGCTGCTCACCGGGCTGGGCCTGGCCGGGACGTTCACCCTGCTCCTGCTGCCCGACGGTCCCGCCGGCCGGCCGCTGTCCACGTACCGGCCGCCCATCGGGTGCGTCACCGACCCGGGCATCGCGGGCTGCCGCACCGACCGGTCGCTGCCCGGCTACGACACCGCGGTCGCCTGGCTCGCCACGTACCAGGCGCTGCTGCTGGTCACCATCGGCGCGGTGAACCGCTCCGGGCGGCGCGCCCTGTTCGGGCCGGTGGCCGGCGGCCTGCTGCTGCCGATCGGGCTGGCCTGGACCGAGCGCGGCCTGCCCGGCCTCCCGGACGCGCCGGACGCCCTGAGCAACTGGACGCTCGCCGGGCCGGCCATCGCGATCGCCGTGACCGGGCTGCTCCTGCCGCGGAGCCGGCCGGCCGTGCCGGTGCAGCCGCTCGGCGCGCACACCGACCTCGCCTGGGGCGGCCGCGGCCCGGCGCTCATCGCCGGCTTCGGGTGGATGATGGCGGTCGCCTACTGCGCCGGGCTCCTCTACTGGGTCAGCGACCGGCTCGACAGCCGGGCCGACCCGAGCGGCCACAGCCGGGTGGTGCCCCCGCTGGCGGTCTTCTGGGCCGGGCTGGCCTGCGTGGTCGCCCTGCTCGCCCTGCTCGCGATGCTGGTCCGGGCCGCCGTGCTGCTTCAGTCCCTGCGCCGGGTCGAGTACACCGTCCTCACCGCCGACAACGCCGGCCTCTCCGCGCACGACCTGCGCCGCTGCCGCGACGTCAGCACGTTCCGGGCGCTGCACCGGCTGGTCGGCGAGCACGCGATCCGGCTGGTCGGCTGCTACGCGGCCGTCTCCGTGGTGCTGGTGACGCTCTGCTGCGCGGCCGCGTTCTCCCGCAGCCGGCCCAGCCCGCTCTCCCCCTCCGGATGGCCGGCCGTCATCCACTGGACCGCCAACCGGGGCGACACCATGCTCGGCTGGCTGCCGGTGGTGATCAGCGCGCTCGGGCTGCTGGTCTACCGCACCGACACGGTGCGCCGCTCGGTCGGCGTCATCTGGGACGTCGGCACCTTCTGGCCCCGGGCCGCGCACCCGCTCGCCCCGCCCAGCTACGCCGAGCGCGCCGTGCCGGAACTCCAGACCCGGGTCGCCGGGCTGCTCGCGCTCCCCCCGCTGCACCCCGACCGGATGGACGGCGTGATCCTCTCTGGGCACAGCCAGGGCACCGTCATCTGCGCCGCCATGCTGCTGCAGCTGCCCCACCGGTGGCGACGGCGGACCTGGTTCTTCTCCTACGGATGCCAGCTCACCCGCCTCTACGGCCGGGTCTTCCCCGCGTACTTCGGCCCCGAGCGGCTGCGCACCCTGGCCCGGGCGCTCACCTGGCCCGGCGGGCACGTCTCGTGGACCAACTTCTGGCGCGACACCGATCCTCTGGGCTGGCCGGTGACCGCCGGGGAACGGGACGTGCCGGTGGCCGACCCGGAGGCGCTGCACCCCGTCGGGGGCGAGGTGGCCGACCCGCCCATCCGCAACCACAGCGGCTATCCGGAGGCGGCCGAGTTCACCCGGGAGCGGGCCGTGGTGGCGCGGCTGCTGCGCCGGGCCGTGCCGTCACCCCGGCAGGGGGTCGGCTAGCCGGACCACCAGGTCGGCGTGCTCGGCCGTGCCGGTGACGAGCCGGGCGTTGGCCTCGTCGCTGCCGAGCGCCCAGGCGCGGGCCTGCTCCGGCGTCTTCCCGTACGCCTCGTGCCGGGCGGTGAGCCGGCGCACCCGCAGCTCGGCGTCGAGGTCGAGGAACCAGATCTCATGCAGCAGGGTGCGCACCTCCTCCCACGGCTCGTCGCGCACCAGCAGGTAGTTGCCCTCGGTCACCACGAGCCGCACCTCGGGCGGCACCTCGATCGCGCCGGCGACCGGCTCCTCCAGGTCGCGCCGGAACGCCGGCGCCCACACCGAGGTCGGCTCCAGCCGGCGCAGGCGGCGCAGGGTGGAGACGAAGCCGTTGGCGTCGAACGTGTCCGGCGCGCCCTTGCGCGCGTCCCGGCCCAGCCGGGTCAGCTCCGACTGGGCCAGGTGGAAGCCGTCCATGGGCACCAGCCGGGCGGCCGGACCCACCTCGGCGACGATCCGCTCGGCCAGCGTGGACTTGCCCGCTCCCGGCGCGCCGGCGATGCCGAGCAGCTGCCGCGGGCCGTCCCCGGCGAGGGCCCGGGCCCGGGCCACCAGCTCGCCGAGCGGCAGCACCTGCGCGGGGGCCATCAGCCGAGCACCGGTTCGCTGATGGTGAACCGGGCCTCGACCGCCGCCTGCACCGGCTGCGGCTGCGGATCCAGCTCCAGCTCGGGGGCGGCCTCCCCGGCCCGGCCGAAGCCCGCCTTCGCCATCATCGGCGGGGCGGTGGCCAGGCCGGTGTCGGCCAGCTCCCGCAGGGCGGTCACCCGGGCGCCGAGCGCTTCGGCGTATTCCCGGGCGCGGGCCAGGGCGTCCGCGATCGCGGCGTGCCTGGCCTCCCGGTAGGCCGGGCTGTCCGGCCGCAGCGACCACCACGGACCGGCCACCTCGACCTGCTCCTGGTCGGCCAGGCGCAGCATCAGCTCGCCGAGCGCGGTGAAGTCGACGACGGTGACCGTGGTGGTCACGCTGCCGTGGTAGGCCACCACCCGCTCACCCGAGCGCTTCGTCTCCGGCCAGACCCGGAGCTGGCCGGTCTCCCGCCGCTCCACGGCCGGCTCGGCCGCGTCGAGCAGCACCCGCACGGCGGCGGTCCGCTCGGCCAACCGGGCCAGCGTGGTCTCCCGGTCGCGGTCCCGCGCGGTCGCGGTCACGGTGAACCGGGCCAGCTCGGGGGCCGCCTCCCGGTACGCCTCGCCGCGTACCGCCACGACCGGTGCGTCCGCCATGCGGCTCAGCCTAGTGGCGGGGTGGCCGGAAGGTGGCCCGTGTAGGTGACCCCGCCCGCCGCCAGCCGGCAGCCGGTCAGGTGACCGCCGGCCGCGCCCAGCTCGCGCAGGTAGGCCAGTTCCCCGGCGTGGTCGGCGGCGGCCGGGAACTCGCGCCGGTGGGCGGTGAACGCGCGGCCGCGCAGGGCGGCCCGGGCGGTGCGGCCCTCGGCGAGCCGGCCGGCCAGCTTTCCGGGGTCGCCGGCCCGCAGCGCCTCGGCCAGCTCGTCGAGGTAGGCCCGGACCGCGTCCAGCTCGGCCAGCACGCGCTCCCGGTTGCCGAGCAACATGTTCGCGGTCCGCTCGGGCGGCCCGCCGGCCACCCGGGTGCCGTCGGAGAAGCTGCCGGCGGCGAGCGCGAGCACCGCGTCGCGCAGCGCCGAGCGCTGCACCGTGCCGGCCAGCGCGCCGGCGAGCAGGTGGGGCAGGTGGGAGGCGAGCGCGGCGGCGCTGTCGTGCTCCGGGGCGGACATCGGCACCACCCGGGCGTGGAAGACGTCGATGAGCAGCGCGGCGAGCGACCGGAACGCGGGCATCCCGGTCGGCCCCGGGCAGAGCACCCACGCGGCCCCGTCGAGCAGCGCCGGGCTGGCGGCGTCGAGGCCGGCCCGGTCGGCGCCGGCCATCGGGTGGCCGGGCACGAACCGGTGCCCGAGCCCCTGCGCGACGGCCGCCGTGGCCACCTCGGCCTTGGTGCTGCCCACGTCGGTGAGCACGCACCGGTCGTCGGTGGCCGCGGCCACCGACGCCACCGTCGCGGGCAGGGTGGGCAGCGGGCCGCACAGGAACACGACGTCCCGGCCGGCGACCGCCTCCTCGACCGTGTCGGGCGCGGCGACGCCCTGCTCGCGGACCCGGCGCCGGGTCGCCGGGTCCGGGTCCCAGCCGGCCACGTCGAGCCCGGCGTCGCGCAGCCGGAGCAGCACCGACCCCCCGATCAGGCCGGTGCCGACCACCGCCGCGCGCGCCTGCCCGCCGGCCCCGCCCACCATCGGCCCACCTCGGCGTCCCGTCGTCCGGAGCCGGCCCCGGCCCCGCTGGAAGTCCCGCCGAGGATACCCGTCCGCGGCTCAGGCCTGACGTTCCGTCACCGTCCGCCGCCACCGGGCGTACGCCCGGCCCGGGTCGCCGAAGTACGTCCACGGCAGCTCGGTCACCTGGTCGCCGAGCGCCTGGAAGCGCTCCGCGGCGGCGGCGTGGTCGCCGCCCACCGCGAAGCACATCGCGAAGTTGTTGTGCGGCTGCGGCCAGCCCGGGTAGCGGCCGTGCTCCGGGTGGCGCACCGACTGGTCGGCCGCGGCGCGCAGCTCGGCGAGCACCCCGGGATCGCGGAGGTGGGCGTCGTCCTCCCCGGAGGGCAGCTTCAGCCACATCTCCAGGTGGGCCGCCGCGACCAGGTGGGCCAGGCCGCTGGCGGCCGGCGCCTTGGCCGCCGCGGACCGGGCGAAGTCGAACATCTCCTCGTCGCTGCCGAACCACTTGGCGCACCGGTACTGAAGCATCTGGACGTGCGCCAGCCGGTGCCACGGGTGCCGGGCGACCACGTCGGCGAAGCGCCGCGCCGCCTCCTCCCGGTCCACCTGGCGACCCCGTGCCGAGGTGACCAGGAAGGCCCGGGCCGTGGTGTCGTCCGGGTCCCGCGCGGCCACCTCGTCCAGCAGGTTCTCGGCGAAGGTCAGCCGCTTGCGGAACTCGCGGAACTGCTCCTGGCTGGTCAGCGAGGAGGAGGCGCCGCCCCGGGCCTCCCAGGCCCAGTGCACGGCGTGGGTTCCCCGGACCAGCAGCGGAAGGGTGGCGCGCGGCTCGGCGTCGGCCCATTCGCCGATCCACTCCTGCACGCCCGGCACCCGGCCCGCCGCGGAGAGGCAGAACGCCTGGTGGTCGGGGTCGGTGACGGTGACCAGCACGTCCCGGGCGGTCCGCCAGTCCCGCCGGGCCAGCGCCTCGGACAACGCCCCGGCGGCCGGGTCACCCATCGTCGGGTCGACCGGCAGCGCCGGTCCACTCTGCTGCTTCGTCCTCCGCCGGAACGGCCACATGTCCTCGTCCTCCCCCGTGTCGGTCGACGGAGATCGTAGGGGCGGCCGGATGGGCACGGAAGGGGGTTGTCCGAGCCGCGCTCACGTCGTACGGTCCCCCGGCGGCCCGACCGGACGGGCCGGTCTCAACGGGGAAAGGAAGCACATGTCCGCCACGTACCGGGCGCTCGCCTCGGTGGTCATGTTGATCGGTTTCTACGTCGTCGCGCTGCTCCAGCTCGCCGCCGTGGCCGCGCTCGGCGTCTGGCTGTTCAGCCACACCAGCGGTGTGATCACCGGCAAGCTGCTGCTGCCGCTGGTCGTCGCCCTCGGCGCCGTCGGCGTGGGGCTGTGGAAGGCGATCCGCACCAAGAACGAGCCGGCGCCCGGCCTGATCCTGGACGAGCGGGGTGCCCCATGGCTCTGGGCCACGGTGCGGGAGCTGGCCGCCGCGGTCGGCACCCGCGCGCCCGACGAGATCCGCCTGGTGCCCGAGGTGAACGCGGCGGTCGGCGAGCAGAGCCGCCTGCTCGGCCTGGTCGGCGGGCGACGGACCCTCTACGTGGGACTGCCACTGCTCCAGGCCATGCGGATCGACCAGCTCCGCTCGGTGCTGGCGCACGAGCTGGGTCACTACTCCGGCCGGCACACCCGGCTGGGCGGCGTCGCCTACCGGGGACGGCTCGCCATCGGCGAGACCATCGAGCGGATCAGCCCGCGCAACCCGATCGGTTGGGTCTTCAAGCAGTACGCGAAGCTCTACCTGCTGGTCGACAACGCCGCGTCCCGTCGACAGGAGCTGGAGGCGGACCGCGCCTCGGTGCAGATCGCCGGGCACCAGGCCGCGTCCTCGGCGCTGCGGACCCTGCCCGCCCTCGACGCGGCCTGGCGCTTCTACGAGACCCGGTACGTCGACCCGGGTTGGTCGGTCGGACTGGCGCCGGACGACTTCTTCGGCGGCTTCGGCCATCTCCTGCAGGCGCGTCGGAACGAGATCGACGAGCTGCGGGAGAACGCCCCGGAGGGGCCGGCGTCCCGCTGGGACACCCACCCGCCGATCGGTGCACGCGTCGCCGCGATGGACCAGATCCCTCCGGTGCACGTCACGCCGGACGACCGGCCGGCCTGGACCCTGCTCGCCGACGTGGTGGGCGCCGGCCGGGCCCTGCAGAGCCTGATCGTCGCGCACGGCTCCCGCCGCCTGCTGCCCTGGCCGGAGTTCATCGCCGAGTCGATCGCCGCCGGGGTGCAGCAGCGGGCGGACCGGATCTACCGCGCGGCCGGCCGGTTCACCGGCACGCCGGAGCCGGGCCTGCCCACCGTCCTGGAGCTGGTCCGCGCCGGCCGGCTCGGTGAGTTCGCCGAGCAGTTCTTCACCAACACCACCCGCCGGGAGGCGGCGGCCGCCTTCGCCGGCC
Organism: Micromonospora halotolerans; assembly: GCF_032108445.1. Lineage (NCBI taxonomy): Bacteria > Bacillati > Actinomycetota > Actinomycetes > Micromonosporales > Micromonosporaceae > Micromonospora > Micromonospora halotolerans. The sequence continues at coordinate 3,412,321 of NZ_CP134876.1, read as the reverse complement.
CGATGGAGACGCTGCTCGACAACGCGGCGGTCCGCTCGGGCCGGGCGTACTGGCAGCTCTCCTGGTCCGATCCCGCCCGGCTGGTCGGTCGCTCGGGGGAGCCGTGGGACCTGGCGGAGATCGCCAAGCTGGCGGTCGCCCCGGAGACCCTGGACGAGGCGCTCGCCCGGCTGGCCGAGCTGGGCGTCGACGTGCGGCAGTCGACGGTGGTCCAGGCCCGGGCCTCGGCGCGGAACGCCGACCTGATCGCCGCGCTTGCGAACATCAAGATCGACGGCCGGGAGCACGACGTGTACGTGCTGGACAACGGCCTGGTCCTGGTCCCCGATCCGGGCAAGGCGCACGAGGGTGAGAAGCGGCTCAAGGAGGTGCTGAGCGCGACACCGGTCGCCGAGGTGGCCAGCCGGAACCCGTTCCTGCCGTACGAGGAGATCCGCTCGGTCGAGGTGACCAAGCGGGTGCCGCTGAAGGCGGTCATCACCCTCCACGACGGCCGGAGCGTGCAGGTGCAGGAGCTGATGGCCAGCGAGTTCCTGGAGAAGCACAGCCGGGACACGCTGCTGCGGGTGTTCGAGCAGATCAACGAGTGACCCGGTCGCGGGGGCCGGCCCTGCTCGGGCCGGCCGCCGCGGCGCGCGGTCAGACCTCGGCGAGCCGGCCGGCGACCGCGTCGACGTGCTCGTCGGACTCGGTCAGCGCCACCCGGACGTGCCGGGCGCCGGCCGGGCCGTAGAAGACGCCGGCCGCGACCAGGATGCCCCGCCGGGCCAGCCAGTCGACGGTGTCCCAGCAGTCCTCGTCCCGGGTCATCCAGAGGTAGAGCCCCGCCTCGGAGTGCTCGACGGTGAAACCGGCGCCGGTGAACGCGGCGTGGAGCTTCTCCCGCCGGGCCCGGTAGCGCTCCCGCTGCGCGTCGGCGTGCGCCTGGTCGCCCAGGGCGGCCACCATGGCGGCCTGCACCGGGGCGGGCACGATCATGCCGGCGTGCTTACGGACCTTGAGCAGCTCGGCCACCAGCGCCGGGTCGCCGGCCACGAAACCGGCCCGGTAGCCGGCCAGGTTCGAGCGCTTGGAGAGCGAGTGCACCGCCAGCACACCCTCGTACGACCCGCCGCAGACCTCGGGCGAGAGGACCGAGACGGGCTCGGCGTCCCAGCCCAGCGGCAGGTAGCACTCGTCGCTGGCGACCACCGCGCCGCGCTCCCGCGCCCAGTCGACCACCTTGCGCAGGTGGCCGGCGGGCAACACCCGCCCGGTCGGGTTGCCGGGCGAGTTCACCCACACGAGCCGGACCCGCGGGTCGGGGCCCAGGGCGGTCAGCGAGTCGGTGCGCACCGTGGTGGCGCCGGCCAGCCGGGCCCCGTCCTCGTACGTCGGGTAGGCGATGGACGGCACCACGACCACGTCACCGGGACCGATGCCGAGCAGGGCGGGAAGCCAGGCGACCAGTTCCTTGGAGCCGATGGTCGGCAGCACCCCGAGCCCGTCGACGCCCGCACCGCAGGCGCGCGCCACCCAGGCCGCGATGGCGGCCCGCAGCGAGGGCGTGCCCGCGGTCAGCGGGTAGCCCGGCGCGTCCGACGCGTCGGCCAGCGCCTGCCGGATCAGCGCCGGCACCGGGTCGACCGGCGTGCCCATCGAGAGGTTGATGAGACCGCCCGGGTGCGCCGCGGCCGTCGCGGCCGCGGCGTCCAGGGAGTCCCAGGTGAACTCGGGCAGCCGCGACGAGACCGGCGCGGACCGGTTCAGTGGCCCTCTCCGCGCGGCGGCTGCGCGGCCACGAAGGTCGCGTCCTTCTCCACCTTGCCGATCTTGGAAGCGCCGCCCGGCGAGCCCAGGTCCTCGAAGAACTCGTAGTTCGCCCCGGTGTAGTCCTTCCACTGCTCCGGGACGTCGTCCTCGTAGAAGATCGCTTCGACCGGGCAGACCGGCTCACAGGCACCACAGTCGACGCACTCGTCGGGGTGGATGTAGAGCATCCGATTGCCCTCGTAGATGCAGTCGACCGGGCACTCCTCGATGCATGCCTTGTCGAGCACATCCACGCACGGCTCGGCGATGATGTAGGTCACCGGTCTTCTCCTCCGCAAGACTCGCCGCGATCATCCGCGACGGTAAGAGCCTAGTATCTCGCCGGGGAGGGGGTCGATCGTGCTCCGACAGCAGGACGTGGGACACCGGATCGTGGTCCGGCGTATTGTGGGGATTCGCGAAGGCCGGCCGCTCTTCTCCGACGCGCTCGGCGAGCTGGTCGAGCTCAGCGAGACCCACATCACGCTGGCCACCGACCGGGGGCGGCTGCGGGTCCCGGTGGACGAGGTGCACCGCGCGAAGCGGGTGCCGCCGGCCCGCCGGCCGACGGCCGCCGCCGTGGTCGCCCTGGAACTGGCCGCCGACGAGGCGTGGCCCGCACCGGTACGCGGGCGGCTGGGCGACTGGCTGCTGCGCGGCGCCGAGGGCTGGACCGGCCGGGCGAACAGCGCGCTGCCGGTCGGCGACCCGGACCGCCCGCTGCCCGCCGCGCTCGACGCCGTGGAACGCTGGTACGCCGAGCGCGGCCAGCCCCCCATGGTGAACACCCCGCTGCCGCTGGCCGCGCCGGTGGGCGCCGAGCTGGACGCGCGCGGCTGGACCGCCCGGCCGCCGGTGCTGGTGCAGACCGCACCGCTCACCGCGTTGCCGGCGGAGCGCCCCGACCTGCCCCCGGTCGGCCTCTCGGCCACGCCCTCGGCCGAGTGGCTGGCGGTGGCCGCCGGCCGCAAGGGCGGGCTGCCGGACGCGGCCCGGCACGTGCTCACCGCCGTGGACCGGATCCGCTTCGCCCACCTGCCCGTCGACGGGCGGCTGCTCGCGGTGGGCCGGGGCACGGTCACCGGCGGGGGCCGCTGGCTCGGCCTCACGCTCATCGAGGTGCTGCCGGAGGCCCGCCGGCGCGGGTTCGCCGGCGCGGTCATCCGGGCGCTGGCCGACTGGGGCCGGGCGGAGGGCGCCACGCGCGCCTTCCTCCAGGTCGAGCAGCACAACGCCCCCGCGGTGGCCCTCTACCAGCGGCTCGGCTTCACCACCCACCACACCTACCTGACCCGGGTCGCCCCGGTGTGATCGCAGGATTCCGGCAGGTCGTCCGGGGTACGGAGAGGTGCGTACCCCGGTGAGGAAGGACCTGCTCGATGGCCAAGCAGAAGACGGCGCGGCGCGGGAGCGGCGCCACGAAGAACGAGCCCGGCAACCAGACGCCGGACACCCCGGACATCAACGAGAGCGAGATCGCGCGCCTCACGGTCGACCAGCTCCGCGGCCGGCTCCGCCGCCGCGGCGTCACCGGCACGGCGGGGATGCGCAAGCCCGAACTGGTCGACGCGCTCATCCAGGCCCTGCGCGACGGGCGCACGACCACTCGGTCGCGGGGCGGCTCGGGTTCCGGGCGCGACCGGAGCTCGTCCGGCTCCGGACCCGGCCGGCGCGGCACGGCCGGTCGCTCGGGCGCCGGTTCCGCGCCCCGCGGTCGCGGCAATGGCGGGGAGCAGCCCGGCAACCAGACCCCGGACACCCCCGACGTCAACGAGAGCGAGATCGCCCGCCTGAAGGTCGACCAGCTGCGCGACCGGCTCCGCCGGCGCGGCGTCACCGGCACCGCCGACATGCGCAAGCCCGAACTGGTCGACGCCCTGATCCGCGCGCTGCGCGACGGCACGAAGCGCTCCGGCTCCGACGAGCGTGGTCGGCTCGGCGGCTCGCGATCGGCGACGCGCCGGCGGCCCGCGGCGACGGAGCTGGCGGACCTGGAGCGACGGGCCGCGGAACTGGCCGACGTCGCACCGCAGGCCCCGGAGGTCGAGGAGGTCGAGCGCCGGGCCGCCGAGCTGGAGGCGCCGGGTACGGAGGCGACCAGGTTGCCTGCCCTGCCGGCGGCGTCGGGGGCCGAGGCGGACGGCGGGACGGTCCCGCGGCAGCGGTCCGGCGCCCACGCCGGTGCCCGGGGCGGCGGAAGCCCGCAGCCCGTCCGGATCGCCGACGAACCCCGCGCGGGCAGGACGCTGACCATCGACCGGGCGGACCGGGTGGTGGCCGCCATGGTGCCGCCCGAGGTGGACGCCGTGGACGAGGTGGTCACCCCGGAGGGCACCATGATCACCGGAGGCGCCGGCTCGCTCGCCGAGTCGGTCGACACGCCGGCCCTGCCCGCCACCGGGCGGCCCGGCTCGCCGGCCGGCCGGAACTGAGCGCGACGGGCCGCGCCCACCGCGGGCGCGGCCCCGGCCCCGCCCGGGCGCCGTTCCCCGAGGGACGGCGCCCCGGCGGGATCACCCGCCCTTGGTACGCCCCGGGCTGGCGAGCCGCCTCAGCGGCGGACGACCTTGCGGGGCTTCGCGGCCTTCAGCTCGGCGTAGCGCTTGAGCTGGCGGGAGCGGTGGTCGCGGCCCAGCGCGGTGAGGACCAGGTAGCCGGCCAGCGCGCCGGCCACGGTGGCCGCGAGGTAGAGCCAGATCTGGGCGAAGAAGAGGCCGGCGCCGCCCTCGAACGGGTTCTCGCCGACCAGCAGCGGGCCCACGAAGACGGTCAGCGCCAACGCCACGACCACCGCGACGGCCAGGTCGCCGGTCCAGTGGCCGGCCGGCCGGTCCGCGCCCCAGCGGAACGCCGTGGCGGCCAGGATCAGCCCGATGACCAGGAACATCACCAGCGAGACCCGGCCCGCGGCGGTGTCGTCGTCCGGGTAGGCCAGCTTGATGACCACCCGGGCCGCCACGTTGACCACGAACAGCGCGGCCGCCAGCACGCCGACCGCACGCCACCGCTGGAACATCGCACGCCTCCCGCCGTACCGCCCGCCCCCACCGGGTGGGCTCCTGGCAGGAATACTTACCACCGCAACCTGTGCGGCGGCTGCACCCTCAGCGGACGGCCGGCGGCACCACGAGCTGCCGGAAGCCCAGCACCGCGAAGGTGATCGCGCCGGCGACGATCAACCCGAGGCCGAGCACGTTGTCGCCGCTGAGCGCGAGATCGCCCTCGACCGTGCGGAAGCCGCCCGCGACGATCACCACGAACCAGGGCAGGGCGGCCAGCGCCGCCGCCCAGCGGGTGCCCACCGCCCGGTGGGCGAACCCGCTCACCAGCACCGTCAGCACCACCGCCGCGGCGACCCCGCCCAGCGCGAGCGCGGTGCCGACCAGGGCCTTGCCGGCACCCCCGGGACGCCCCTTGACCACCTCCCAGGCCCACGTGGCGTAGAGCAGGTCGAGCACCGCGACGAGCACGCCGGCCCAGACCGCCACGACCCCGCCGACGACGCGCAGCGCGAGGTCGACCGCCCGGCCCGACGGCTCGGGCGGCGCGGCGGGCTCCTGCTCGGGGGCGACCGACATGGGTGCGGCGGGCAGCGTCACCGGAGGCCGGCCGCCGCCGCGACCGGGGACCGGTCCGGCCGATCCGGCGCCAACCCGGCGAACAGGTCGTCCTCCCAGCCGTACGGGCCGCTGCCCGGCCCCTTCTCGCCGACCGCGAGCGTGAAGTACTCGACCCCCATGAACTCGGCGCCGAAGTTGCCGGCGATCGAGTAGAGCCAGGAGGTGGCCGGGATCTGGGTGGCGTGGGCCCGCATGGCCGCCTCCTTGGCGGCGTGCTGGTCGGTGGCGTCGATGCGCGCGGCGATCCCCTCGTCGGGGGTGCCGAAGGGCAGCTCGTCGATGCTGTCGATGCCGGCGAAGGGGTTGTCCGACGACTCGGTGAACGCGTCCAGGCCGGCCTCCAGCACACCGCGCGGCATCGCCGTCCAGTAGACCTTCGCCGGGGCGATCCCCTCGGCGGCGGCCAGCTCCACACCCCGCATGGCGACCCGGTGCGCCTGGATGTGGTCCGGGTGGCCGTAGAAGCCGTTCGGGTCGTACGTGATCATCACCTGCGGGCGGACCTCCCGGATGATCTCCAGCAGGTGCCCGGCGGCCTCGTCGAGGTCGGCCTGCCAGAACGCGCGGGGGTGCTCGTTGGTGGCCAGGCCCATCATCCCGGAGTCGCGGTAGCGGCCCGCGCCACCGAGGAAGCGGTGGTCGGTGACGCCGAGCGCGGCGCAGGCGGCCGCCAGCTCGCCGATCCGGTAGCCGCCGAGCTGGTCGGCCTCGCTCGCGGCGAGCTGGGCCAGCGCCGGCACGTGGATCTCGCCCTCCTCGCCCAGCGTGCAGGTCACCAGGGTGACGTGGGCGCCGGCGGCGGCGTAGTGCGCCATCGTCGCGCCGGTGCCGATGGACTCGTCGTCGGGGTGCGCGTGGACCAGCAGCAGGCGTCGGTCGGGCAGCGTCGTCACGCCCGTCACTCTAACCGGCGGTCCTGCCCGCCCGAGGCTTACGCGTCCGCCCAGGTCGGCCACATCACGCCCGGCCCGCGCCTACTCTCTACAGGCGTGGACTTTCCCGAGCTGGCCGCCCGCACCCGTCGGTTCAGCCACGGGGCGCCGCGCTCCGTTTCCGTCGCCGACGACGGCTCCCGGGTCGTCTTCCTGCGCTCGTCGGGACCGGAGGACCCGGCCGACGCGCTCTGGCTGCTCGACGTCGCCACCGGCGAGGAGCACCTCGTCGCCGACCCGGCGGTGCTGCTCGGCGCGGACGGCGAACCGGCCGCGCTGGCGCCGGGCGAACGGGCACTGCGCGAGCGGCTACGCCTCAGCGCCGCCGGCATCGGCTCGTACGCCCTGGACGGCGCCGGCCGGGTGGCCGCGTTCGCGCTGGCCGGCCGGCTGTTCCGGGCCGACCTGGTGCACGGCGACGTGGTCGAGGTGGCCGCCGTCGGCCCGGTGATCGACCCGCGTCCGGACCCGACCGGCGAACGGCTGGCCTACGTCACCGACGCGGCCGAGGGGGTGCGCCGCGGCCAGTTGCGGGTGGTCGAGCCGGACGGCACCGACAACCTGCTGGCCGGCGAGGACAGCGGGGTGACCTGGGGGCTGGCCGAGCACATCGCGGCGGAGGAGTTCGGCCGGTTCCGGGGCTACTGGTGGTCCCCGGACGGGCGCTCGGTGCTGGCCGCGCGGGTCGACGAGTCCCGGCTGGACCGCTGGCACCTGCACGACCCGTCCGACCCGGCGAGCCCGCCGACGTCCGTGGCGTACCCCCGGGCCGGTGGGCCGAACGCGGAGGTCAGCCTGCACCTGCTGGACCTCGACGGCGGCTGGGTCGACGTGCACTGGGACCGGGAGACCTACCCGTACCTGACCTCGGTCGACTGGGCGGACGGCGGCCCGCTGATCACCGTGCTGCGCCGGTCCCAGCAGCACGGGCTGGTGCTGGCGGTCGACCCGCGCACCGGCGAGACGCAGGTGCACGCCGAGCTGGCCGACCCGCGCTGGGTGGAGCCGATCCCGGGCACCCCGGCGCACCTGCCCGACGGGCGGGTGCTGGTCGGCGGCGAGCTGGCCCACGACGGGTACGACGCCCGCTGCCTGTTCGCCGACGGCACCCTGCTCACGCCGCCCTCGCTCTACGTGCGGCGGGTGGTGGGCCGGCTGCCGGCCGGGCCGAACTCGGCGGCGGACCTGCTGGTCGAGGCGAGCGAGGGCGAGCCGAGCCAGCGCCACCTCTACCGCGTGCGCACGGCGATCGGGGGTGGGGTGGACGCCCGCCGGATGGGCAGCGACCCCGGCTGGCACACCGCCGCGATCGGCGGCAACACCCTGGCCGTGGGGGTGGCCTCGCTGGAACACCCGGGCACCCGCTGGCGGGTCTGGCACGGCGACCGCGAGGTGGGTGAGCTGGCGTCGCGGGCCGCGACCCCGCCGTACGCGCCGCGGCCGACGCTGGTCCGGGTGACCGACCGGCGGCTGCCGAGCGCGGTGCTCTACCCGGGCGAGCACGTGAAGGGCACGAAGCTGCCGGTGCTGCTGGACATCTACGGCGGCCCGGGCCACCAGGAGGTGATCGCGGCGCGGGGGGCCTGGCTGGAACGGCAGTGGTGGGCCGAGCAGGGCTTCGCCGTGGTGACCATCGACAACCGGGGCACGCCCGGCATCGCCCCCTCCTTCGAGAAGGCGATCCACCGGCGGGTGGCCGACGTGATCCTGACCGACCAGGTGGACGCGCTGACCGCGCTGGCCGGCAAGCACCCGGACCTGGACCTGGAACGGGTGGCGGTGCGTGGCTGGTCGTTCGGCGGCTGGCTGGCCGGGCTGGCGGTGCTGCGCCACCCGGAGCTGTTCCGGTGCGCGATCGTCGGCGCCCCGGTCACCGACTGGACGCTGTACGACACCGCGTACACCGAGCGCTACCTGGGGATGCCGGACGACGGGATGGATGTCTACGCCCACCACTCGCTGGTCGAGCTGGCCGCCGAGCCGGTCGGCGACCCGGCGCAGGCCCGGCCCATGCTGCTGGTGCACGGCCTGGTCGACGACAACGTGCTGGCCGCGCACACGCTGCGGCTCTCGGCGGCGCTGCTGGGCGCCGGCCGGCCGCACGCGGTGCTGCCGCTCACCGGGGCCAGCCACATGGCCGCCGGCGGCGTGGCCGAACGCCTGCTCCGGCTGGAGCTGGACTTCCTTCGCCGGCACCTGTAAGGAAGGGCCCCCTGTTAACGCCTGGGGTAGAGCAGGGGCCCCTTCTTAACGCCAGGCGTTAAGAAGGGGCCCCTGCTTGCGAGCTTGGGGTTACTGCTTCACGTAGGCGTTCACGAAGCTGGGCCAGCCGAAGATGCTGCCGATGAAGAGGCCGCCGGCCTTCTCACCGTGCGCGACGGAGACGACCTCGTTGTACAGCGGCACCGCCGGCGCCGACTCCTTCATGAGCTTCTCGTCCAGGGCGCTCCACTCCTCGGCCTGCTTGGCCGGGTCCTCGGCGAGCACCCGGTCGAACTCGGCGTTGATGGCCTGGTTGTTCAGCTGCGAGGTGTTGCTGTTGCCCTCGGCCTTGATGTTGCGGCCGTCGAAGAGCACCGGCAGGATCGACGCCCCGCTGGGCCAGTCCGCCGCCCACGAGTCGACCCAGATGTCCCACGGGTTGCTCTTCTTCTTCACGAAGTCGAGGTAACCGTCCTCGGGGATCGGCTTGATGGTGACGGTGAAGCCGGCCTTCTCCAGGGCGTTCTTGACCTGGGTGGCGGTCTCCTGCGACGGGGTGTCGTCGGAGGTGCCGAGCACCAGGTTCACCGACTTGCCGGCGAGCAGCTCCTTCGCCTTGTCCGGGTTGCCGCTCTCGCCCGCCGGGTACGCGTCGAACTGCTTGTAGCCGAGCGTGGTGGGCGGCAGCAGCGTGGTCAGCGGCACGGCGCCGTAGGGGCCGCCGAGGTTCTTGGTGATGCTGCTGCGGTCGATCGCGTAGTTGATCGCCTGCCGCACGGACAGGTCGGTGACCCGCGTCGTGTTGATGCTCAGCCGGTAGGCGTTCGGCGTGGCGGCGACGATCATCCGCTCCTTGAGCTTGGCGTCGCCGGTGACCTTCGCGATCAGCTCCGACGGCACGCCGCCGGTCGCCACCGCGGCGGCGTCGTTGCCGGTGCCGGCGAGCACCCGGTTGGTCTGGGTGGCGTTGTCCGCGCCGAGGGTCCAGACGAACTTGTCCGGGTACGCGTGCCGCACCGGGTCGGTCGTCGGGTCCCAGTTCTCGTTGCGCTCGAGCACCATCTCCACGCCGGGCGTGTGCTTGGTGAACTTGTAGGGCCCGGACGAGAACGGCTGGTTGTCCAGGTTGACGCCGGTGTCCTTGTCCGGCGGCAGCGGCGCGGTGGCCGGCAGCGACACGGCGAACGGCAGGTCACAGCGCGGCTTGTTGAACTCGAAGCGCAGCGTCTGCGCGTCCGGGGTGCTCAGGCCCGGCGGCAGCGAGGTCTTGTTGGCCTTGAAGTTCCACTTGGTGTCGTACTGCGGGCTGTCGGCCAGCCACTCCTGCAGGTAGGTCGGGCCACCGGTCAGGTCGGGGTCGAACGAGCGGGCGATGCCGTACGCGATCTCCTTGGAGGTGATCGGACGGCCGTCCTCGAACTTGACGCCCTGCTTGATCTTGAATTCCCAGACCTTGCAGTCGTTGTTGACGTTCTTGCCGGGGGTCTCGGCCAGGTCGCCGACCAGGGTCACGTTGCCCTTGCCGTCGTCCTTGAAGGTGGTGAGGAAGCGGGCGTAGAGCTGGCTCCCCATGAGGCCGGCAAACGAGTAGACCCGCTGCGGGTCCAGGTGGGAGATCTTGTTCTCGCGCAGGATGTAGAAGGTCCCGCCCTTGGCCGCGCCGGGCACCTCCGCCGCCGGGCCGAGCGAGTCCTTGGGGTCGGTCGCGATGGCGCCGCTACGCGGCTTGTTGGTGTCCACGCTGTCGCTGTTGTCGCCGGTGTTCTTGCTGCATGCACTGAGTGCGACCACCAGTGCCATCGCACCGCCCATGGCGGTGGCGAGTCTTGCTCGCATACTCACTCCTCCGGGTCCGATGAAGGAAAGCTTCGCTTAGCTTTCATCCGCGGTAAATTTCGAGCAGATAACGAATCGACTGCGACACGGAGCTCAGCCGAGGCGCACCCGCGGATCGATGAACGCGTAGAGCAGGTCGACCACGATGTTCGCGACGACCACGAAGAGCGCGGAGACCAGCACGGTGGCCATGATGGTCGGCAGGTCGCCCTGGCGGACCGCCTCCACGGCGGTACGCCCCAGCCCGTGGATGCCGAACGTCGTCTCGGTGATGACCGTGCCACCGAGCGCCGCGCCCACGTCCAGACCGGCGATCGTCACGATCGGCGTGATCGCCGCCCGCAACGCGTGCCGCCCGTAGACCTTCCGCTTCGCCACGCCCTTGGCCCGGGCGGTCCGGACGAAGTCCTCGGAGAGCGTCTCCAGCATCTGCGCCCGGGACAGCCGGGCGTAGATCGCGGAGAACAGCAGGGCCAGCGTCACCCAGGCCAGCACCAGCCCGCGCGCCCACTCGACCGGGTTGTCGAGGAAGGGCACGTACCGCGGCGTCGGCAGGATCTTCAACGAGTACACGAAGATCAGCAACAGCACGGCGCCGACGAAGTAGAGCTGCAACGAGGCGAAGGTGAGCGTGAGCCCGATCGAGACGCGGTCGAGCAGCGAGCCCCGCCGCAGCGCCGATATCATCCCGAGCCCCACCCCGAGGGCGAGCCAGAGCACCGCCGCCGGGAGCACGATGTTCAACGTCACCGGCAGCACCCGGGCGAAGGTGTCGCGCACCGCCTCGCTGTTGACGTACGAGTAGCCGAGGCAGGGCGCCTCGCACTTGCCGCCCTGCGCGCTGCCCAGGTCGCGGCCGACGAAGATGCCCTTCATGTAGTTGGCGTACTGCGTCGGCTTCGGGTCGTTGAGACCCAGCTCCGTCCGCACCCGCTCCAGGCGCTCGGCGTTGCAGTTCTTCGGGCACATGCCGGTGACCGGGTCGCGGGGCAGCGCGAAGAACATGAGGAAGCTGACGATGCTCACCGCGAGCAGCACCGAGACCGCCAGCAGCAACCGCTTCAGCAGGAACCGGACCATGGCGCCGAACCCCTTACCGTGACGACTTCGGATCGAGCGCGTCGCGCAGTGCGTCACCGAAGAGGTTGAACGCCAGCACGAGCGCGAAGATGGTGATGCCCGGGAAGAAGACGTACGCCGGGTCGGTCTGCAGGTAGTCGATGCTGCGGTAGATCATCCGGCCGAAGCTCGGGACCGACTCGGGCAGCCCGACGCCGAGGAAGGACAGCGCCGCCTCACCGGTGACGTACGACGGCACCGCCAGGGAGAACGCGACCAGGATGGGCGCCCAGATGTTCGGCAGCAGCTGCCGGAAGAGCATGTGGCCGAGTCCGGCGCCGCTGGCCCGGGCCGCCTCGACGAACTCCCGCTCGCGCAGCGACACCACCTGTCCACGGACGAGCCGCGCCGTGCCGGTCCAGCCGAACGCGGCGAACACCACGATCAACGTGGTCACCGCGAACCAGGTGGGCACCGCGTCCCGGGGGCCGTAGAACCGCAGGGAGAACGTCGGGACCACGGCCAGCGCGAAGATGAGGAACGGCATGGCCAGCGCGACGTCGGTGACCCACATGATCACCGAGTCGACCACGCCGCCCAGGTAACCCGCGACGATGCCCAGGACCACCCCGATCGCCGTGGTGACGACCGCGGCTCCCAGCGCGATCAGCAGCGAGGTGCGGATGCCGTAGATCATCCGGATGAAGATGTCCCGGCCCAGGCCGGGTTCCAGCCCGAACCAGTGGTCGCCGCTCACCCCGCCCACGTAGCCGAGCGGCATGCCGGTGGAGTCCAGCAGGTCACCGAACTGCTGGCTCGGCGACATGCCGTAGAGCCGCTGCAGCAGCGGCGCCGCGATCGCCGCCACGATGAACACGGCCAGCACGATGCCGCTGACCAGGGCGGTGCGGTCCCGGCGCAGCCGGCTCCAGACCAGTTGGCCGGGTGAGCGCCCGACGAGACCCTTCTCCTCGGGGCCCTCACCGGTGGACTCGATCTCGGCAAGCGCCACGCCCTCGACCGGGGACAGGCTCATTTCGACACCTCCTCGGCGGTCACGGCGGCCGGTCCGGCGCCCTGGCTGATCGTTCCCGTCTCCGGGAAGTGGCAGGCGGTGGCCTGGTTGCCGCCGTCCCGGGGGACCAGCGCCGGCTCCTCGGTGGCGCACCGCTCCTGCGCCTTCCAGCAGCGGGTGCGGAAGCGGCAGCCCGAGGGCGGGTTGAGCGGGGTGGGCACGTCGCCGGTGAGCCGGATCCGCCCGGCCGGCCCGAGCGCCGTGACGTCGGGGATGGCCGACAGCAGGGCCCGGGTGTACGGGTGCTGCGGCCGTTGGTAGATCTCGTCCCGGTCACCGATCTCGACGATCTTGCCGAGGTACATGACGGCGACCCGGTGGCAGAAGTGCCGCACCACGGCGAGGTCGTGGGCGATGAAGACGAACGCCAGGTCCAGGTCGCGTTGCAGGTCCCGCAGCAGGTTGATGACCTGGGCCTGGATCGAGACGTCCAGAGCCGAGACGGGTTCGTCGGCGACGATGAGCTTCGGGCGCAGCGCGAGGGCGCGGGCGATGCCGATGCGCTGGCGCTGCCCGCCGGAGAACTCGTGCGGGTAGCGGTTGTAGTGCTCCGGGTTCAACCCGACCAGTTCCAGCAGCTCCTGCACGCGCTTCCGGATGCCGCCCGGCGGGTTGATGCCGTTGACCTGCAACGGCATGGCCACGATCCGCCCGACGGTGTGCCGGGGGTTCAGCGACGCGTAGGGGTCCTGGAAGATGATCTGGAGGTCCTGCCGCAGCGGCCGCAGCGCGCCACGACGGGCGTGGGTGATGTCCCGCCCCGCGAACTCGATGGTGCCGGAGGTGGGCTCCAGCAGCCGCACCAGCATCCGCCCGGTCGTGGTCTTCCCGCACCCGGACTCCCCGACCAGGCCCAGGGTCTCCCCCGGCCGCACGTCGAAGTCCAGTCCGTCGACCGCCCGGACGGCGCCCCTGGCGCGGAAGCCCTCGCGCACCGGGAAGTGCTTGGTCAGCCCCCGCACGCGCAGCAGCGGCTCGGTCTCGGTGCTCATCGGGCCACTCCCACCTGGGCGATGTCCTGCTGGTAGAGCCGGGTGCGCTCCTCGGCCGGCAGGTGGCAGGCGACCAGGTGGCCCGCCTCCCCGGCCGCCCGGAGCTCGGGCACCTCCGTGCGGGAGCGGTCGCCGTTGCGGTCCGCGTAACGGCAGCGCGGGTGGAACGCGCACCCCGACGGCAGGTTGATCAACGAGGGCGGGTTGCCCTTGATCGGCACGAGGTCCGCGTCCGCGTCACCGTGCAGCGAGGGCACGCTCGACAACAACCCCCAGGTGTACGGATGCTGCGGCCGCCGCAGCACCTGCTCCACGCTGCCGTGCTCGACGGCCCGGCCCCCGTACATGACGAGGACGTCGTCGGCCACCTGGCTGACCACGCCCAGGTCGTGGGTGATCAGGATGATCGCCGACCGGAACTCGTCCTGGAGGTCGCTGAGCAGGTCCAGGATCTGTGCCTGCACCGTCACGTCCAGCGCGGTGGTGGGCTCGTCGGCGATCAGCAGGTCCGGGTCGTTGACCAGGGCCATGGCGATCATCGCCCGCTGCCGCATGCCACCGGAGAACTCGTGCGGGTACTGGTCGAACCGCTTCGCCGGCTGCGGGATGCCGACCCGGCCCAGCATGTCCACGGCCCGGGTGCGCGCCTCCCGCTTCCCGGCCCGCGGATGGTGCACCCGGTACGCCTCGGCGATCTGCCTGCCGACCGTGTAGTAGGGGTGCAGCGCCGACAGCGGGTCCTGGAAGATCATCGCCATGTCCCGGCCCCGGAGCCGCCGCACCTCCTCCTCCGGCAGCCCGACCAGCTGACGACCACCGACCGAGATCTCCCCGGTGATGGTGGTCCGCTTCGCGTTGTGCAGGCCGAGGACCGCCAGCGACGTGACGCTCTTTCCCGAACCGGACTCGCCCACGATGCCCAGCGTGCGACCGCGCTCGACGGCGAACGAGACCCCGTCGACGGCCTTCACCACGCCGTCCTCGGTCTCGAACCGCACCCGCAGGTCCTTGACCTGTAGGTAGGGACCCTCGCCGGTGCGCTGCTCCGGCACCTCGGGGCGGTCCGGCTCCCCGGACGGCATTGTCTCCGACCTGCCCATGACCGCCTCCCTCTGTGACGAAGAGAACTTACAACAAACTTCTGGAGGCGAAAATAAGCTACAGAACGCGGCCTGTCAGCGGCCCGAGCGTAACGACTCAGTTTCCAACCTGAACAGCCCTCACCTGGACATTCATGGTTGCGACTGGGCAACGCCGCCTCGTCGCCGCACGTGAGGTGCGACCATGGCCGTGGCGACCAAGGGGAAGATTCCCGCCGGCACGAGGTGGAGATGACCATGACCGCCGGGCGACGATCCGGCCAGAGGATCTCGTCCCCTGACGGATGTCTGTCCGGTCGCCTAGGGTCGGGCGCATGACCGAGTTCGACGCGGCCACCGCCGCTGTCCAGGCCGCCCTCGACGCGGGAGCGCGGTACGCGGACGCCCGGGTGATGCACCGCCGCTACGAGTCGATGTCGGCCCGCAACGGCGACATCGAGGAGCTCACCCAGGACGAGAGCATCGGGCTGGGCGTGCGCGCCCTGGTCGGGTCGAGTTGGGGCTTCCACGCCGTACCCGAGCTGTCCGACGCCGCGGCCCGCGACGCCGGCCGGCGCGCCGCGGCGATCGCCACCGCGAGCGCGCGGGTCCCGGGGCCGCCCATCGAGCTGGTCCCGGTCGAGGCGACGGTGGCGAGCTGGGCCTCCGCCTGCGACGTCGACCCGCTCGGCGTGCCGCTGTCCGACAAGGGCGACCTGCTGGCCCGCGCCACCGCGACGATGCGGGAGCACGGCGCCGACCTGGCCGAGGGGCTCTACCAGATCTGGGACACCGCCAAGTGGTTCGTCTCCAGCGAGGGGCACCGCATCGACCAGCGCATCCGCGAGTGCGGCGGCGGCATCTCGGCCACCTCGATCGGGGACGGCGAGACCCAGCGTCGTTCCTATCCGAGCTACCGGGGCCAGTACGGCACCACGGGGTGGGAGCTGGTCACCTCGCTGGACCTGGCCGCGCACGCCGCCCGGATCGCCGAGGAGTCCCGGGAGCTGCTCACCGCCCCGGAGTGCCCGTCCGGCGAGACCGACCTGATCCTCGGCGGCGAGCAGCTCGCCCTGCAGATCCACGAGTCGGTCGGGCACGCCATCGAGCTGGACCGGATCCTCGGCTGGGAGGCCGCCTTCGCCGGCACGTCCTGGCTGGACCTGACCCGGCTGGGCGCGCTGCGATACGGCTCCGAGCTCATGAACGTCACCATCGACCCGACCATCCCCGGCGCGTTGGGCAGCTTCGGCTTCGACGACGAGGGCTCCCCGGCGGTCAAGCGCGACGCGGTCCGTGAGGGGCGCTGGGTGGGGGTGCTCGCCGGCCGGGACTCGGCCGCCGTCGCGGGCCTGGACTACGGCGGCAGCGTACGGGCGGACGGCTGGGCGCGGCTGCCGATGGTGCGGATGACCAACGTGGGTCTGGAGCCGGGCCCGCACACGCTCGACGAAATCATCGCGGCCACCGACGACGGAGTGCTCATGGACCTCAACCGCTCCTGGTCCATCGACGACAAGCGGCTCAACTTCCAGTTCGGCTGCGAGGTCGGCTGGGAGGTGAAGAAGGGCCGCCGGGGGCGGATGCTGCGCAACCCCACCTACACCGGGATCGGGCCGGTCTTCTGGCGGTCGATGGACATGCTCTCGTCGGAGATCGTGCCGTGGGGCACGCCGAACTGCGGCAAGGGGCAGCCGGGCCAGACCGGGCACACCGGCCATCCGGCCGCACCGGCCCGCTTCCGCAACGTCCGGGTGGGGGTGCGGGCATGAGCGAGCTGGACCTCGCCGGCCGGGTCGTGGAGCTGGTCCGGCGGCTGGCCGGGCCGGACGCCCAGGCCGAGGTGGTGGTGACCCGGGCCGACCTGGCGCTGACCCGGTTCGCCAACTCGTTCATCCACCAGAACGTCGCCGAGTCGGCCACCGCGGTCCGGCTGCGGCTGCACGCCGACGGGCGGACGGCCGCGGGCAGCGGCAGTCTGGTCGACCCCGACGGGTTGACCGCGCTGGTCGAGCGGACCCTGGCCGCGACCCGGCTCGCGCCGCACGACCCGGCCTGGCCGGGGCTCACCCCGCCGGTGCCGGTCCCGTCCGGCGCGCCCGTCGACGAGGCCACCGCGGCGGCGTCACCCGACGAGCGGGCCGCCCGGGTACGCGCCTTCGTGGACGCGGTCGAGGGGCTGGAGGCCGCCGGCTACTGCCGGACGGCGCACCGGTCCGGCGCGTTCGCCAACTCGGCCGGGCAGTCGGCGGTGGGGCGGTCGGTCGAGGCGGCCATGGACGGCATCGCCCGCACCGGCGGCGCCGACGGGGTGGCCCGGCACGCCGCCGACCGCCTGGCCGACCTCGACGGCGCGGCCCTGGGCGCACGGGCGGCGGCGAAGGCGCGGGCCGCGGCGGACCCCGTCGAGCTGCCTCCGGGGCGCTACGAGGTGGTGCTCGAACCGGCCGCCGTGGCCGACCTCCTGCAGAACCTCTCCTGGTACGGCTTCAACGGCAAGCGGCACGCCGAGCGGCAGTCGTTCGCCGAGCCGGGCAGGGCCCAGTTCGACCCGGCGGTGACCCTCGTGGACGATCCGCTGCACGCCTCCGGGCTGCCGTACGACCTGGAGGGCACGCCCCGGCGGCCGCTGACCCTGGTCGAGGCGGGCACCACGGCGGCGGTGGCGCACGACCGGCGCAGCGGCGCCGAGGCGGGCACCGGGTCCACCGGGCACGGGATGGTCGGCGCGTCCACGTTCGGTCCGCTCCCGCGCAATCTCCGCCTGCTGCCCACGGGCGGCGCGGCGGAGGTGGCCGCCGGGCAGCTCAGCGCCGGGGTGACCGGTGCGGTGGCCGACCCGGACACCGCCGGCCTGGTCGCCGGGATGGCGCGGGGCCTGCTGGTCAGCGACTTCTGGTACACGCGAGTGCTCGACCCGAAGCAACTGGTGGTCACCGGGTTGACCCGCAACGGCGTCTGGCTGGTGGAGGACGGAGTGCCCACCCGGGCCGTGCGCGACTTCCGGTTCACCGAGTCCTACCCGCGGGCGATGGGCCCGGGCCGGGTGCTCGGCCTGGGCCGCGTGCCGGTCCGCCAGCCGGACCGGATGGACGGCTTCTGGTGGGAGGCCCCGGCGCTGCGGCTGGCGTCCTGGAACTTCACCGGCGGCGCGTCCGGCTGACGGTCCAAGATATTGATCTTGGTGCGGGTCTTTCCAACCTCCCGGACACACGGGACACTGCGTTGCGCGGCCGGGCCGCGAAGATCGGCGTAACGTGTGTCATTTAGCTGCACCGGTTCGCCGGTGCGGTCTGTGCGTGCGCAAGACGTGGCAGTGGACGCGGTCTCGCCGGTCCGCTGACCGGTACGGAAGGTGTGATCCGCCGCCCCCGCGAGGGCGCCGTCAGGGAGACGACTCGAATGACATCAACGGCAACGAGGCCGCGGGGAGCGCGGGCGCGCGCCGCCATCGCGGCGAAGACGTTGCGAACGGACCGCTGGTGGCTCGCGCCACTGATCACCGTCGTCGGGCTCAGCGCCTGGGTCATCTACGCGACGGTCCGGGTCTTCATGCACAAGTGGTACTGGGTGGACCAGTACCACTACCTGACGCCGTTCTACTCCCCCTGCGTCACCGAGCGGTGCGTCGAGGGGTCCTCGCACTTCGGCAGCTTCCTGCCCGGCTGGTGGATCATCCCGGACGCGGCGCTGACCCTGCCGTTCCTGCTGCTGTTCCGGCTCACCTGCTACTACTACCGCAAGGCCTACTACCGGTCGTTCTGGCTGTCGCCGCCGGCCTGCGCCGTGCCGGACGGGCACCAGGCGTACGGCGGTGAGACCCGGTTCCCGCTGCTCGGCCAGAACCTGCACCGCTACTTCTTCTACGCCGCCGCGATCATCTCGCTGATCAACACCTACGACGCGATCTACGCGTTCCACTCGCCCAAGGGCTTCGGCTTCGGCCTGGGGAACATCGTCCTGCTGCTCAACGTCGTGATGCTCTGGGCGTACACCATCTCCTGCCACTCCTGCCGGCACATCATCGGCGGGCGGCTCAAGCACTTCTCCAAGCACCCGCTGCGCTACCGGGCGTGGACCGGGGTGTCCTGGCTGAACGTCCGGCACATGCAGCTCGCCTGGATCACCCTCGGCACCCTGGCGCTGACCGACTTCTACGTCATGGCGGTCGCGGCCGAGTGGTTCCCTGATCTGCGGTTCATCAACTGAAGGCCCCTGACATGACTGAGACGCGAATCGAACGACACCACTACGACGTCGTCGTGATCGGGGCCGGCGGCGCCGGCCTGCGCGCGGCGATCGAGGCCCGACTGGCCGGCAAGAAGACCGCGATCATCTCGAAGTCGCTGTTCGGCAAGGCGCACACGGTGATGGCCGAGGGCGGCGCCGCGGCCGCCATGGGCAACGTGAACTCCCGGGACAACTGGCAGGTGCACTTCCGGGACACCATGCGCGGCGGCAAGTTCCTCAACAACTTCCGGATGGCCGAGCTGCACGCGAAGGAGTCGCCGCAGCGGATCTGGGAGCTGGAGACGTACGGGGCGCTCTTCGACCGGACCAAGGACGGGAAGATCTCCCAGCGCAACTTCGGCGGCCACGAGTACCCGCGGTTGGCGCACGTCGGCGACCGGACCGGCCTGGAGCTGATCCGCACCCTCCAGCAGAAGATCGTGTCCCTCCAGCAGGAGGACAAGCGGGAGCACGGCGACTACGAGGCCCGGATCCGGGTCTTCTCCGAGACCACCATCACCGAGCTGCTGCTCGACGGCGACCGGGTCGCCGGCGCGTTCGGCTACTACCGCGAGTCCGGCGAGTTCATCCTCTTCGAGGCCCCGGCCGTGGTCCTGGCCACCGGTGGCGTCGGTCGCTCCTACAAGGTCACCTCGAACTCCTGGGAGTACACCGGGGACGGTCACGCCCTCGCGCTGCGCGCCGGGGCGACGCTGATCAACATGGAGTTCCTCCAGTTCCACCCGACCGGCATGGTCTGGCCGCCCTCGGTGAAGGGCATCCTGGTCACCGAGTCGGTCCGCGGCGACGGCGGCGTCCTCAAGAACTCCGAGGGCAAGCGGTTCATGTTCGACTACGTCCCGGACGTGTTCCGCAAGCAGTACGCGGACAACGAGGCCGAGGCGGACCGCTGGTACAAGGACCCGGACAACAACCGGCGCCCGCCGGAGCTGCTCCCCCGCGACGAGGTCGCCCGCGCCATCAACAGCGAGGTCAAGGCCGGTCGGGGCACGCCGGCCGGGGGCGTCTTCCTGGACATCGCCTCCCGGCTGCCGGCCGAGGAGATCCGCCGCCGGCTGCCCTCGATGTACCACCAGTTCAAGGAGCTGGCCGACGTCGACATCACCAAGGAGCCCATGGAGGTCGGCCCGACCTGCCACTACGTGATGGGTGGCGTCGAGGTGGACCCGGACTCCGGTGCGGCGTACGGCACGGTGCGCGGGCTCTTCGCCGCCGGTGAGGTCTCCGGCGGCATGCACGGCTCCAACCGGCTCGGCGGCAACTCACTGTCGGACCTGCTGGTCTTCGGCAAGCGGGCGGGCGGCCACGCCGCCTCGTACGCCGACCAGCTCACCTCCCGCCCCGCGGTGGCGGTGGCGGCGGTGGAGGCCGCGGTGGAGACGGCGCTGGCCCCGCTCCAGCGGGACACCGGCGAGAGCCCGTACGTCCTCCAGCAGGACCTTCAGGCGGTGATGGGCGACCTGGTCGGGATCATCCGCCGGGAGGGTGAGCTGGTCGACGCGCTGAGCCGGCTGGCCGAGCTGCGGGAGCGGGTGGCCAAGGTGAGCGCGGCCGGCGGCCGGCGCTACAACCCGGGCTGGCACCTGGCTCTCGACCTGCGCAACATGCTGGTCGTCTCGGAGTGCACCGCGAAGGCCGCCCTGGAGCGGCAGGAGTCGCGCGGCGGGCACACCCGGGAGGACCACCCCGCCATGGACCCGAAGTGGCGGCGGGTGAACCTGGTCTGCTCGCTGGACGGCGACGCGGTCCGGCTGACCCGGAAGCCGCTGCCGAAGATGCGGGCGGAGCTGATCTCCCTGTTCGACCGGGCCGAGCTGGAGAAGTACCTGACCGACGAGGAACTCGCCGAGTTCGACGCCCTCACCGAGGAGGAGCGCTGAGGAATGGGAACTGACAACACGCCGGCGACCGGCAAGTCGGGCACGAAGCGGCCCTTCCGCATCTGGCGGGGCGACGAGAACGGCGGCGAACTGCGCGACTACACCGTCGAGGTGAACGAGGGCGAGGTCGTCCTCGACGTGATCCACCGCCTCCAGGCCACCGACGCGCCGGACCTGGCCTGCCGGTGGAACTGCAAGGCGGGCAAGTGCGGCTCCTGCTCCATGGAGATCAACGGCAAGCCCCGGCTGAGCTGCATGACCCGGATGTCGACCTTCGAGGAGGGGGAGACCGTCACGGTCACCCCGCTGCGCACCTTCCCGGTCATCCGGGACCTGGTCACCGACGTCTCGTTCAACTACGAGAAGGCGCGGGAGACCCCGGCGTTCGCGCCGCCGGCCGACGTGGCTCCGGGCGACTACCGGATGCAGCAGGTCGACGTCGAGCGCTCGCAGGAGTTCCGCAAGTGCATCGAGTGCTTCCTCTGCCAGAACGTCTGCCACGTGATCCGCGACCACGAGGAGAACAAGCCGGCCTTCTCCGGTCCCCGGTTCTTCATCCGGGCCGCCGAGCTGGACATGCACCCGCTCGACGCGAAGACCGACCGCAAGAAGTACGCGCAGTCCGAGATGGGCCTCGGCTTCTGCAACATCACCAAGTGCTGCACCGAGGTCTGCCCCGAGCACATCAAGATCACTGACAACGGGATCATCCCCATGAAGGAGCGGGTCGTCGACCGCAGGTACGATCCCCTTGTGTGGCTTGGTAGCAAGATCTTCCGGAGGGGTCAGGTGCCTCAGACCAGCGTGACCAGCGGGCATTCGAGTGGCGCCGTGACCGCCGGTGCGGCGCACGGCGGGGTGCACTCGCACGCGGGCGGCTCGCACGACACGGCGGCCGAACGGCAGGCGCAGCAGGGTGTCAACTGGCACCGCGAGGTGCCGCACCCGACCGCTCCCGCGGTCGACGTCAACGGCAAGCTGCCGCTGACCGAACTGACCTTCGACCGGGCCGCCGCGCCGTCGCCGTTCGGTGACGACGTGACCTTCCCGCTGCCCCCGGAGCACCTGAACTTCGCCCATCCGCAGCAGGACGAGCCGAAGCACTGAGCAGCACGCTGACAACGACGACGGGGGCCGCGGCACATGCCGCCGGCCCCCGTCCCGTTTCCGGCCCGGTGTCCGAGTCTGTCGATCAGGAGTCGGCGAGCAGCGGGGGCAGGGCGGCCACGATCGGCACGTCGGCCGGCAGCCAGGGGACGGTGTCGAGCTCGCCGGCCGCGAGCCAGCGCAGCTCCAGGTGCTCCAGGGCCTTCGGCTGGTCGTCGTGGAGGAGGCGGGCCACGTACACCCGGAGGACGGACCGGCCGTGGGCCATCCGCACGTCGCGGCCGACCCGCGCGCCGATCTCCACCCGGACGCCGAGTTCCTCGGCGCACTCGCGGGCCAGCGCCTCGGTCTCGGTCTCCCCCGGCTCCACCTTGCCGCCGGGGAACTCCCAGCGCCCGGCCACCTCCGGTGGCGCGGAGCGCGCGCAGGCCAGGACTCTGCCGTCCGCGATGATCGCCGCCCCGACGACCACCCTGGGCTCCCGCCGGTCCTGCCCGTTCCCGCTAACCCGTTCGGTCCGCACGGGCGTCCAGCGTGCCAGATCAATCGGCGGTTTGGGTAGCTGAGTCGACCGTCAGGTCAGCAGAACACGGAAGTGTGGGCGTGGACACACCATCTGTGCGACGACAGACTAGAGGGCGTCGACTGGGACACGGGATGGCGACGATTTGGCCACAAGCCGGGAACGACGCCCTGGAGGTGCGGTGATGCGCGTGCTGTTCAACGGCCGGGCGAAGCACGACTACCTCAGCGACGCGCTCGCCCTGCTGTCCGGCTGGACCCGGGAGGGCGAACAGATCCGCCGCACGCTCGTCATCGACGACACGCAGCACGCCGCGCTCACCGAGCGCGTCGCGGTGGTCGCCGACGCGCTGCGCCTGCGTCCGGAGATCAGCCGCCGGGCCGACCGCACCCAGATCAGGGTGGGTCACGGCGACGGCGAACCGCTCACCGAGGGCGAGGTGCTGCTGGCCGCGCGCATCGAGGACGCGGTCCGCGCGGTCACCGATCTCTGAGCGTCCTCCTGAAAGATCCCTGAAAGTTTCTTGTTAGCAACTAAATCCTCCAGGGTAGGACTTCCGGCACCAGGGAACCGCAAAGGCTCCCGAATGCGACGGAACGTGCCAAACCTCTTGAGGAGCTGACCATGACGACCCCCACCGCCACCAACCGGGCCACCGACCACGTCGAACGCGACGTCCGGCACCCGCACCGGCACGGTGAGGAGACCAAGCCGGCGTGGAAGACCACCGAGCTGGCGGTCTACCTGCTCGCCGTCATCGGCGTCCTGATCGCCTCGAACGCCGTCGGCGACGGCGCCGCGAACAACGGCGGCGACTACTTCGCCGCCGACAAGGCCTGGTGGTACATCACCCTGCTGACCGTCGGTTACCTGATCAGCCGGGGCCTGGCCAAGGCCGGCAGCCGCAGCCGCGACCACGACCCCCGCGTCGACCACTGACCCCGAACCCCGGCAGCCCCGTCCAGGAGGACGGGGGCTGCCGCCGTCGGCCACCGCAGCGCCGGCCGGCTGGCGAGCCCCACCTACCGTCGAGGGCATGGCCGATCCGACGTACGACCGCAAGGAACAGTTCCAGCAGATCCAGAGCGGGCTCCTGCCCGGCGAGCAGATCATCGCCGTCTACGACGCGGTCGGCGCGGGCACCGGGTTCATCGGCCTGACCGACCGGCGGGTCGTCATCCAGGACCGCTCCTTCGTGGGGAAGCGGTACGCGATCACCAGCATCCCGTATGCGAAGATCACCAGCGTGAGCGTGGTGAGCAACAAGTCCTGGGGCGGCTCGTTCTTCTCCACCGGGGCCATCGCCATCCACGTCGGCACGCACACCTACGAGGTGGAGTTCCGGGGCGCGCAGAAGAGCCACCACGTGCACAACGTCATCCTCCACCACATCTCCTGACGTGCCCGTCGACCTGCCGGCGCTCTACGACGCGGACAACGCGTGGGGGCGCGACGACGAGTTCTTCCTGAGCTTCGTCGGGCGGACGCCGGCCCGGGTCCTCGACCTGGGCTGCGGCACCGGACGCCTCACCCTGGCCCTGGCCGCCGCCGGCCACCGCGTCACCGGCGTCGACCCGGAGGTCGCGTCGCTCGCCGCCGCCCGGGCCAGACCCGGCGGCGACCGGGTCACCTGGGTCCCCGGCACCGCCGCCGACCTGCCCGACGCGGCGTACGACGTGGCCGTGCTGACCAGCCACGTGGCGCAGGAGATCCGTGACGATGCGACGTGGGCGGACACCCTCCGCCACCTGCGCCGGGCCCTGGTCGAGGGCGGCCGGCTGGCGTTCGACTCCCGCGACCCGGCCGCCCGGCGCTGGGAACGCTGGAACCCCACCGACTCGCTCCGCCGGCTCACCCTGGCGGACGGCACGACGGTGGACGCCTGGACCGAGCTGACCGCCGTGCGCGACGGCCTGGTGAGCTTCCTGCACCACTACCTGCTGCCCGACGGCGCGGAGCTGCGCAACCCGGGCACGCTGCGCTTCCGCACCGAGACGGAGCTGCGGACCGCCCTCGCCGGGGCCGGCTTCACCGTCGAGCGGGTGCTCGGCGGCTGGGCCGGGGAGCCGGTCGGCGCCGGCGACGACGGAGAGCTGATCGTGCTCGCCCGCGCGGCCGGGTGACCGGGGGGTCAGCGCCGGTACGACAGCTTGAAGTCGAGCGCCCAGTCGGCGCCGTCGGCGGACCGCTCCCAGCGGCCGTCGATGGCGGTGCCGTCCTCCCGCAGCGTCCCGATGAACCGCTGGTGGAAGCCGGGCGCCTCCCGCCACATCCGCCAGACGCCGTCGGCGAACGTCATCCGGTAGACCCGGTGCACGCCGCGGGCGTCGGCGTACAGCACCGCGAACTCCTGGTCCGAGTCGTCCAGGCCGATCAGCTGGGTGGTCGGGAGCGGGTTGTTCTCCCGCCAGGCGAGCGGCGCCGTCTCCGGCAGCGGACCGGCGTCGCTGTGCTGGCGGAGGAACCGGCCCTCCTCCACCCAGCTGAACTCCGTCCAGCCGGCGCCGAGACCCTCGACCTCCGGATGCACCGTCCACCGGCCGACCAGCACGTCGAGCCGCGCGAGCGCCGGATGCCGCTTCCCCATCGCCGTCCTCCTCCTGCCGCCGGGAACCCGGTGGGCGCCGCCGCCTGACAGAATCGCCCGCATGCGGGGGCTGTTCGCGAGGGTCAGGGGATGGTGCACCGACCGCAGACCGACGGTACGCCGGATCCGCCGTACCGTGGTGGTGGTCGTGGCGGGCGCGGCGCTGGTGGCCGCCGGCACCGCGGCCAGCGTGGCGTGGGTCCGCAGCGGCGCGAAGGGCCACCTGTTCACCGAGGCCGACGTGCCGGAAGCCCCGGTCGCCCTGGTCCTGGGCACCAAGGTGGAGGCCGACGGCACCCCGTCGCCGTTCCTCGCCGCCCGGCTGGAGATCGCGCAGCGGCTCCTCGCCGCCGGTAAGGTCCGGGTCATCCTGGTCTCCGGCGACCACATGAACGACGACTACGACGAGCCCGACGCCATGCGGCGCTGGCTCGTCGACCGGGGCGTGCCGGCCGAGAAGGTGGTGCTCGACCACGCCGGCTTCGACACCTACGACTCCTGCGCCCGGGCCCGGCGCGTCTTCGGCGTGGAGCGGGCGACCGTGGTGACCCAGTCCTTCCACCTGGCCCGGGCCGTGTCGGTCTGCCGGCACCTCGGTGTGGCCGCCAACGGCGTGGGCGACGACACCGCCCGGCGGTACGCGCAACGCTGGCGGGTCAGCGCCACCCGGGAGTACGGGGCCTGCGTCAAGGCCACGGTGGACGTCCTCTCCGGCCGGGATCCGGTGCACCTGGGGCGCCGGGAGACCGGGGTGGACGACGCCCTGCGCGCGGGCTGAGGCGCGGCCCGGCCGTCGGGGGTAGGGTCGCGGCGTGGTGAAGCTGGCCGAGGAGACGCTGGCGGCGGTCGGTCGGATGACCGTCGCGGCGACCGAACTGGAGCATGTGCTGTCCCGGCTCGGCGCGGGTGAGGCGGACCCCGACGAGATCTTCGCGCGGGCCGGGGCGCCGCTGCTCGCGGCCCGTGCGGCGGCGCGGTCCGCCCCGCCGGCGATCCGCGCGGACTACGCCAGTCTGGTCGAGGGGGCCGCGACCCAGCTGGCCGTGGGCCAGGCCGCGCTGCGGGCCGTGTGGCGCGGGGGCCGGAGCGATCCGGCGCTGTTCGACGAGATCACCGCGCGGCTGCTGCGCTGCCGGGACGTCCTGCACGACCGGATCCTCGCGCCACAGGGGACCGACTAGACGGGCGTCAGGCTCACGGCGGTCGTCGCGGGGCGGCGCTATCGTTCCCGGATGCCCGCGCTGATCGCGCCCACCGTTCGCCTGCACTCCGCCTGGCTGGCGGCTCACCGGGAGTGGGGTCCCGGCCGCCACGAGGACGGTTTCGGGCTGCGCCCGGCCGACGAGGTGGTCACCCCGGGCGGGTTCGCGGCCTGGGTCGGCCGGTTGACCGACGAGGCGGACCGGACGCCGGAACCGGGCGGGGTGCGGTGCACGTACCGGTGGATCGTCGAAGGTGAGACGGTGCTCGGCGGGATCGCGCTGCGGCACGAACTCGACGACTTCCTGCTGCGGGTCGCCGGCCACATCGGCTACGGCATCCGGCCGTCGGCGCGGCGGCGGGGCCTGGCCACCTGGGCGCTGGGCCGGATGCTCGACGAGGCGCGCGGGCTCGGCCTGGAGCGGGTGCTGCTCGTCTGCGCCGAGGGCAACACCGCCTCGGCGCGCACCATCGAGCGCCAGGGTGGGGTCCTCGAGGCCATCCGGGACACCGAACTGGGCGCCGCCCGGCGTTACTGGATCGCACTCCGGGCGCCGCTCACGCGCCCCCACCCGGGCTGACGGTCCTGGTACATTCGCGCTTCGCCTCGATCGAAAGAGGAACTGCGCATGACCGGCACGGGGGCCGAATCGGGCGCGGGACCGGCGATGGAGCCGGTGCCGGGCACCGGACCAGCCGATCCTTCCGCAGCTCACCCGCTCGGGCCGCCGCCCTCGGGCCACGGGCCACCGCCGTACCCGCCGTCGGCGGTTCCGTTCGGGCCGCAGCCGCCGGCGCCGTGGACGCCGCCGCCCGGTCCGCGCAACCGCACCTTCGTCGTCGCCGCCGTGATCGTGGGCGTGGTGCTGCTGGTGGGCTGCCTCGGCCTGACCGGCGGTGCGCTCCTGCTGCGCTCCGCGACGACCACCGCATCCGCACCGGCGCGGGAGGCGCCCCCGGCGCCCACCACCCGTCACAGCCCCGGCGCGACCGCCGCACCCGAGGCCAGTGAGGAGCCCGTGCAGCAGGGGCCGCAGGCCAGCGAGTACCCGGCCGAGGAGATCTCCGACCTGAACCGGGTGTGCGACGACGGCGTCTTCTACCGGCAGTCGCCGAAACGCGCCGGCAAGGCGCCGCACCCGCTGGTGCTGCTCATCGGGGACGGTTCCGGCCTGCGCTACCAGAACGGCACCTACTACTTCTCCCAGGGCCTGTCGAAGAAGGTGGAGCAGACCTGGGCGCCGGAGTCGCCCAGGAGGGTGCAGATGGTCGCCTGCCTCGACCGGGTCAGCAGCGGCGCGACGATCCGCCGCTGCAAGTACGACGACCCGAAGCCACTGACGTTGACGCTGCTGCGGGCGAGCTGGCGCCTTCGGGTGTACGAGGTGTCGACCGGCCGCAAGCTGCTCGAGAAGGCCATGACGGGCGACGACCAGGCATGCCCGTACGTCGTCCTGGCCGGCCCGGACAAGAAGATCTACGCCGAGGTCAGCGACCGGGCCGCCGTCGCCGCACTCCGCAAGCTGGTCAACGGCTCAGCCTGAACCCGCCCCGCGTGCCTCCAGCACGGCCAGATCGCGCTCCGCGTAGAGCCGGTGCTCCCACTCCTCGTTGAGGACGACCAGCAGGCACTCCCGGATCGGGTAGCTGCGAGGTCGCGGCCAGCCGGGGCCCTCCACCGGCTCGGTGTGGCCGTCGAGCGACTCGGGGGTCAGCCCCTCGATGACCTGGCGCACCGTGGACATCCGGTCGCGGCGCAGCGCGAGCACCGCGTCGAGCGCGGGCCGCGCCTCCCGGTCGCGCGGCACACCCGGGGTGTCCGGCATCTCGTCCCACGGCAGGTCGAGGGGATCCCACGGCGACGGGTCGCCGAGCACGGCCCGCCCGATCCACGCGTCGGTGGCGAAGACCAGGTGCCGCAGCGTCTCGATGAAGGACCACTCACCGTCGACCGACTCGTGCAACAGCTCGGGCCGCAGCCGGCCGGCGCGTTCGACGGTCCCGCCCCAGAGCCGCTCCAGGACGTCCCACGCCTCGCGGAAGCCGGCCGGGTCGGTCGGGCGCATCCGGGCCCGGTCCGGGTGCCGCCGGTCCAGCTCGGCCTGGACCAGCGGCCCGACGTCAACGCCGTTGATCGTCAGGTTCTCGATCTCACCGTGGATGTCGACGCCGACCAGCTCGACGCCGCGCATGGTGGCCCCGCGCAGGTCGACGCCACGGAACCGGGCGCCGGACAGGTCGACGTCGCGAAGCTCGGAGCCGCTGAGGTCGACGTGCTCGAACCGGGAGCCGCGCAGATCGGCGGCGGTGAATTCAGCCACCCGGGCAGGCTAACCGCGACGCCCGACACTTGGCGCCCGGAGGAATGGCCTTGCCGGCCGGTCGGCCGGCTGCGACGCTCCGACTGTGATCGACAAGCCGGATGTCGACGAGCGGTTGCTGGCGGCCGAGGTGGCCGCCGCCTGGGGCGTGGACATCGCCGAGCTCGTCTTCATGCCCGTCGGACTCGACGGGGAGGCCTGGGCGTACCGGGTGGACACGTCCGACGGCGAACGCTACTTCCTGAAGATGCGCCGCGGCGAGTACACGCGGGCCGCCGTCCTGCTGCCCGGTTTCCTCCGCGCCCAGGGCATCCGGCAGGTCGTCGCGCCGATCGAACGGCCGGACGGCGGGATCAGTCGGGGGTTCGGCGAACACCGGCTGCTGCTCTACCCGTTCCACGACGGCGGCAGCCTGTGGGGCCGCGGCCTCACCGACCGCCAGTGGATCGAGTACGGCGAGTTCCTCGGCCGGCTGCACGCGGTCACGCCGAGCGCCGACATCGCCGCGGTCCTGCCGGCCGAGGCCTGGCGGTCGAGCGCCGGCGAGCGGCTGCGTGCCCTCGGCGAGCAGGCCGCCGCGAGCGAGGTTCTCGGCGCCTTCTGGGACCGGTACGGCACCGCGCTGCACCGGTTGTCGGAAACGGTCGACGACCTCGCCTCCCGCGTGACGCACGGTCGGCACGTCGTGTGCCACGCCGACATCCACCCCGGCAACCTCATCGCCGACGGCGACGGTCCACTGCACGTCGTGGACTGGGACGCGCCGATCCTCGCACCCCGCGAGCGGGACCTGATGTTCGTTTTCAGCCAGGACTTCGGCGACCACCCGATCAACGCGCGTCGCGCCGAACTCTTCCGCCGGGGCTACGGGCCGCTGGAACCGGACCAGACCACGCTGGCCTACTACCGCAGCGAACGGCACCTCGACGACGCCGCCGTCTTCCTGCGGAGCATCCTCCACTCCGGCGCCAGTCCGGAATCCCGCGCCAACGACCTGCACTGGCTGACCCGCATCGCCGAGACCGTCGCCGACCCCGGCTGCGCGGCCTGACGCCGCGAGGGTCAGCCACAGTTCGAGCACGATCCCGCGGTCGGGACAGCGCCGATCGGTCCGGACCGGGGAACCTGACGGAAAGGGCAGAACGGGGGCACGGACTTGACGAAGCACACCGTGGACATCGACGAGCAACCCGCCGAGCTGGCTGGGGCGACGCTCCATGCGATCCGGCGTTCGGTCGGGACGCGGCCCCGGCGGTGGCTGATCGCGATCACTCTGCTGCTGGGCCCGCTGGCCGCCCTGGCGATGGCCGCCGCGGAGCAGCCCGGCGATCTGACCTTCGCCACCCTCTCGGATCCGGTGCAGAGCCTCATGTCCGTGACGGTGCCGTTCCTCGGCGTCCTGCTGGCCCAGGACCTGCGCCGGGCATCCCGCACCAGCCGGTTCGCCCCGACCCTGCTGGCGGCGACGCTCCTGGCGGCCGCTGTCGGGCTCTTCGGAGTCCTGGTGTGTGCCGCCGCTCTTGCGCTCGCGCCGTCGGGCACCGCCCCGGACCCCTGGCGGCACGCCGCCACCATCACGCTGGGCGGCGTGCTCGTGCAGATCGTCGCCCAGCTGGTGGGGACCGGGCTGGGCCTGCTGCTGCGGCCCGCTGTCGTCGCGTGCCTCGCCACCATCGTGCTGCCGCTGGGCACGTGGGCCGTGCTGGGCGCGGTCGACGTCCTCCAGCCCGCGCAGGCCTTCACCCCCTACGCCACGGTCCGGCACCTGCTCTCGGGCCGGATGAGCGCGGCGAACTGGGCCCAGTGGCTCGTCGTGCTCCTGATCTGGGGTGTCGGTCCGAACATCGTCGGCGTGGCCCGGTTGAAGCGGCGGAAGCCGGAGGGCGACCCGACACCGGACACCACCGCGCGCGATTCCGCTCCGGCAGCGTGAGTGCGTTCA
Organism: Micromonospora halotolerans; assembly: GCF_032108445.1. Lineage (NCBI taxonomy): Bacteria > Bacillati > Actinomycetota > Actinomycetes > Micromonosporales > Micromonosporaceae > Micromonospora > Micromonospora halotolerans. The sequence continues at coordinate 3,381,924 of NZ_CP134876.1, read as the reverse complement.
GACGTTGAAGCGGAACTTAAGGGCCGCGCTCGGCCCACCAGCGGAGACGTTGTCTCATAGCTGGTCACAGGGCGTCTGAGGCTGCCATCATTGCTCGCTGGTCGACAACCTTTGACCGTGTCTTGTGCCCCCGTGTGCCCCACGCGGCCGGCGTCTCTCGACGCTGTGGACCAGAACTCGCGAGTCATCTACATTCGGCCGGTGAATAGCGGCGCGGTCGTCGAGTTTGGTCTGGTCGTCTTCGCCGGCCCTAGCTTCCTCTTCCTCCTTGCCGTCCTCACAGTCTTCTGGAAGCACAAGGATTCAGCCATGATGCGTTGCGTACGAAGCCGCCCCTGATGGCCTTCGTGGGATCAGATTGGTATACCCCCTGAACGAAACGAGCACTTCGACCGTTGATGCCCGATCGAGGCGGGCACGCCACACAATCCGGCTCGTTGTCGCATTTGTAGTGCTTGGTGTGATCGCAATTCTCGCCTCGTTGTACTACGGCGCGGGAGCAAAGCCTCCGGGTGACGAACTCAAGGACCAAGCGCCTTACGGCTGGCAGACCTCTAAAGACGTCGGTTCGACATTCACCGATGGGCTCAACCTCATCACAGTGACGCCACAGGCGCGCGGGCCGTTGCGCCTCATCTCGGCGAGGCCACTCATGGAGGGTGGCGGGAGCGTACGTGTGATTGGAATTCTGGCGCGAATCAACCCCGCCATGTTGCCACCGGGTTCCAAAGTCGGATCGTTCCAGGAGGCACCGGGGTTTCCGCCTACGCTGACCCACGCGGCCGGCGCAGTTCCCGTCGAAGGCCTCATCGTTCAACCGCCGAAGCGAGGCGAGTCTCGCTGGATCGAGCTCCAGATCGGGTACGAAGTCGTCGCGTCGGGTCGCTCCGCACGCCGCGGCATAGAGCTTGTTTACGAATATGAAGGTGCCCAACACAAGGTGGTTATTCCGAGCTACGTGGCGGTCTGCGCGCCTTCTACCGTTACGTGTGAGCCGGAGTACGACACGTAGCTCCATAGCCGGGCTGCCACAGCTGCTGAACGGCGCACTCGACCAGCCGACGCTCGCACCTCCCAAGACCAGGAGGCCGTCCCCGCCTGCTCAGCCCTGACGACGAGGACTTCGTCGTCCAGACGGCCAGCACCCGCCCGACCAAGCTCAGCCAGCCCTTCACCCGCTGGTCCATCCGCAACTGCTCGCCTACCTGCGCGCGCAAGGTGCAACGCCGGGTGATCCGCATCGGCCGCGAGGCCCTGCGCCAACCCCGGGCCCAGTGGCGCCCGCAGACGATCGACAGATGCGCCACAAGTGCGCGTTTTACGCGTTCGGGTCCCAGTCTGCGAGCTGCTCCATCGGCTCGGTGTCGCCGGTGGTCTCCATGCCGTCGAGCGGGACCCGGTCGTAGAAGTAGAGGACCAGTTCGCTCGCTGCGCCTCGCATCGCCATGTCGCCCGGCTCCGCGTCGGCGGCGAGGTCGTCGCAGCGGACGCCATCGGCGTTGAGGGTCAGGCGCCAGGAGCGGCCCTCGGTCGTGTGCAGGTCGATGGTCGCCGGCTTGAACGGCCAGGGGACGGTCGTCGCCGCGACGGTCGTCAGGAACTCGTCGACGCCCTCGACCGCGACGTCCGTCGGCAGCGGCTGTGCGGCCCCCTGGGTGAGCTGGGCGTCGTAGGTGTGGACGGCGAACTCCTGGATCTGGTGCCGGGCCACGGCTCCGCTGGTCTCCGGGGCCTGCGAGCGGCCCCACCAGGTCCAGCAGCCGCGGTCCGGGCCGGCCTCGCGCATCGCGTCGAGCATGAGCTCGGTCGACTCGGCGAGCCAGGCGTCCAGGGCTTCGCGGTCGCGGGGCGCGGTCGGGGCGCCCTTCGGGTCCGTCCGCGCCGGAGGCTCAGCGCCCGGGCCCGCCGCGATGATGGCGGCCTGGCGGCGGCGGCCGTCGCCGAGGTGCTGCGCCAGTTCGCGCAGCGTCCAGTCCGGGCAGGTCGGGACCTGGACGTCGAGGTCGGGGGCGGACGCGATCGCGGCGCGGAACGCGGCCGAGCGGTCTTCGATCAGCCGCAGGACCTCGGGGAACTCCAGAGTGTTTTGCACCGCGATTGTGTATCACTGCGCTCCGGCCGCCGGACAGCGAATTTGTCGGACGAACGCGTCGACAGCCGGGCGGAGCGCCGGCGCCGTCCTGAAACTCCGCGGTCGATGAGGCGTGGGGTTGTGCCCCCGGTGCGCCCCGGAGTGCGGGCGCACCCTCCTGACCTGCGGAAACCGGCCGGTTTCAGACGTTGAAGCGGAACTCCACCACGTCGCCGTCCTGCATGACGTACTCCTTGCCCTCGATCCGGACCTTGCCGGCGGCCTTCGCCGCCGCCATCGATCCGGCCTCGACCAGGTCGGTGTAGGAGACCACCTCGGCCTTGATGAAGCCGCGCTGGAAGTCGCTGTGGATGACCCCGGCGGCCTCCGGCGCGGTGGCGCCGACCGGGACGGTCCAGGCCCGCGCCTCCTTGGGGCCGGCCGTCAGGTACGTCTGGAGCCCCAGCGTGCGGAAGCCCACCCGGACGAGCTGGTCCAGCCCCGGCTCGGACTGCCCGATCGACTCCAGCAGCTCGCGGGCCTCCTCCTCGGGCAGGTCCACCAGCTCGGATTCGATCTTGGCGTCCATGAAGACCGCCTCGGCCGGGGCGACCAGGCCGCGCAGTTCGTCGAGGAACTCGGCGTTGCCCAGCTCGGCCTCGTCGACGTTGAAGACGTAGAGGAACGGCTTCGTGGTGAGCAGGTGCAGCTCGCGCAGGTGCTCCAGCTCGATCTTGGCGGCGGCGGCGCCCGCGTACAGGGTGGTGCCCCCGTCGAGGACCTCGACGGCCTTCTTGGCCGCCTCGACGGCGGCGGCCCGGTCCTTGCGGAGCTTGGCCTCCTTCTCCAGCCGGGGCAGCGCCTTCTCCAGGGTCTGGATGTCGGCCAGGATCAGCTCGGTGTTGATCGTCTCGATGTCGTCGGCCGGGGAGACCTTGCCGTCGACGTGCACCACGTTCGGGTCGGAGAAGGCCCGCACCACCTGGCAGATCGCGGAGGCGTCCCGGATGTTGGCCAGGAACGCGTTGCCCCGGCCCTGCCCCTTGGAGGCACCCCGGACCAGGCCGGCGATGTCGACGAACGAGACCGGCGCCGGCAGCACCTTCTGCGAGGAGAAGATCTCGGCGAGCTTGGCCAGCCGCTCGTCGGGGAGCCCGACCACGCCGACGTTCGGCTCGATGGTGGCGAACGGGTAGTTCGCCGCGAGCACGTCGTTCTTGGTCAACGCGTTGAACAGGGTGCTCTTGCCCACGTTGGGCAGGCCGACGATGCCGATGGTGAGACTCACGACGAGCCAGCTTACGCGCTTCGCCGCCGGGACCGGTCAGGCGGGCCGGGCGGGCAGCAGCCGGGGTTCGATCCGGGTCTCCCGCACGGTGCCGTCCTCGGCGCGCGCCAGCTCGTACGCGGCCACGCCCTCCCGGTCGGCGACGGCCTCGGCCAGCCGGGTGCCCCGGTAGATCAGCCCGACCCCGTCGTCGGTGCAGTGGCTGGTCGGCAGCGTGCCGTCGGCGACCAGCCGGTGCATGAGCGGCCGGCGCTGGTCCTCGCTGTCGTAGTGCACGCCGTTGCCGTACGGGAGCCAGCCCAGGCCGTCGGTGAACGGGCGCAGGGTGGGGCCGTAGCTGTCGGTGGCGCCGCCGAGGTGCCAGCAGATCGAGCCGGCGGAGACCCCGCCGAGCACCACGCCGGCCTGCCAGCACTCGTGCAGGATGTCCGGCAGGCCGTGCACCCGCCAAACCGCGCAGAGATTCGCCACGCTGCCGCCGCCCACCCAGATGATGTCCTGGGCGAGGAGGTGGGCGCGGATGTCCTCGACGTTGGGCATCGGGTAGAGCGCCAGGTGGGAGGGGCGGAACCGGGTGCCGGCGAACGCACCGTAGAAGACGGTGAACGAGGTGGGCTGGTCACCGACCGCCTGGTTGAGGTAGCAGACGCGGGGTGCGTCGCCGGCCTGCGCCAGCTCGGCCATCAGGTCGAAGAGCTGGCTGGGCCGGGCGTCCCACGGGCCCCGGTGCCGGCTGAAGAAACCCATGCTGGTGGCGACGATGGTCGGTTCACTGGCGGGCATGGCCGTCCTTCCGGTCGGTGCTGATGGAGATCATCCTGCCCGATCCGGCGGCTCCGTCTCGACCGCGGCCAGAAGCGTGCGCAGCAGATCGGCCAGCCGGTCCTGGTCGGCGGGGGGCAGCGCGTCGAGGATCCGCCGCTGCACCTCCAGCCCGGCCTCGGCCGACTCCTCGATCACCCGCCGGCCGGCGTCGGTCAGGGTGACCCGCAGCGCCCGCCGGTCGGCCGGATCGGGTGAGCGCCGGACCAGCCCGGCCCGCTCCAGCCGGTCGAGCCGGCCGGTCATCCCGCCGGAGGTGAGCATCAGCGAGGCGGCGAGGGCCTTCGGCGCCAGGGTGTACGGCGCGCCGGACCGGCGCAGCGCGGCCAGCACGTCGAAGTCGCCCCGGCCGATGCCCCAGCCGGCGTACACCTTCTCCTGCCGGTCACCGACGAGCCGGGCCAGCCGGTAGATGCGGCCGAAGACGGCCATCGGCTCGGGTCGCATGCCGGCCCGCTCCCGGCGCCACTGCTCGACGATCAGGTCCACGTCGTCGGTTGCCACGGCTGTCGATTGTGCCCCACCTCGCACTTCCACTTTCACTCGGCACTGATTAGCTTAGTACTAAGCTACTTAGCATCGAGGAAAGAGGTCGTCGTGGCCCGTCGCTGGACCGACATCGCGCTCACCGCCGTCGCCCCCACCGTCTGGGGCACCACCTATCTGGTCACGGCCGAGCTGCTGCCCGCCGGCCGGCCGCTCTGGTCCGGCGCGATCCGCGCCCTGCCGGCCGGCCTCCTGCTGCTCGCGCTGACCCGCCGGCGGCCCCGCGGCGTCTGGTGGGGACGGGCCGCCCTGCTCGGCGCGCTCAACATCGGGGCGTTCTTCCCGCTGCTCTTCGTCGCCGCGTACCGGCTGCCCGGCGGCACCGCGGCCGTCCTCGGAGCCGCCCAGCCGCTGCTGGTCGCCGCGCTCACCGTCGCCCTGCTCCGCGACCGGCCCGGCCGGCCGGCGCTGCTCGCCGCGCTCGCCGCCCCGGCCGGGGTCGCCCTCGTGGTGCTCCGGCCGGGCGCCGGCCTCGACCCGCTGGGCGTCGCGGCCGGCCTGGCCGGCACCGCGGCGATGGCCGCCGGCCTGGTGCTCACCCGCCGCTGGGGCCGGCCGCCCGGCGTCGGCACCCTCGCCGCGACCAGCTGGCAGCTCGTCGCCGGCGGCCTGCTGATCGTGCCGGTCGCCGCCGCCGTCGAGGGCGCGCCGCCCGCGCCCGACGGGCCGGCCCTGCTCGGGTACGCGTGGCTCGGGCTGGTCGGCACCGCGCTGGCGTACGCGCTGTGGTTCCGGGGCGCGGCCCGGCTGCCGGTCACCCGGGTGTCGGTGCTCGGCGCGCTCAGCCCGCTGACCGCCGCCACCCTCGGCTGGCTGGTGCTCGGCCAGGCCCTCAGCCCGATCCAGCTCGCCGGCTTCGCGGTGGCGGTCGCCGCCATGATCCTCGGCCAGCTGCCCGGACGGAGCGCGCCGGGCAAGCCGACCGGCCAGCTGGCCGAACGGAGTGCGCCGGGCGTCGGGAGCGGCCAGCCGGCCGGACGGAGTGCGCCGGGCGTTGGGAGCGGTCAGCCGGCGTTGGCCGGCCCGCTCGCCCCGGCAGCCGGGCCGTTGGCCGGCCCGCTCCCCCGGGCAGCCGGAGCCGGTGGCGGCGGTCGTCAGCCGGCACGCAGCCGGCGCCAGTCGTCGACCGGGACGTCGGCGGCCACGCCCTCGGGCAGCGCGCCGGGCGGCAGGTCCGCCGCCGCCGCGAGCGGCAGGGTGAACCGGTGCGCCGCGGACGGCGCGGCCGCGTGCGACTGGTCGAGCAGCCAGCGCACCTCGTCGACCGTCCAGCCCAGCCCGGCCCGGCCGGCGAGCTCCCGGACCAGCCGCAGGCCGACCCGGGTGTCGTCGTCGTAGAAGCGCATGCACCAGTGGTGGGCCCACATGCCGAGCGCACGCAGCCCCGGCGCATCGAGGGAGCCGACCAGCCGGCCGCACGCGGTGTCGGCGAAGGCCTGCCCCGGGTCGTCGGCCCGGTCCCGCTCGATCGCCCCGTACGCGGCCGGGGCCACCACCCGCATCCGGTCGTAGAAGCCCTGCACCACCGCCGCGTCCAGCCGTGCCCGCCCCGACCGCATCAGCGGACACCCCGCCCGGCCACGCTCGCCATGCCCCGCACCTTTTCTTGAGTTGGTGGGGCGACGGTACCGACCACTACCGACACTTTCGTCGCCGGAATCCGTTGCCACGGCAGGGATAGCCGGCGTGAGCTGGGGCGTCTGTATTGGTGACGACGACGAGCGGGAGGGTGGGTGGACGAGGACGACCGGGCCCGGCTGGCCGAGTTCGTGACCAGCCGCACGCCGGCGCTGATGCGGGTCGCGTACCTGCTCACCGGCGACCGGCACGCGGCCGAGGACCTGTTCCAGTCGGCACTGGCCAGGACCATCCCGAAGTGGCGGACGCTGCGGCACGCCGACCCGGAGGGCTACCTGCGCGCGGTCATGTACCGGGAGCAGGTGAGCTGGTGGCGGCGGCGGCGGCGACGCCGGGAGACGGCGCTCACCGGGGCCGACGAGGCGGTCCAGCCGGACACCAGCGGCGGCACCGACGTACGCCTGGCGATGCGCGCGGCGCTGCGGCTGCTGCCGCCGGCCCAGCGCACGGTGCTGGTCCTGCGCTACTACGAGGACCTCACCGAGACCCAGGTCGCCGAAGCGCTGGGCTGCTCGGTCGGCACGGTACGCAGCCGGACCCACCGTGCGGTGACCCGGCTGCGCCAGCTCATGCCGGACGTCGAACTGCTGGAGGTACGGCGGTGACCACGCCCTTCGAGGACCTCCTCCGCGCCACCCTCTCCGACCTTGCCGAGGAGGCACCCAGAGTGCAGGACCAGTTGACCCCGGCGGAGCGCCGGTTCCGGAACCGCCGGCGGACCACGGTGACGCTCGGCGCGGCGGGGGTGGTGGCCGCCGTGCTGATCGGCGCACCGATCGCGCTGGCGGCCGGCGGCGGGGACGCTCCCCGCCCGGCCGCACCGTCGGCGCCCCCGACCCCGGCAGGCCCCCCGGGGTCCCCGTCCCCCGCCGAGCCCACGGCGGTCCCGTCGCCCAGCGGCCCGCCCACGGCCGTGCCGGGCCCGCCCGGCGACCCGACGGCCGGGCCCGTGCCGAGCGCCTCGCCGCCGGGTCGACCCGTGCCGAGCCCGAGCCGGCCGGGCGAACCCACCGTGGTCCCCTCTCCCTCCGGCCCCGGCGGCGGCCCGGGCGTACCCGGCCCCTGGCCCACCCCGTCCCCCAGCCCCAGCCGCTGACCCACGAACCGGCCGGACGCGTGTCACAAGTCTCGGGGGGACGGTCCCGCTGGCTCCGTCCGGCGCCCTGCCGGCGGTGAGTGGAATGCCATGGAGGTATCCCGGCCCCGGTGACCTCCATGGCGTTCCGCCGACGGTTGCGGCCGCGGCGGGAGGCAGCCGGGCAGGGCTCTCCGGGCCCGGTTCGGAGGGCCGGTAGGGCTCGCGCACGGCCGCGTCCGAATCCCGCCAGCCGAGGGCCCCACCTGCGAGGCAGGATCGGTGTCATGGAACTCGACTTCGAGCGGTGCTACCGGGCCGTCGACAGCCGCGACCAGCGGTTCGACGGCTGGTTCTACACCGGCGTGACGTCGACCGGGATCTACTGCCGGCCGTCCTGCCCGGCGACGACGCCGAAGCGGCAGAACGTCCGGTTCTTCCCGTCGGCCGCCGCCGCGCAGGGCGCCGGGCTGCGGGCCTGCCGCCGCTGCCGCCCCGACGCCGCACCGGGCTCGCCCCAGTGGGACGTCCGGGCCGACGTGGTCGGGCGGGCGATGCGGCTCATCGCCGACGGGGTGGTCGACCGCGACGGCGTACCGGGGTTGGCGGCCCGGCTCGGCTACACCGAGCGGCACCTGCACCGGATGCTCCGGGCCGAACTGGGCGCGGGGCCGCTGGCGCTGGCCCGCGCGCAACGGGCGCAGACCGCCCGCATCCTCATCGAGACCACCGGGCTCGGCCTGGCCGAGGTGGCGTTCGCCGCCGGGTTCGGCAGCGTCCGGCAGTTCAACGACACCGTCCGCGAGGTGTACGGAACCACCCCGTCCGAGCTGCGGGTGAGCCGGGGCGGCCGGCGGGCGGCGGGCGGGGCGGGCACCATCACGCTGCGGTTGGCGTACCGGCCGCCGTTGCACGCGGGAGCGCTGCTGGACTTCCTGGCGCTGCGCGCGCTGCCCGGCGTCGAGGAGGTCCGCGACGGGGCGTACCACCGGGGGTTGCGGTTGCCGCACGGGCCCGGCACCGTGTCGCTGGCCCCGGCCGACGGGCACGTGGCCGCCACCCTGCGGCTGGCCGACATGCGCGACCTGGCACCGGCGGTGGCCCGCTGCCGGCGGCTGCTGGACCTGGACGCCGACCCGGCCGCGGTCGACGCCACCCTGGCGGCGGACCCGGTCCTGGCCCCCGCGGTGGCCGCCGAACCCGGCGTCCGCCTCCCGCATGCCGTGGACGGCTTCGAGATGGCCGTCCGCGCCATCACCACCCAGCAGATCTCCCTCCGATCGGCGAGAACAACCCTGACCCACCTCCTGGCGGCCACCACCACCCCGCCCGTCGATCATGAGGTTGACGGCGAAGCCGATCTCCAAAACAGCGGTCAACTTCATGATCGACCGCCGAGGTTGCGGGCGTTCCCGGCCGCGGAGGAGGTGCTCGCCGTGGGGGACACGGCTTTCCGGATGCCGGCGGCGCGGCGGGAGACGATCCGGGCCGTGGCGCGCGCCGTCGCCGACAGGGAGCTGGACCTGGCACCCGGTGGGGACCGGGAGGAGGCGGTGCGGCGGCTGGTCGCGCTGCCCGGGGTCGGGCCGTGGACCGCGGGCTACGTGGCCATGCGCGCGCTCGGCGACCCCGACGTCCTCCTTCCCACCGACCTGGGCGTACGCCGGGGCGCCGCCGCGCTCGGCCTGCCCGACGACCCGAAGACCCTGAACGCGTACGCGGACCGCTGGCGCCCCTGGCGGTCCTACGCGGTGATCCGACTCTGGAGAGCGGCATGACCACACTGGACAGCACCGTCATCGGCACCCCCGCCGGCCCGCTGAGCGTGCTCGCCGGCCCCGACGGGGCGGTACGCGCGGCCGGCTTCACCGCCGACCCGGCGACCCTCGTGCCCCTGGTCCATTCCGGACTGCGCGGCGCGCTGCGCGAGCGGGCCGACCTCGGCCCGGTGACCGCGGCCGTCCGCGCCTACCTGGCCGGAGACCTCACCGCCATCGACAGGGTCCCGGTCGAGCAGCGGACCGGCGGCGCCTTCATGGCACACGCCTGGGAGGTGCTGCGCGACGTGAAGCCGGGCGACCCGGTGACGTACACCGGTTTCGCCGCGCTGGCCGGGCGGCCGGCGGCGGTCCGCGCCGCCGCGGCGGCCTGTGCCCGCAACGCCGCCGCGCTCTTCGTGCCCTGCCACCGGGTGCTGCGCACCGACGGCGCGCTCGGCGGCTACCGCTGGGGGCTCGACGTGAAGAAGTGGCTTCTCGGGCATGAGGGACGGGTGACGGCTAGCTGACAGCGATGTTGTCGCACCCTGCCGCTACCGTCGGGTAGTGCCTGCGCAGAGCGACGGCAACCGCGTGGCGTGTTCCGACGCCCGCCCCCACCCGCTGCACAACCTCTGGCGACTGCGGCCCTACCTGCGCCCCCATGCGGCCGAGTTCGCCTGGCTGCTGCTCGCCGCGCTGACCGCCACGGCGGCGAGCCTCGCCGTGCCGCTGGTGGTGCAGCGGGTGGTGGACGGGCCGGTGGCCCGGCACGACGTGGCCGGGCTGCTCCGGCTCGGCGCCCTGGCCCTGCTGCTCGGCCTGGCCGAGGCGGTGCTGATCTTCATCCGGCGGTGGACCCAGTCCTCCTCCTCGGTCGGCATGGAGGCGGCCATCCGGGCCGACATCTACGCCCACCTGCAACGCCTCCCGACCGACTTCCACGACCGGTGGCAGTCCGGTCAGCTGCTGTCCCGGATCACCAGCGACCTGTCGGTGATCCGCCGGTTCCTCTCGTTCGGCCTGCTGTTCCTGGTGCTCAACCTGATCACCTACGCCGCCGTGGTGGTGCTGCTGATCCGGCTGCACCCCTGGCTCGGTTTGCTGGTGGGGGCCAGTGCCGTCCCGCTGTTCCTGATCAGCCGCCGCTTCGCCCGGCACTACCACGCGGCGTCCCGGCGGATGCAGGACCAGCAGGGCGACGTGGCCACGCTGGTCGAGGAGACCGCGCAGGGCCTGCGCACCATGCGGGCGTACGGGCGGGGCCCCGAACTGGGCACCCGGTTCGCCACCGGCGCGCGCCGGCTGCACGACACCGGGATCGGCAAGGCCCGCCTGCTGGCCCGCACCTCCGCCCTGTTCGACCTGGTGCCCAACCTGACCCTCGCGCTGGTGCTGGTGGCCGGCGCCGCCGCCGTCGCCCGGGGCGGGCTCAGCATCGGCGAGCTGGTCGCGTTCGTCAGCCTCCAGCTCATGCTGGTGTGGCCGGTGCAGTCGCTCGGCTGGATCATCGCTAACGCGCAGGAGGCGGCCACCGCCGCCGACCGGATCCAGGAGGTGCTGGACACCCGGCCGTCCATCGTCGACGCCCCGCACGCCCGCGCGCTGGACCGCACCGAGATGCGCGGCCGGCTCCGCTTCGAGCGGGTGAGCTTCCGCTACCCCGGCAGCCCGGCGCCGGTGCTCCGCGAGATCGAGCTGACCGTGGAGCCGGGCGAGACGCTGGCCCTGGTCGGTGCGACCGGCTGCGGCAAGAGCACGCTGTTGTCCCTGGTTCCCCGGCTGCACGACGCGACCGGCGGCCGGGTCACCCTGGACGGGCACGACCTGCGCGACCTGCGGCTCGGCTCGCTGCGCCGGCTGGTCGGGGTGGCCTTCGAGGAGCCGACCCTGTTCTCCATGTCGGTCTGGGAGAACCTGACGCTCGGCCGGCCGGAGGCCGGCGAGGAGGAGGTCCGGGCCGCGCTCGCGCTGGCCCAGGCCGAATTCGCGTACGACCTGCCCTGGGGCCTGGGCACCCGCGTCGGCGAGCAGGGGCTCTCACTCTCCGGCGGGCAACGCCAGCGGCTGGCGCTGGCCCGGGCGGTGCTCGGCCGGCCCCCGCTGCTCGTGCTCGACGACCCGCTCTCCGCGCTCGACGTGCACACCGAGGCCCTGGTCGAGGCGGCCCTGCGCCGGGTGCTGCGGGACACCACGGCGCTGCTGGTGGTGCACCGGCCGTCCACGGTGGCGCTCGCCGACCGGGTGGCGCTGCTCGACGGCGGCCGGATCGTCGCGGTCGGCACCCACAGCGAGCTGCTGGCCGGGGTCCCGGCCTACCGGGCGGTGCTCTCCGCCGAGCCGGATCGACGGGCGGACGGCGTCGGCCTGGTGCGGTCGTGACCGGGGCCGCCGGGCGAGGCCGCATACCCCGGCAGCGCGGCGACCCGGAGCCCTCTTCCCAGCAACGCGGCGATCCCGACCCGCCCCGGCAGCGCGGCGACCCCGACCCCGACCTGTCCCGGTGGCGCGGGCGGGCCACCGACCCCGACGCGGACCGCAGCCGGGCCGAGGACTCGTCGCCGGAGGCGATGGCCCGGCTCCGGGCCCGCAGCCGGGCCCTGCTCCGCGACCTGCTCCGCCCGCACCGGGCCCGACTCGGCCTCGCGGTGTCCCTGCTGCTGGCCCAGAACGCCGCCGCGATGGCCGGCCCGTACCTCGTGATGCTCGGCATCGACCGGGGCATCGGGCCGCTGCGGGCCGGCGACTCCGGCCCACTGGTCGCCGTCGCCGCCGCGTTCGTCGTCGCCACCGCCACCGAGTACGCGACCCGGCGCGCCTTCCTCGCCCTCGCCGCCCGGATCGGCCAGGCCGTCCTGCTCGACCTTCGCAAACGGGTGTACGGCCACTTCCTCCACCTCGACGTCGGCTTCCACGAGCGCTACACCTCGGGCCGGATGGTGTCCCGGCTGACCAGCGACCTGGACTCGATCGCCGAACTGGTCGACGGCGGGATCGACAAGCTGGTGATGGCCGCGCTGTCGGTGCTGTCGGTGGCGGGCATCCTGCTCTGGCTGGACCTGCCGCTGGCCGCGGTCACCCTGCTCGCGTTCCCGTTCCTGTTCGGGCTGTCCCGGTGGTTCGCCCGCGCGTCCGCCGGGGCGTACCGGCGAACCCGGGAGGCGGTGGCGCTGGTCATCGTGCACTTCGTCGAGTCGCTGCGCGGGATCCGGGCGGTGCAGGCCTACCGGCGGGAGCCCCGCAACCAGCGCATCTTCGCGGCGGTCAACGACGACTACCGGCAGGCCAGCCTCCGCGCGTTCCGGCTCATCGCGGTCTACTCGCCGGGCATCCGGCTGATCGGCAACCTGACCGCCGCGGCGGTGCTCGGCTACGGCGGCTGGCGGGTGCTGGGCGGGCGGACCGAGGTCGGGGTGCTCGCCGCGTTCCTTCTCTACCTGCGCCGGTTCTTCGAGCCGATGGAGGAGCTGAGCCAGTTCTACAACGCGTTGCAGTCGGCCACCGCCGCGCTGGAGAAGCTGGCCGGGGTGCTCGACGAGCGGCCGGCCGTGGCCGAGCCGGAGCGGCCGGTGCCGCTGCCCGCCGGCCCGGGACGCGGGGCGGTGGTGTTCCGCCACGTCCACTTCGGCTACCGGGCCGACGCGCCGATCCTGTCCGGGCTGGAGCTGACCGTGCCGGCCGGGCAGACCGTCGCGCTGATCGGGCCGACCGGCGCCGGCAAGTCCACCGTCGCGAAGCTGCTGGCGCGGTTCCACGACCCGGCGTCCGGTACCGTCAGCCTGGACGGGGTGGACCTGCGGAACCTCGCCGACGCCGAGCTGCGCCGGGCCGTGGTGCTGGTCACCCAGGAGAACCACCTGTTCAGCGGCTCGGTCGCCGAGAACATCCGGCTCGGCCGCCCGGACGCCGACGACGCGATCGTGGAGGCCGCCGCCCGGGCCATCGGCGCGCACGACTTCATCGCCGCGCTCCCCGACGGGTACGCCACCGACGTGCACCGGCGCGGCGGCCGGCTCTCCGCCGGGCAGCGACAGCTCGTCGCGTTCGCCCGGGCGTTCCTGGCCGACCCCCGGGTGCTGATCCTCGACGAAGCCACCTCGTCGCTGGACGTGCCGACCGAGCGCCTGGTGCAGCGGGCGCTGCGCAGCGTCCTGCGGGACCGCACCGCGCTGGTGATCGCGCACCGCCTCTCGACCGTGGAGATCGCCGACCGGGTGCTGGTCCTCGACGGCGGGCGGATCGTGGAGGACGGGTCCCCGGCCGAACTGGCGGCCGCCGGCGGCCGGTACGCCGCCCTGCACCGCCAGTGGCGCGACTCCCTGATCTGACCAACGGACCTCCCGATGAAGCAAGGCCGCCCGCCCCGCCGCGTCCGCTGCGGGAGCAATCCCCGCCTCCCCGATCGCGCCGTTCAGAGAGATCTTGGAAGCAAAGGGCGCCCGGAGGGGCCACTTGCGTCCAAGATCTCGACGGGTTCCGCCGGGTTCGCTGACGGGTCCGGTTCAGAGCGTCAGTCGGTGCGGGGATCTTTCCGCTCCGCCGATCGCGCAGCGCCCGAACTCGGCGCGGACGGTCCGACGGCGCCCGAACCCGGAGCGTCCGGCCCGGCAGTGCCCGAACTCGGCGCGGACGGCCCGACGGCATCCGTACCCGGAGCGTCCGGTCCGACAGCATCCGTACCCGGAGCGCCCTGGCCCCCGGCATCGGCACCTGGGACGGGGGGTCGGGCAGCATCCGAACCCGGTGTGGGAAGACCGGCAGCGTCGGCACCTGGCCGCGCCGGAGCTGCGGCGTCCGGGCCGGACGAGAGCTGCGCGCCGGCCGGAGCCGGGGCAGCCGGCGGCGGAAGCGGGGCGTGGGCGGTGACCAGGGCGGCCTCGGCGCGCAGGTCGCGGCGGATGCGGTCGACCGCTCGACCGAAGCCGAAGAGCAGCACGAGGACCAGCGCGGCCACCCCGGTGAGCACCGGGACGGTCAGCGCCGGCTCGCCCAACCGGTCGGTGCTCAGGCCGCGGAGCAGGGAGGGAGCCAGCGCCAGGGCGGAGAGCACCAGCGCGGCCATCCCGAGCGCCAACACCCCTGCCACCCGCCCCGACTCCTCCACACCACCGGCTTCCACGCCACCGGCCTCCACGCCTCCGGCCTCAGAACCACCGGCCGCGGCGCCACGGGCCGCCGGGCCAGCAGCCGGCACGTCGGACGGCACACCTCCAGCCGGTGCGGTGGCGGCGAGCACCAGGCCGAAGCCGACGGCCAGGCCGAGCCCGAGCGCCGAGAGCAGCGACGGCACCTGCGCGGCGGCCGGCAGTTCGGCACGGACGACCGGTGCGGCGAGCGGCATCGCCAGCGCGGCCAGCAGCAGGCCGGCCGCGTCCCAGGGCAGCAGGCCCGGCGTGAAGCGGGCCAGCGCCGCGCCCGCGGCGACCGCCACCAGGCCGACCAGCACGACCAGGTAGGCCTGCGCCCGGTCGCCGACGGAGCTGAGGCGCAGCCCGAAGAGCAGGAGCGGCCCCGCGGCGAAGCCGAGCACCACCCAGCGGGCGGCCGGCGCCCGACCGGCCCGGTACGCGTAGCCGAGCAGGACCAGCGCGGCCACGGTGGCCACGGCCACCGGCGAGAAGTAGGCGAAGGCTTCCACGAACCGCTCCCGGCGCGGCCCGACGAGGCCGTCCTGGCTGATCCGGAACACGTCGACCACCCACCAGCGGATCACCAGCCCGCCGAGGGTGACCAGCGCCGCCACAGCGGTCGCCACCAGCGGGCCGATCCGGGGCCGGGCGGCGGGTGCGCCCGGGCCGGGCCGGTCGAGGTGGGCGAGGACCGCGGCGACGACCACGACCAGCATGGTGACCCCGACCTGGACCGGCCAGGCGCGCCCGACGTCCGGGTAGCCCGCCCCCGCTTCCAGGCGGAGCAGGTCCTCGATGGCGGAGTGCAGCACCAGTCCGGTGGCCAGCCCGGCGGCGAGCGGCCAGCGCAGCGACCGGGCGGACCGGGACAACGCCAGCAGCGCTCCGCCCAGCACCAGCCCCGCGCCGAGGGCGCTGGCCAGCACGGTGAGCACCTGCCCGGTGGTGGGCGGCTGGCGGGGCACGACCCCGATGCCGTGGTCGGAGGCCAGCTCTCCGGTCAAATAGTTGAGCGCCAGGCCGACCGCGGCGACCGGCCAGCCGGGGAGCCGGCCGAACGCGGGGACGCCGGCCAGCACGACGGCGAGCAGCGCTCCGCCGGTCAGTGCGACCAGCGTGACGGTGAACTGCGACGGCCCGAACGGAAAGCCCTGGGTCAGGTCGGCGAAGCCGGTCTGCCGGGCCACCGCGAGCCCGCGTGCCCCGAAGAAGGCCCCTACGGCGACCGCCGCGACCGTGCCGGCCACTGTGGACCGGGCGACCGACGGTGTGCGCGCGATGCCGTCCATGGCGATGCCTCCCCCGCGTCCGTGGACGGGGCAGATGCTGTCACACGCCGCGCCGGCTCGCTGTCCCCTCGGGGCGGGGCGCCCGATACCGCCACGAGGCCGAATGTCGTGGAGTGGCAGGGGTCGGGTGCCTACGATCGGTTGATGACCGATACGGCGAGGACGGCCCGCGCCGGCGTCCCCGAGCGTCCGACCCTGGACGGCATCGAGGAGACCTGGGCGCGCCGCTGGCAGGAGGACGGGACGTACGCGTTCGACCGCAGCAAGGAGCGGTCGGACGTCTACGCGATCGACACCCCGCCGCCGACCGTATCGGGCGAGCTGCACATGGGGCACGTCTTCTCCTACACGCACACCGACACGGTGGCCCGGTTCCAGCGGATGCGCGGCCGCACCGTCTTCTATCCGATGGGCTGGGACGACAACGGCCTGCCCACCGAGCGGCGGGTGCAGAATGTCTACGGGGTGCGTCCCGACCCGGCCCTGCCCTACGACCCGGGCTGGCGACCGCCGACCCCGCCGGTGAGCGAGGCGGCCCGGAAGGACCCGGCGACGATCTCCCGGCGCAACTTCATCGAGCTGTGCGAGGTCCTCACCGCGGAGGACGAGAAGGTCTTCGAGGCGCTGTGGCGGCGGCTCGGGCTGTCGGTGGACTGGTCGCTGACCTACACGACGATCGGGCGGGTGGCCCGGGCGACCAGCCAGCGGGCGTTCCTGCGCAACCTGGCCCGGGGCGAGGCCTACCAGGCCGAGGCGCCGACGCTCTGGGACGTCGGCTTCGCCACCGCGGTGGCCCAGGCCGAGCTGGAGGACCGGGAGCGGCCCGGCGCCTACCACCGGCTGCGCTTCCACGGGCCGGGCGGGCGCGAGGTGCTGATCGACACCACCCGGCCGGAGCTGCTGCCGGCCTGCGTGGCGCTGGTCTGCCACCCGGACGACGAGCGCTACGCGGGCCTGGTGGGCAGCGTTGTGCGTAGCCCGATCTTCGGGGTCGAGGTGCCGGTGCGCGCGCATCCGCTGGCCGACCCGGCCAAGGGCACCGGCATCGCGATGGTCTGCACCTTCGGCGACCTGGCCGACGTGACCTGGTGGCGGGAGCTCCAGCTGGACACGCGGGTGGTGATCGGCCGGGACGGGCGGCTGCTGCCGGAGCCGCCGGCGGGCGTGCCGGCCGAGCCCTACGCGGCGCTGGCGGGGCAGACCGTGAACGGCGCCCGGCGCACGATCGTCGAGCTGCTCGCCGACGCGGGTGACCTGGTGGGCGAACCGCGCCCGATCACCCACCCGGTGAAGTTCTACGAGCGCGGCGACCGGCCGTTGGAGATCGTCTCGACCCGGCAGTGGTACCTGCGCAACGGCGGCCGGGATCTCGACCTGCGTGAGGAGTTGCTGGCCCGCGGCCGCGAGCTGCGCTGGGTGCCGGAGCACATGCGGCACCGCTACGAGAACTGGGTGAGCGGCCTGACCGGTGACTGGCTGGTCAGTCGGCAGCGCTTCTTCGGCGTGCCGGTGCCGGTGTGGTACCGGCTCGACGACGCTGGCGAGCCGGACTGGTCCCAGCCTCTCATACCGGACGAGTCGGTGCTCCCGGTCGACCCGTCCAGCGATGCGCCGCCGGGCTTCGAGGAGGCGCAGCGCGGGGTGCCGGGCGGCTTCGTCGGCGACCCGGACGTGCTGGACACCTGGGCCACGTCGTCGCTGACGCCGCAGATCGTCGGTGGCTGGGAGACCGACGAGGACCTGTTCCGGCGGGTCTTCCCCATGGACCTGCGCCCGCAGGGGCAGGAGATCATCCGGACCTGGCTCTTCGACTCGGTGATCCGGGCGCACCTGGAGCAGGGCGTGCTGCCCTGGCGGGACGCGGTGCTCTCCGGCTGGATCCTCGACCCCGACCGGAAGAAGATGTCCAAGTCCAAGGGGAACGTGGTCACCCCGTTGGACCTGCTGGTGCAGCACGGTTCGGACGCGGTCCGCTACTGGGCGGCCAGCGGCAAGCCCGGCATGGACCTGGCCTTCGACCCGGCGCAGATCAAGGTGGGGCGCCGGCTCGCCACGAAGCTGCTCAACGCGTCGAAGTTCGCCCTCGGGCTGGGCGCCGCGGACGCGCTGCGGGCCCCGGCGACCGCGCCGCTGGACACCGCCATGCTCGCCGAACTGTCCGGCGTGGTCGCCACCGCGACCACCGCCTTCGACGGGTACGACCACACGGCCGCGCTGATCGCCACGGAGGCGTTCTTCTGGCGGTTCTGCGACGACTACATCGAGCTGGTGAAGGAGCGCGCCTACGGCACCGGCCCGGGGGCGGACTCGGCCCGGGCGGCGCTGGCCACCGCGCTCTCGGTGCAGTTGCGGCTGTTCGCCCCGGTGCTGCCCTTCGTCACCGAGGAGGTCTGGTCGTGGTGGCGCTACGGGTCGGTGCACCGGGCACCCTGGCCGACCACCTACGAGGTGGGCCGGGCGGTCCAGGGGCCGGGTGACCCCGAGCTGCTGCGGCTGGCCGCCGACGCGCTGGGCCAGGTGCGCCGGGCCAAGTCGGAACGGAAGCTGTCGATGAAGGCGGAGGTGCCGCTGGCCGAGGCGCTCGGGCCGGCCGCCCTGCTCGACCGGCTCACCCTGGTGGCCGACGACGTCCGGGCGGCGGGGCGGATCGCCAAGCTCGACCTGCTCCCCGACCGCACCACCGAACTCGTCATCGCCTGCGCGTTCTGAGCCGCGCGCCGACCGGCCCGACGAGAAGGAGTGGCTGTCGCCTCGCGAACAGCCACTCCTTCTCGGCGCGATCCGGGCTCAGGTGGCCGAGCAGGCGGTTTCGAGCTGCTTCACGGCCTTGGTGAGCGCGGTCTTGCTCGGCGCCTTCTTGGGCGCCGTCGCCCACGTGTCGGCCAGCTCCGACATCTCCGTCGCCACGTCCTTCACGGCGTCGTTGACGGCGGTGCTGGTGGTGAAGGCGTTCGCGTAGAGCGAGGCGGCGCCGGCGGAGTACTGGGCGCTGACCGCGGAGTGCCCGGCCGGCGGCCCGATCTTCTCCGCCGAGGCGACCTTCTTGAGCGCGGTCTGGATGTCCTTGTCGATGGTGGCGCAGGCGGACTTCGTGGCCGCGTCCATGCCCGGGGCGGCGGTCGCCGTGGCGCTCGGTACGGCGGCCGGCGTCGTGGTCGGCGTGCCGGTGCCACCGGATGCGGCCGGCTTGTCGCCGTCGTCACAGCCGGCCATGACGAGCACCGCCACGGTGGCCGGAATCAGCAGTGCGAGCCGAGTTGAGCGCATCGTTTCTCCCCGTTGTCTCGTGCTGTCGCCCGCCGGAAGCTACCAGAGGTGCGCGTCGTCCGGAGTGGGTGAGGCCGGCGGCGGGGGGCCCACCGCTCCACGTGGGACACCTCCTCGGGCACGGGCCGGCCCCGCTCGACGCGCCTGGTCGGCGGCGCCGGGCGGGGCCTCGTGGTCCGGGTCAGCTGGTTTCGCCGGCCACGCTGAACGAGCGGAGGCGGTCGATCGCGAGGGCGGTGAAGCCGACCGCGATGAGCGCGCTCATCACCGAGGCGACCGGCACCGACACGTCCGTGGCGAGCAGTTCGGTCGGCGCGATCCGGTCGGCGATCGCGATCACGTACTGCTGGATGGAGAGCACCTTCGTGCCGCTCACGAAGTTGCCGAGCAGCCCCTCCCAGATCAGCACGTAGACGAGGCCGAGCAGGACCGGCCGCCGGGTGAGCAGGCTGAGCGCCACGAAGAACGCGCAGTACGCCAGCGCCCCGATCGACGCGGCGGCGGCGAGCGCCAGGCCGAGGCGTACCGAGTCGGCGAGCACGCCCGCGACGTAGAGCGGCACGGCGACGGTGACCGCCGTGACGCCGGCGCCCACGGCCAGCTTCGGCAGGACGATCTGCCAGCGCGGCAGCGGCTTGGTGAGGATGTGCACCACCGTGCCGTCGTCGATCTCCGCGCCGAGCACGCCCGTGCCGACGATCAGCGCGACCACCGGCAGCACGACGGCCAGGCCGAGCCCGACCAGCACGGCCGGCCCCCACTCGCCCGGGTCGACGCCCAGCGAGCGGGAGAGGATGGCCAGCACCAGCAGCAGCACGGGCAGCGGGAGCAGCAGCAGGAACCGGCGCCGGCCGAACAGGCCGCGCGCGGTGATCCAGGAAACGGTCGACATCGTTCAGCTCCCCACCAGGTAGGAGAAGACGCTCTCCAGCGATTCGTCCTCGGGCGTCAGCGACCGGACCCGGAGGTGCCGGGCCAGCGCGATCTTCGGCAGCGCGCGGGTGAAGGCGCCGTAGTCGCCGGCCCGCACGGTCAGCCCGTCCCGGCCCAGTTCCACCCCGGTCACCGACTCCTCGGCGATCAACGCGACGGCGAGGGCCCGGTCGTCGGTGGAGCGGACCCGGAAGACGTGCGGCCGGTTGGTCATCAGCCGGCGGATCGTGCGGTAGTCGCCGGAGGCGGCCAGCCGGCCGGCGACCATCACCTGCACGGTGCCGGAGACCTGCTCGACCTCCTCCAGGATGTGGGAGCTGAACAGGATGGTCCGGCCGGCGTCGCCGAGCCGGTGCAGCAGGGCCATCATGTGCAGCCGCTGCCGCGGGTCCATCCCGTTGAACGGCTCGTCGAGCAGCAGCACCTGCGGGTCGTGCACCAGGGCGGCGGCCACCCGGGTGCGCTGCCGCATGCCCTTCGAGTAGGTGCCGATCTTGCGGTCCTGCGCCGACTCCATCTCCACCAGGGCGATGGCCCGGCGGGCCGCCGCCTCCGGGTCGGGCAGCCGGTGCAGCTTGGCGCTGGCCAGCACGAACTCGTACGCGCTGAGGAAGGTGTGCACGGCCTCCCGCTCGCTGACCAGGCCCAGCCGCCGGTAGACGTCGGGGTGGCGCCAGGTCGGCATGCCGTCGAGGGTGACCTCGCCCCGGGACGGGGAGAGGAAGCCGGCCATCATGTGCAGCAGGGTGGTCTTGCCGGCGCCGTTCGGGCCGAGCAGGCCGGTCACGCCCGGGCCCAGCCGCATGGTGACGTCGTTGACCGCCACCACGTTGCCGTACCAGCGGGAGACGCCGGCCAGGTCGAGGGTGGAGGCGGGGGTGGCCGGGGCCGCCGGCTCCGCGCTGATCGTGGTCATCGGGCGGCCACCTTCCGGTATCGCAGCAACAGCAGGGCGACGCAGCCGGCCACCAGCAGCGCGGCGACGGCCACGTAGACCGGCCCGAAGCCGCCGATCTGGTCCTCCGTCTGCCCGCCGGGTACCAGCAGGTCGCCGAGGGTGTACTGGCCAACAGCATGGACCAGGGCGGTGGGCGAGCCGAGCATCGCCAACTCGTTGACCGTGCGGGACGGCATGATCGACAGGATGCCGACGATCGGGGCGGTCATCAGGAACACCGCCACGATGCCGCCGGCCGCGAAGGCCCGCTTGCCGGTGAGCGAGGCGATGAGCAGCCCGACCGAGGCGAAGACCACCGCCCAGAGCGCCGCGTAGAGCAGGCCGGGCAGCAGGTCGAGCAGCTCGTTCCAGACCCCGTGCATGCCGTCGTCGGTGGTGAACGCGGCACCCAGGAACATCACCAGCTGCGGCGCCCCGAGCAGCAGCCAGAGCGCGGTGCCCAGCGACCCGAGCTTGGCCAGCGCGTAGTCGCCGCGCGGCAGCGGGCGGGAGAAGTAGAGCGGCAGCACGCCGCTGTGCAGGTCGCGGGAGACCAGCTCCGGCCCGACCACCGCGACGAAGAAGATGACCAGCCAGCTCATCGCGTCGGCGAACTGGGCGTACGTCATGACGACCTGGCCGGTCTGGGTGCGTACCGCGGTCAGCCCGGCGGCGACGATCAGCACGATGCCCATCACCAGCCAGGGGAAGATCTTCGCCTTGGCGGACCGGCCCAGGCCGAAGGCGGTGCGCACGCCGTGCAGGTAGAGCGCGCCGAAGACGTGCCGGCGGCCGAGCCGCGGGCCGGTGTAGCGCTGATAGCCGATGTCGTGGATGACGCCGGTCGGCTCAGACATGGCTGGGCTCCCTCGTGGCGAAGAGTTCGGCCACCCGGTGCCGCCGCTGGTCGAGCCGGTGCAGCGGCAGGTCCAGCTCGGCGACCGCGCCGATGATCTGGTCGTAGGTGGCGTCGTCGGCGAGCGGGACGAGAAGCAGCCGCCCCTCCCGGGACACCGGCAGGTCGAGCGCGGCGAGCCGGGCCGCCAGGTCGTCCGTACCCTCGCTCACCTCGACGGCGAGCACGTCGATGGCGGAGGTCATCGCGGAGATCCGATCGGCGCGCAGCAGCTTGCCGCCGTCGATGGCGACCAGGGTGTCGCAGATCCGCTCGACCTCACCGAGCAGGTGCGAGCAGACCACCACCGAGATGCCGAACTCGGTGCCGATCCGGTGGATCAGGTTGAGCATGGCGTCCCGGCCGGCCGGGTCGAGACCGTTCGTCGGCTCGTCGAGCAGCAGCAGGTCCGGGTCGTGCACCAGGGCCTGGGCGAGTTTCACCCGCTGCTTCATGCCGGTGGAGTAGCCACCGACGGCCCGGTGCCGCTCCTCGTGCAGGCCGACGTGGCGCAGCGCCTCGGAGGCCCGCTCCCGAGCGACCGTGCGGGGCAGCCCGCTGATCCGGCCGAGGTGGGTGACCAGCTCGGCGGCGGACAGGTCGGGCGGGAGGGCGTCGTGCTCGGGCATGTAGCCGACCCGGGCGCGGACGGCCGCCGGGTCGGTGGTCGGGTCGAGGCCGAGCACGGAGACCCGACCGCTGGTCGGGGCGAGCAGGCCCAGGAGGATCTTGATCAGGGTGGACTTGCCGGCGCCGTTGGCGCCCACCAGCCCGATGATCCCCGGCTCGACCGACACGGTGAGGTCGGCCAACGCGGTGACCCGGCCTCCGTACGTCTTGGTCAGCGACTCGGTCGCGAGCAGTGTCACGCGGCAAGCGTAGGGAGCCCGGGCCGCTCCGGGTATCGGGAAACGCTCGGGGTTGCCCCTGATTCCGCCCGGACGCTGACCGACCGGACGGTCCGACCGGTCCGTCCGGCCGCCGAACCTCCCAGGACGGCGGCCGGGACGCCCCGGTACGGCCGGTTTGCCGGCCGGTGACCGGGAGGTGGAGTGGCGCTCTCGACCGATCGCCGGTGGACTGAGAAACTGTGTGCCGGCCGGTGAGTTGGGGGTTTCATGAGCAACGGGTGGGTGCTGCCCGAGGACGTTCTGCGGGATGCGCCGGCGTACGCGCCAAGGCCCGGTGAGCTGGCCGATCTCGGATTGCTGCTGACCGGGGCGTACGCCCCGCTGACCGGCTTCATGACCCGGGCCGACCTGGCCTCGCTGAGCCGGCGCGGCCGGCTCGCCGACGGCACGCCGTGGCCGGTGCCGGTGACGCTGCAGGTGCCGGCCGCGCTCGCCGACGGGCTGGCGCTGGACGACCCGCTGCGCCGGGCGCTGGTGCTGACCGACGGCGAGGGCGCCCCGGTGGCCGCGATGGACGTCACCGACGTCTGGCCGGTCCGCGACGGCACGGCCGGCGTGGGTGGCCCGGTGCGCCGGTTGGGCGACGGCGGTCACGGCCCCTTCCAGCGGCTGCGGCGCAGCCCGGAGGAGGTGCGGGGGCTGCTGCCCCCGGGGCGGGTGCTCGGCGTGTTCGCCGACCGTCCGCTGCACCGGCCGCAGCTCGCGCAGATCGCGCACGCCGCGCGGACGCTCGGCGCGCACCTGCTGGTGCTGATCCCGGTGGGTGAGGACGCGACCGGCGGGCTGCCGGCCGAGGCGCTGGTACGCAGCGTGTTCGCCGCGCGGGACCGGATGCCCCCGGCCACCCTCGTGGCGGTGCCGCTGGCGAGGCGGCGCGACGAGATCAGTGACGCGCTGCTCCGGGCCCGGGTCGCCGCCGCCTACGGGGTCACCCACCTGCTCTCCACCGAGGGCATGCTCTCCGGGGCGGGCCTGCGCGTGCTGGTGCCCCGCGAGCTGGCCTACGACAGCCGCGACGGGCAGTGGCGGTGGCGGGAGGACATCCCGCCCCGCAACCGGAAGCTGGCGCTCAGCCAGGAGGAGATCGACGACCTGCTGGACCGGGGCTTCCCGCTGCCCGAGTGGCACACCCCGCCGGCGGTGGCCAAGGAGCTGGCCCGGGCCCGCCCGCCGCGCCGGCACCGCGGTCTGGTGATCTTCCTGACCGGTCTCTCCGGCTCCGGCAAGTCGACAATCGCCCGTGGCCTGGCCGACCATCTGCGCGAGGGCGGCGACCGCACCATCACCCTGCTCGACGGGGACATCGTGCGCCGGGAGCTCTCGGCGGGGCTGGGCTTCAGCAAGGCGGACCGGGATCTCAACGTGCGCCGGATCGGCTGGGTGGCCGCCGAGATCGCCCGGCACCGGGGTGTGGGCATCTGCTGCCCGATCGCCCCGTACGCGGCCGCCCGGGCCACCGCCCGGGAGATGGCGCACGCCGCCGGGGCCGGCTTCCTGCTGGTGCACGTGGCCACCCCGCTGGAGGTCTGCGAGCAGCGCGACCGCAAGGGCCTGTACGCGCGGGCCCGGGCCGGCCTGATCACCGGGATGACCGGGATCGACGACCCGTACGAGGAGCCGACCGACGCCGACCTGGTGGTGGACACCACCGACATGACCGTCGAGGAGGCGGTCCAGCGGGTCATGGAGCACCTCACCGAGACCGGTTGGGTGGAGCCCCGCCTCCAGCCGGCCTGATCCCGGCACGTCCGGACCGCCGCCGCCCCGCCCCGGGGTCGGCGGCGGTTCCGCGTTCGCTTCCGTTGCCCTCCGCTGCGCGGTAGTGTTTATCTTTGTTGGAACACGTTCGACCACGTGGAGACGGGTCGACAGTCGGGAGGTGGCGGCGGGGTGCTGGCGCGACAGCGGCAGGCGGTCATCCTGGAACGGGTCCGCGCCGCCGGTGGCGTCCGGGTCACCGAGCTGGCCACCGAATTCGGCGTCTCCGACATGACCATCCGGCGCGACCTGGAGACGCTGCACGACCAGGGCCTGCTCGCCAAGGTGCACGGCGGCGCGACACTGGCCGGGCCCGGCTCGACCGACGAGCCCGGCTTCCACGCCAAGTCGGTCCGCCAGTCCGTCGAGAAGGCGGCCATCGCCGGCCGGGCCGCGCAGCTGGTCCGCCCCGGCGCCGCGATCGCGCTCTCCGCCGGCACCACCACCGCCGAGCTGGCCCGCCGCCTGACCGATGTGCCGGGCCTCACCGTGGTGACGAACTCCCTGCCGGTGGCCGAGATCCTGCACGTCGGCGGCCGGCCGGACCAGACCGTGGTGCTCACCGGCGGGGTGCGCACCCCCTCGGACGCGCTGGTCGGCCCGCTGGCCGTGGCCGCGATCGGCGCGCTCCACCTGGACCTGCTCTTCCTCGGCGTGCACGGCATCAGCGAGCGGGCCGGGTTCACCACCCCCAACCTCATGGAGGCGGACACGGACCGGGCCCTGGTGGCGGCCGCCGACCGGCTGGTGGTGCTCGCCGACCACACCAAGTGGGGCACGGTCGGCATCTCGTCGATCGTCGGCTTGGACGCGGCGGACGTGCTGGTCACCGACGAACGGTTGGGGCCGGATGCGCGACGGGTACTCGAGGACAGGGTTGGCGAACTGGTGATCGTGCCGGGCCCGGAGGGGGCGGAGTGAAGCGTACGCAGATCGAGCTGGCGGACGGCCGCGAGTTGATCTACTTCGACGAGCGGGACGACGCGGTCCGCGACCAGCCGGACCGGCGGGAGCTGCCGCCGCCCCCGCACGCGTCGCAGCTTCGCTACGACCCGCTGACCGACGAGTGGGTGGCCGTCGCGGTGCACCGGCAGACCCGGACCTTCCTCCCCCCGGCCGACCAGTGCCCGCTCTGCCCCTCCCGGGGCGACCGGCTCAGCGAGATCCCCGCCCCCGACTACGACGTGGTCGTCTTCGAGAACCGGTTCCCGTCGCTGAGCCAGCGGGTCGCCGAGGAGCCGGCCGAGATCACGCCGTTCACCCCGGTCCGCCCCGGGCGCGGCAAGTGCGAGGTGGTCTGCTTCACCGACGACCACAACGCCTCGTTCGCCAGCCTCTCCCCCGGCCGGGTGCGGACCGTGCTCGACGCCCTCGCCGACCGCACCACCGCGCTGAGCGAGCTGCCCGGGGTGGAGCAGGTCTTCCCGTTCGAGAACCGGGGCGTGGAGATCGGGGTGACCCTGCACCACCCGCACGGCCAGATCTACGCCTACCCGTTCGTCACGCCGCGGACCCGGACCATGCTGGCCGCCGCCCGGCGGCACGCCGACCGCACCGGGGGCAACCTCTACGCCGACGTGCTCGCCGCCGAACGCGCCGCCGGCGACCGGGTCGTGGCGAGCAACGAGCACTGGACGGCGTACGTGCCGGCGGCGGCCCGCTGGCCGTTCGAGGTGCACGTGGCCCCGCACCGCGCGGTGCCCGACATCCCGGCGCTGGACGACGCCGAGCGCGACGCCTTCGGGCCGCTCTACCTGGACGTGCTGCGCCGCTTCGACGGGCTGTTCGACCTGCCGATGCCCTACATCGCCGCCTGGCACCAGGCCCCGGTGCACGTCGACCGGGAGCTGGGGCACCTGCACCTGCAGCTGTTCAGCATCCGGCGCGCCAAGGACAAGCTGAAGTATCTGGCCGGCTCCGAGTCGGGGATGGGCGTGTTCATCAACGACATCGCCCCCGAGCGGGCCGCGGAACTGCTCCGGGCCGCCTGAAAGGAAGGGCCCCCTGTTAACTCCTGCGGTAGAGGAGGGGCCCCCTCTTAACACCGGGGAACCCAAACAGGGCGCGGGGGGCCCGGGACAGGGCCCCCCGCGTGGGAAGGGACGGCTGGCTGTGCGTGACAGCCGGGAAGGTTGGCTGATCGGCGCTCAAGCCGCGAGGCGACCGCGGTCAACCTTCCTTGGACGGGACTGGCATCACGTCCACCCTGCTCAACGAGGCGCGCCCGCCACGGGTGACGCCCCACGGACGCCCCGGAGCCCGCCGGCCAGTGGCCGGCGGGCTCCGGGGCGAACGGTGACGGTCAGGCCGACAGCTTGCGGGCCAGGTTCTCGTCGAGCGCGTTCATGAACTCGTCGGTGGTCAGCCACGGGGCGTCCCGCGAGATGAGCAGCGCGAGGTCCTTGGTCATCTGGCCGCCCTCGACGGTCTCCACGATGACCTGCTCCAGGGTGTTGGCGAACTCGGTGACCGCCGGGGTGCCGTCCAGCTTGCCCCGGTGGGCCAGGCCCCGGGTCCAGGCGTAGATCGAGGCGATCGGGTTGGTCGAGGTCTTCTCGCCCTTCTGCCACTGCCGGTAGTGCCGGGTGACCGTGCCGTGCGCGGCCTCGGCCTCGACGGTGCGGCCGTCCGGGGAGAGCAGGACGGAGGTCATCAGACCCAGCGAGCCGAAGCCCTGCGCGACGGTGTCGGACTGGACGTCACCGTCGTAGTTCTTGCAGGCCCAGACGTAGCCACCCTCCCACTTGAGCGCGGCGGCGACCATGTCGTCGATCAGCCGGTGCTCGTAGGTGATGCCGGCGGCGTCGAACTCGGCCTTGAACTCGTTCTCGAACACCTCGGCGAAGATGTCCTTGAACCGGCCGTCGTACGCCTTGAGGATGGTGTTCTTGGTGGACAGGTAGACCGGGTAGCCGCGGTCCAGGCCGTACCGGAACGAGGCCCGGGCGAAGTCCCGGATCGACTCGTCGAAGTTGTACATGCCCATGGCGATGCCGCCGCCGGAGAAGTTGGCGACCTCCATCTCCATCGGCGCGCCGCCGTCGGCCGGGGTGTAGGTGACGGTCACCTTGCCGGGGCCGGGGACGACGAAGTCGGTGGCCTTGTACTGGTCGCCGTGCGCGTGCCGGCCGATGATGATCGGCTTGGTCCAACCGGGAACGAGCCGCGGCACGTTCGACATGATGATCGGCTCGCGGAAGACCACGCCGCCGAGGATGTTGCGGATGGTGCCGTTCGGCGACCGCCACATCTTCTTGAGGCCGAACTCCTCCACCCGGGCCTCGTCGGGGGTGATGGTGGCGCACTTGACGCCGACGCCGTGCTCCTTGATGGCGTTGGCGGCGTCGACGGTGACCTGGTCGTCGGTCTCGTCGCGGTGCTGGATCGACAGGTCGTAGTAGTGCAGGTCGACGTCGAGGTAGGGCAGGATCAGCTGCTCCCGGATCTGCTTCCAGATGATCCGGGTCATCTCATCGCCGTCGATTTCCACGACCGGGTTGTTTACCTTGATCTTCGCCATCGGCCGGCGCTCCTCTCGGGGGACACGTGCTCAAGCAGTACGAGCGTACTGCAAACTGACCGGGGCTCCCCAGCCGGCCTCACCCCGCCGGAGAACGGGGTCGCCCGGGACGGGCCGCGGTGGCATCCTTCCCGGATGCCGCTGACTCACACGGTCGGGTCTATCACGGTCACCGCCCTGCTCGACGGAGCGGGTCCCTTCTTCCAACCGCGCGCCGAGGCGTTCCCGGACGCCACCCCCGCGCAGTGGGAGGAGGCCGACCGGCGGGACCCGGACACGGTCACCCCCGACGGTCGCTGGTGGCTGCCGTTCCGGGCGTTCGCGCTGCGTACCGGGGACGGGCCGGTCACCCTGGTCGACGCGGGGATCGGCCCGGCCGACGCGCTCGCCGCGAGCTGGGCGCCGGTGCCCGGCCACCTGCCGGCCGAGCTGGCCGCCGCCGGCATCGACCCGGCCGACGTCCGCACCGTGGTGCTCACCCACCTGCACACCGACCACATCGGCTGGGCGGGCCCGCTCTTCCCGAACGCGGACCACCTGGTGCAGCGCGCCGAGCTGGCCGCGCTGAAGCTGTTCCACCCCGAGCTGCCGGCCCGGCTCCTGGGGCCGCTGCGCGCCGCCGGCCAGCTCCGGGTGGTCGACGGCGACACCGACCTCACCCCCGGGGTACGCGTGCTGAGCACCCCCGGACACACCCCCGGCCACCAGTCGGTGCTGGTCGACGACGGCGCCGACCGGCTCCTGGTGACGGGTGACCTCCTGGTCCACCCCCTCCAACTGGTCGACCCCACCCTGCCCTACGCCCACGAGGAAGACCCCAGGACGGCGGCCACCTCCCGCACCGCCCTCCTGACCTCCCTCGCCCACCGAGGCCCGACCACCCTGGCCACCCCCCACCTGGGCCGTCCCTTCACCCCTCTCCCCCGGCCTGCGCCGCGGGGTGGGGATGCGTGAAGGGGCGGGCCGGCGAAGCCGGCCCGCCCCTTCGGCGGTGGTTCTCGGGTCACATGTTGGCGACGTCGGCCTGCTTCGCGCGGACGGCCTCGGCGGCTTCCTTGAGGGCGGCCAGCTCGTCGGCGTCCAGGTCGGTCTCGACGACCCGCTTGACGCCCTCGGCGCCGATCTCGGCCTCGACACCCAGGTAGACGCCGGAGATGCCGTACTGCCCGTCGACCCAGGCGCAGACCGGCATGACCTCGCCGGAGTCCTCGGCGACGGCCTTGGCCATCCGGGCGGCGGCAGCCGACGGGGCGTAGTACGCCGAGCCGGTCTTCAGCAGCGCGACGACCTCGGCGCCACCGTTGCGGGTCTTGACGACCAGCTCCTCGATCTGCTCGGCCGGCATGGCCTCACGCAGCGGCTTGCCGTTCACGGTGCTCTTCGACGGGACCGGCACCATGGTGTCGCCGTGCGAGCCCAGGGTCAGGGTCTTCACCGACTTCACCGGTACGTTCAGCGCCTCGGCCACGAAGTTGGTGAACCGGGCGGTGTCCAGCATGCCGGCCTGGCCGAGCACCCGGTTCTTCGGGAACTGGGTGGCGAGCTGGGCCAGCGCGGTCATCTCGTCGAGCGGGTTGGAGACGACGATGACGACGGCGTTCGGGGCGTACTTGGCCACGTTCTCGGCGACCTGCCGGACGATCTTGGCGTTGGTCTCCAGCAGGTCCATCCGGCTCATGCCCGGCTTACGGGGCAGGCCGGCGGTGATGACGACGACGTCGGAACCCTCGATGGCCTCGTAGCCCTCGCCGTTCGGCCCGGTGGTGACGCCGACGACCTTGGTCTCGAAGCCCTCGACGGCGCGCGACTGGTTGAGGTCCAGCGCGAGACCCGCCGGCTTGCCCTCCACGATGTCGGTGATCACGACGGTGTCGAAGACGTCGTACTCGGCCAGGCGCTGTGCGGTGGTGGAGCCGTAGAAGCCGGCCCCGACGACAGTGACCTTCTTACCCATGGTCGTCCCACTCCCTGATACCAGTCGGTTTTCCGGACCGTATCAGCCATCCTGGCACCGATCGGGCCAGGGGCGGACGGTTATGACATGCCTGGGCGGCTCAATCCGGCCGCTCCGCCCGCTCCACGACGTTGGTCAGCAGCATGGCCCGGGTCATCGGACCGACCCCGCCGGGCATCGGCACCAGCTTGCCGGCCACCTGGGCCACCTCCGGGTCGACGTCGCCGGTGTAGCGGCCCTTGCCGTCGGTCCCGATCACCCGGGTGATACCCACGTCGACCACGGTCGCGCCCGGGTTGACCATGTCGACCGTGAGCAGCCCCGGCACGCCGGCCGCGACGATGACGATGTCGGCCTCACGGGTCTGCGCCGCGAGGTCCAGGGTGCCGGTGTGGCAGAGGGTCACGGTGGCGTTCTCGCTGCGCCTGGTGAGCAGCAGGCCGAGCGGCCGGCCCACGGTGTTGCCCCGGCCGACCAGCGCGACCTTCGCGCCGCGCAGCGGCACGTCGTGCCGGCGGAGCAGCTCGACGATGCCGCGCGGGGTGCAGGGCAGCGGGGCGTCGTAGCCGAGCACGAGCCGGCCCAGGTTGACCGGGTGCAGGCCGTCGGCGTCCTTGTCCGGGTCGATCATCTCCAGCGCCCGCTGGGTGTCCAGGTGGGCCGGGAGCGGCAGCTGGACGATGTAGCCGTGGCAGCCCGGGTCGGCGTTCAGCTCGGTCAGCACCGCGTCGAGCTGCTCCTGGGTGGCCTCGGCGGGCAGCTCGCGACGGATCGAGGCGATGCCCACCTCGGCGCAGTCGCGGTGCTTGCCGTTGACGTACGCCTGGGAGCCGGGGTCCTCGCCCACCAGGACCGTGCCGAGCCCCGGGGTGATGCCGCGCTCCGCCAGCGCCTTGACCCGTGTCCGCAGCTCGTCCTTGATCTCCGCCGCGGTCGCCTTGCCGTCCAGGATCGTCGCCGTCACGACTGGATCGTCTCACGCCCCGCGCCCGGCCGGCCGACGTCGGTAAAGGGTGACGAACCGTGACGTGGGTTAAGTCACGGACAGTCACTAACTGTGGATCGCACCACACGCGGGAACGGACGCCCGGCACCTGACGGGACGGCCCGGACAGCGTCTTCCCATCCGCCCAAGGACGTCGAGAGCGCACCACACGGCGCGCCCGGGCGACGCGAAATCCCTGGCTGACCCATCTGCGAGGTATCGCGTAGCAGGCCGGTCGGGCGACGACAACCCCGGGCGGCACGTTCCGTTATCGGTTCGCAACGGCTCCGTTGTCGATCGGGTCGAGCGCGACCTACCGTTACCGCTCGTTGCGCAGTGTCACCCAGCGCCGGGCCCGACTGCGCAGCGTGAGGAGATGAGGAGAGTTCATGCGAGTTCGTAGACTCGCCGCCTGGACCGCCCTCCCGCTCGTGGTGACGCTGGGCCTGGCGGCCTGCGGCAGCGGGGGGAACGGCGGATCGAGCGGCAGCGGCCAGGATGCGGCGGTCAGTATCCAGATCGCCGAGCCGCAGCACCTGGTTCCCACCAACACCACCGAAACGTCCGGCTCGCAGGTGCTCGCCGGCCTGTTCAGCCCGCTCGTCGACTACGACGCGCAGAACAAGCCGTACGAGGTCGCCGCCAAGTCGGTGACGCCGTCGGAGGGCAACAAGGTCTGGACGATCCAGCTCAAGGACGGGTTCACCTTCCACAACGGTGAGAAGGTCACGTCCGACGACTACATCAACGCCTGGAACTACGGCGCGTACGCGCCCAACGGCCAGGGCGGCAGCTACTTCTTCGAGAAGATCGCGGGCTACCAGGACCTGCAGGGCGAGAAGCCGAAGGCCACGACGATGTCCGGCCTGAAGAAGGTCGACGACTCGACCTTCCAGGTGACGCTCTCCGAGCCGTACATCGACTTCAAGTCGATGCTCGGCTACACCGCGTTCTACCCGCTGCCGAAGGCCGCGTTCTCCGCGCCGGGCGTGCTCAACGACTCGTACGAGCAGGCGCCGATCGGCCAGGGCCCGTTCAAGATGAAGGGCACCTGGCAGCACGACAGCAAGCTCGACGTCGAGCGCTACGACGCGTACCCGGGCGAGAAGCCCAAGGTGAAGGCCGTCGAGTTCCGCGTCTACCAGCAGCTCACCGCGGCGTACTCGGACCTGCAGTCGGACAACCTCGACGTGCTGCCGACCATCCCGACCGAGAACCTGAGCACCGCGCCGACCGACCTGGGCGACAACTACCAGACCAGCCCGATGTCGTCGTTCCAGTTCCTGGCCTTCCCGACCTTCGAGAAGGACTACAGCAAGCCGGACGTGCGCAAGGCGATCTCGATGGCGATCGACCGTGACGAGATCACCAAGTCGATCTTCAAGGGTTCGCAGCAGTCGGCCCGCTCGTTCGTCTCGCCGGTCCTGCCGGGCTACCGGGACAACACCACGGGTGCCGCGGGTCAGTTCAACCCGGCCGAGGCCAAGAAGCTCTACCAGGCCGCCGGCGGCCCGTCGAAGATCACCATCTCCTACAACGGGGACGGCGGTCACAAGGACTGGGTCGACGCGACCTGCAACCAGCTCAAGGCCAACCTGGGCGTCGACTGCGTCGGCTCGGCCGAGCCGAAGTTCGCCGACCTGCTGACCAAGGTCGAGAAGAAGCAGCCGGTGGGCCTGTTCCGCATGGGCTGGGTCATGGACTACCCGTCCATGGAGGACTACCTCGGCCCGCTGTACAGCACCAACGGTTCGTCGAACTACTACGGCTACAGCAACCCGGAGTTCGACCGCCTGGTCAAGGAGGGCTCGGCCGCGCCCACCGAGGAAGAGGCGATCAAGAAGTACCAGCAGGCCGAGGACATCCTGGCCAAGGACATGCCGGTGATCCCGCTCCGCTTCGGCGAGAACGTGTACGGGCACTCCAGCAAGGTCAAGAACGTCCAGATGGACCTGTTCCAGCGGGTCAACCTCGTCAAGATCGAGGCGGCCAGCTGAGCTGACCGTGGGACGGGCCACCCGGGGCGACCCGGGTGGCCCGGCGCACGTGGCGGCCCAGGCCGCCGGCACCCCGCGGGCCGGTAGTCCCGGCGCCGGCTCCACCGGGCCGGAGGGCACCGGTGGCCAACTTCCGGTACGCCAGAGATGTCATCCCGCGCCCCTTTCGCGCTTTTCCGGAGAGACTGGCAAGCATGTTCCGCTTCATCCTGCGGCGCCTCCTGCAGATGGTCCTCGCGTTCTTCGGGACCACGCTGATCGTCTACGCGCTGATGTTCGCCGGGCAGGGCGACCCGATCCAGGCCCTCGCCGGGGAGCGGCCGGTGACGGCGGCCCAGCGGGCATACCTGACGCAGAAGTACCACCTCGACCAGACCGGCGTGGGCGGCTTCTTCTACCGCTACCTCGACTACGTCAAGAACCTGCTCCAGGGCGACCTCGGCCAGTCGCTCACCGGCCGGCAGATCGGCGACATCCTCCAGCAGGCCTGGCCGGTCACGGTGCGGCTCGCGCTCATCGCGCTCGCCGTGGCCATCGTCTTCGGCGTCACCGCCGGCGTGATCGCCGGCATCCGCCGGGCCGGCATCTTCGACAACTCGACGCTGGTGCTCACCCTGCTGGTGCTGGGCATCCCGACCATCGTCCTGGCGCCGCTCGCGCAGTACTTCCTCGGCGTCAAGTGGCAGCTCTTCCCGCCCACCGCCGGCACCCAACCCAGCTTCTACGCGCTGCTGCTGCCCGGCATCGTGCTCGGCTCGCTGTCGCTGGCCACCGCCCTGCGGCTGACCCGCACCTCGGTGGCGGAGAACCTGCGCGCCGACTACGTCCGGACCGCCCGGTCCAAGGGCCTGGTCAAGCGCCGGATCGTCAGCGTGCACGTGCTGCGCAACTCGCTCATCCCGGTGGTCACCTTCCTCGGCGTCGAGCTGGGCAACCTGATGAGCGGCGCGATCATCACCGAGGGCGTGTTCAACATCCCCGGTGTCGGCTTCAACCTGTTCCGCGGCATCCGCACCGAGGACGGCCCCCTGGTGGTGGGCATCGTCAGCGTGCTCGTCGTGGTCTACCTGATCTCCAACCTGGTGGTGGACGTCCTGTACGCCGTACTCGACCCGAGGATCCGCTATGAGTGACTTCGAAACCGTGGCGGCCACGGAGAACCAGGCCGCGCGGCGGGGTGTCTCCGGCGAGCCGGGCGCGCCCAACAAGGTCGCCGAGGCGCACAAGCCGCGCAGCCTGGCCGGCGACGCCTGGCGGGACCTGCGCCGCAACCCGATCTTCTGGGTCAGCCTGGGCCTGGTCGTGCTCATCACCGCGATGGCCGCGGTGCCGTCGCTGTTCACCGCCAACGACCCGCGTGACTGCCTGCTCTCCCGGCAGCACGCCGGGCCGTCCGGCGGGGCCATCTTCGGGTACGACTTCCAGGGCTGCGACGTCTACGCCCGGGCGGTCTACGGCACACGCGCCTCGCTGCTGGTGGGTGCCCTCGCCGCGCTGGCCACCGGCGTGATCGCGCTGATCGTCGGCATGCTCGCCGGCTACTTCGGCGGCTGGGTCGACGCGGTGCTCTCCCGCGTGATCGACATCGTGCTCGGCATCCCGCTGCTGCTCGCCGCGATCGTGCTGCTCAAGCGGCTGAGCACCAGCAGCGACAACGTCCGGCTGTTCGCGGTGATCTTCGTGCTGGCGGTGCTCGGCTGGACCACCGCGGCGCGGGTGGTCCGCTCCTCGGTGATCACCGCCAAGGAGCAGGACTACGTCGCCGCGGCCCGGATGCTCGGCGCCCGCAACGGCCGGATCATGTGGCGGCACATCCTGCCGAACGCGCTCGCCCCGGCGATCGTGGTGCTCACCATCGCGCTCGGCTCGTTCATCGCCGCCGAGGCGACGCTGAGCTTCCTCGGCATCGGCCTGAAGGCCCCGACCATCTCCTGGGGCCAGGACATCGACACGGGCCGGATCCACATGCGCGAGGCGGCGACCCCGCTGATCGCGCCCTCCGCCTTCCTGGCGCTGACCGTCCTCGCCTTCATCATGCTGGGCGACGCGATCCGCGACGCCTTCGACCCGAAGCTGCGGTGAGAACCTCATGACCCAGTCCGCGGTCCGGCCCACGCCGGCCTCCCCCACCCCGCCCGGTGGCCACCTGCTCGAGGTACGGGACCTGCACGTCGAGTTCCGCACGAACGAGGGCGTGGCCAAGGTGATCAACGGGGTGACCTACCACCTCGACGCGGGCGAGACCCTGGCCGTGCTCGGCGAGTCCGGCTCCGGCAAGTCGGTCACCGCCCAGGCCATCATGGGCATCCTGGACACGCCCCCGGCGCACGTCCGCTCCGGCCAGATCCTCTATCAGGGCCGGGACCTGCTGACCCAGTCGGAGGAGCAGCGCCGGCAGGTGCGCGGCAAGGAGATCGCGATGATCTTCCAGGACGCGCTCTCCGCGTTGAACCCGGTCTTCCCGGTCGGCTGGCAGATCGGCGAGACGCTGCGCCAGCGGGAGGGGATGTCCCGGGGCGACGCCCGCCGGCGGGCCGTCGAGCTCATGGACCTCGTGAAGATCCCGGCCGCGGCGAAGCGGCTCGGCGACTACCCGCACCAGTTCTCCGGGGGCATGCGGCAGCGCGTCATGATCGCCATGGCGCTCGCCCTGGACCCGAAGGTGCTCATCGCCGACGAGCCGACCACGGCGCTCGACGTCACCGTGCAGGCCCAGATCATGGACCTGCTGGCCGACCTGCGCCGCGACCTGAACATGGCGATGATCCTGATCACCCACGACCTCGGCGTGGTCGCCGGCGTCGCGGACCGCATCGCCGTCATGTACGCCGGCCGGATCGTCGAGCACGCCGACGTGCGCTCGCTGTACCGGGCTCCGGCCCACCCGTACACCAAGGGGTTGCTGGAGTCGATCCCGCGCCTGGACGTCCGCGGCCAGGCGCTGTCGACGATCAAGGGGTTGCCGCCGAACCTCATGCGGATCCCGTCCGGCTGCCCGTTCCACCCCCGGTGCCCGTACGTGCAGCAGGTCTGCGTGGACGTGGTGCCGCACGACCTGGTCCTCGGCGACGGCCGGACCAGCGCGTGCCACTTCGCGCAGGAGGTCCGTGATGACAGCGCCCGCTAGTTCGACCAAGGTCCGCGGCGAGACCATCCTCTCCGTCGACAACGTGGTCAAGCACTTCCCGATCAGCCAGGGGGTGCTGTTCAAGAAGCAGATCGGCGCGGTCAAGGCCGTCGACGGGGTCAGCTTCGAGCTGCGCCGCGGCGAGACCCTCGGCGTGGTCGGCGAGTCCGGCTGCGGCAAGTCGACGCTCGCCCGGCTGCTCATGCGCCTGGAGACGCCGACCTCCGGCCGGGCCACCCTGGAGGGTCGGGACCTGTTCAAGGCGTCCGGCTCGGAGCTGCGCCGGCTGCGCCGCAACATGCAGATGGTGATGCAGGACCCGTACACCTCGCTGAACCCGCGGATGACGGTCGGCGACATCATCGGGGAGCCGTTCCAGATCCACCCGGAGGCGGCGCCGAAGGGCAGCCGGCAGCGGCGCGTGCAGGAGCTGCTGGAGGTGGTCGGGCTCAACCCCGAGCACATCAACCGCTACCCGCACCAGTTCTCCGGCGGCCAGCGGCAGCGCATCGGGATCGCCCGGGCGCTGGCCCTGCGCCCCGAGATCATCGTCTGCGACGAGCCGGTGTCCGCCCTGGACGTCTCCATCCAGGCCCAGGTGATCAACCTGCTGGAGCAGCTCCAGGACGAGTTCGGGCTGTCGTACATCTTCATCGCGCACGACCTGTCGGTGGTCCGGCACATCTCGGACCGCGTGGCGGTCATGTACCTCGGCAAGATCGTGGAGGTCGGCACCGAGGAGGAGATCTACGAGCGGGCCACCCACCCGTACACCCAGGCGCTGCTCTCCGCGGTGCCGGTGCCCGACCCGGACGCCCGCGAGGATCGGACCATCATCCGGCTCACCGGTGACGTGCCCAGCCCGGCCGACCCGCCCTCGGGCTGCCGGTTCCGCACGCGCTGCTGGAAGGCGCAGGAGGTCTGCGCCACCCAGGAGCCGCTCACGGTGCTGCGCGCGGCCGACCCGCACCCCTCGGCCTGCCACTTCGCCGAGGTACGTCCCGGCGCCTGACGCGAGCAACGACGGAGGCCCCGTCCCCCGGAGGAAGGGGGGACGGGGCCTCCACACGGGTGGCCGGTCAGAGCTGGGCGAGGTTGAACGCCCAGATGCCGCGGCCGTGGGTCGCGACGTAGACCGAGTTGTCGGCCGCGTTGTACTCGACGTCCATGCCGACGGTCAGCGGCAGGCCGGCGCCGAGCCGCTGCCAGTCGGTGGCGCCGGGGGCGCGGTAGAACGTGGCCAGGTCGGTGGCGAGCACCAGACCGCCGTTGGACAGCTCCTTGATCGAGCTGGCCGGCACGTCCGGCAGGTTCGCCGAGACGTCCTTCCAGGTCGCGCCCGCGTCGCTGGTCTCGAAGACGTGACCGAAGCCGGCGCCCGGCCCCTCGGTGAACCGGCGGGAGAAGCCGTTGACCGCGAGGTAGGCGTGCGACGGGTTCGCCGGGTCGATCCCGACGCCCTGGAGGAACCGGTTGGGGAAGTCACCCGGCAGGGCGACCTGGTGCCAGCTCGACGGGTCGGTGACCTTGCCGACCGCGAGGCCCCGGGCGAAGCCGGCGTTGTTGCACGGGCCGCACCAGCCGACGTACGCCGTGCCACCGGAGACCGCCACCGAGGTGGCGGTGCGACCGGCGCCCAGGTCGAACACGTTGGTCCAGCCCTTGCCGTTCTGGATCGAGTAGCCCTTCGTGTTGACCCAGACGTGCTGGCCACCGGCGACCCAGACGTTCGCGTCGTGGTCGTCGGGCGCGAACGGCGCGATGAACCGGGCCAGCTCGTCGCCGGGCGCGCCGGTGTACGGCTGGATGTCCCGCGACGTGGAGTCCGCCTGGGTGCCCGAGCCGGTGTTGGCGTTGCAGTTCTCGGTCACCCGCATGGCCAGGTTGGTGTACTCCTGGACCTGCCGGCAGCCGTTCGCCGGGTCGGCCTGGGAGTCGCCGCCGTCACCGCCGAAGTGCGAGCCCATCCGGGTGTCGCCGGGGCGCAGGATCGAGGTGCCGTTGTCCTGCAGACCGCCGGAGACGACGGTGCCGGCCCTGGCCGGGTCCTGGCCCAGCGCCACCGAGTAGTACTGGAGCGCGTCGATGGTCCCGTCGTTGAGGCTCTGCCAGTCGGTGGCGTGCCCGTCCCTGTCGGTCTTTCCGTTGATCGGCCGCCGGTAGACGCCGCCGTCGTTGCCGACGTAGACGAAGCCGTTGCCCACGGCCACCGAGTGCTGGTCGGAGTGGGTGGTCTTGTTGCAGGTGTTCTGAGCGTCGTGGATGTTCCAGCAGGAGAAGTTGAAGTTCCAGTACGGGCCGACGGTCCTCCAGTTGGCACCGGCGTCGGTCGACTCGTAGACCTCCTCCAGGCCCGCCCAGACGTGGTTCGGGTTGGCCGGGTCCACCGCCAGGAACTGGTTGTACCAGGCCTGGATGCCCGGACCGTAGCCCTTCCCCATCACGGTCTGCTTGAGCGCCGAGCCGGAGTTGCCCAGCTTCGACGAGTCGGCGATCTTGTTCCAGGGGCCGGCCGGGTTGCCGGTGTTGGAGACGTAGATGCCGTCCAGGTAGCTGTTCACGTTGCCGGCCGGCTTGTTGAGCAGTCGTGGCGACTGGTTGATCGCGTACAGCTTGCCGCCGTCGGCGGAGAAGGCGAAGGTCACGTAGCCGATGTCGTCGGCCGGCATGGCGCCGGTCGGGTTGACCTTCGTCCAGCCGCCGGCCGTGTAGTCGACGGTCTCGTAGAAGCCGTTGTAGGTGTCGCCGGAGCGCCAGGCCGAGGCGACCACCACGTGCTTCGGGTTGCGCGGGTCCTGGGCCACGTCGTTGACGATGTTCTTGTACGCGGCGTTCGCGTCACCCGCGTTCGCCCCGCCCGGCAGGTAGCTCGGGTTCGGCGTGAACTCCAGCTTCCAGGCGCCCGTGGTGCTGCCCATCGCGTGCGAGAACAGGCCCCGGTTGGTGGCGACCCAGACCTTGCCGTCGAAGAAGCGCAGCTTGTTGATGACCGTGCTCTCCAGCTCGGTCCCGCCGACCCGGTCGGTCGTCTTGAACGCGCCGGACGTCGGGTTGGCCAGCCGGTAGACGCCGGCGCCGACGTACGAGGTGCCGCCCGTGTTGCCCTCGCCGGTCGCGTACCAGAGCGAACCGTCGCCGGCCAGCACGACGTCGCCGCTGGACAGGGTGGGCAGCGCATCCGTGATCGGCGTCCAGCTCCCGCCGCCGATCGAGGAACGCCACACGCCGCCGTCCGCGCCGGCCGCGTACACGTGGCCGCTGTTGTCCGACGCGAGACCCGTGATCCGGCCGGTGACCAGGCCGGCGCCGCCGGACGAGTTGGACGCGTAGTCGCGGTAGCGCGGGTCGTCGCCGTCGTACTTGATCTTCGTGACCTCGCGCCAGGTGCCCTTCGTCACCGGCAACGCGTTGAGCTGGCTCAGCGCGTGGGAATACGCGCCCGGCGCGACGATGCCCGGCGCGTAGCGGGCCTGAGCGAACTGCTCGGCGATGGTGCGGGCCTCGAAGGCCTCCTCGCCGGCCTCCTCCGACGACTCGCCGGCGGCCATCTCCATGAATTCCCTGGGGTGCCAGGGCATGTTGGCGCCCGGCTCGTCGGCCAGGCCCAGTTTCTCCTGCACCTCGTGGTTGGTGGCGACCACGCCACCGAGGGCGGCGGTGAGTACCAGCGCGCCCGCTATTGTCGCCGGCCTGCGCCAGCGTGACTGGGACATGTGAATCCTCCCGGATTCGTGGGGGTACCGAGCCTGCGGCCCGGGATGGAAGACGATGGACGGACGGCGCGCGGGGGCGCCTACCGCTGTCGGACGGTCACCGTCCGCGAGGGACCCTGGGCCGGCGGAACGCCCGGACGGACCTCGGGTCACGTCCGGCGAGGCGGGCGGGTCAGGCGGAGGCCGGTGGGCCGCGGGTGGCCAGGGTGCCGCGTGGCGGCAGCGGGAGGGCCGGCTGCGGGCGGGCGATCGCGGCGGCCACCCACTCGGGCCTGCCGCCGACCTGCTGGTACGCGGCCGGGAGGACGTCGTCCGGTCCGTCGCCGGCGGTGACGCCGGCGCGGTGGTCACCGCAGGGTCCGCCGGAGAACTCGGTCCGCAGCTCCGACGGAGCGTCGCCGGGCGCGCGAGGCGCGGCGGCGGCCCGGGGGTCGCCGGAGGGCGGGGCGGCACGGCCCGGCGTAGGGACCGGTGTATCGACGGCCGCCCGTCCGTCCGGTGGGAGGACGGCGTGGCCGCCGTGGTCGATCGACCGCTGTACGGCGGTGACCGCCGCGCCGGGCTGATGGTTCTCCGTGCAGGCGGGCGCGCCCAGGCCGGCCAGGACGAACGCCACCGCGGCGACGACGGTGCTCAACCGGTCGACTGCGCGCATGGGCAAACCTGTCCGAGGGGGTGGCCGCTCGAGCGGGCGGCGCGACGGCCGCGGGGCGGGAGCGAATCGAGCAGAGAACGGGGAGGGTCGATCGCTTGCTGCCGGACAACGCTAGCAACAACTTTCACAACCCGGCAATGGTGGACAGTCGTCCTTTCGGCTGGTCAGCCGTCCACTCGTGACATCGCTCGGGCCGCGGCAGGCAACACATGAAACAGGGGCGCGGCCGGTCGGCCGCGCCCCTGTCGGGTTCGTCGAGATCAGTGGAAGAAGTGCCGGGTGCCGGTGAGGTACATGGTCACCCCGGCCTCCTTGCAGGCGGCGATGGTCTCCTCGTCGCGGATCGAGCCGCCGGGCTGGACGATCGCCCGGATGCCGGCCTCGATGAGGATCTTCGGGCCGTCGGCGAACGGGAAGAACGCGTCCGAGGCGCAGACCGAGCCGCGGGCGCGCTCGGCGCCGGCCCGGCTCACCGCGAGCTGCGCCGAGTCGACCCGGTTGACCTGGCCCATCCCGACGCCGACGGTGGCGCCCTCCCGGGCCAGCAGGATCGCGTTGCTCTTCACCGCCCGGACCGCCCGCCAGGCGAACGCCAGGTCGCGGAGGGTGGCCTCGTCAGCCGCCTCGCCGGTGGCCAGCGTCCAGTTCGCCGGGTCGTCACCGGCGGCGTCGATCCGGTCCCGCAGCTGCACCAGCACGCCGCCGGTGACCTGCCGCCACTCGGCCGGCAGCGGGTCGAAGTCGGGGGCCCGCAGCAGGCGGATGTTCTTCTTCGCCCGGAGGACCTCCAGGGCGCCCTCGTCGAAGCCGGGCGCCACCAGCACCTCGGTGAAGATCTCCGCGACCTGCCGGGCCAGCTCCACCGAGACCGGCCGGTTGACCGCGATCACCCCGCCGTACGCGGACACCGGGTCGCAGGCGTGCGCCCGGCGGTGCGCCTCGGCCACGTCCGCGCCCACCGCGATGCCGCACGGGTTGGCGTGCTTGATGATCGCGACCGCCGGCTGCTCCGGGAAGTCGTTCGCGGCCCGCCAGGCGGCGTCGGCGTCGACGTAGTTGTTGTAGGACATCTCCTTGCCGTGCAGCTGCTCGGCCTGCGCGAGGCCGGCCGGGCTGGCCGGGTCGGCGTAGAGGGCGGCCGCCTGGTGCGGGTTCTCGCCGTAGCGCAGCACCGCCTGGCGGCGCAACGCCAGCCCGGCGAACGCCGGCCAGCCGTCGGCGGCCGGCGCCAGCTCCCCGGCGAACCACTCGGCGACGGCCACGTCGTAGTCGGCGATGTCCGCGAACGCGCGGGCTGCGAGGGCCCGGCGCTGGGCCAGGGTGAAGCCGCCCTCGGCGAGCGCGTCCCGCAGCGCCGGGTACGCCGCCGGGTCGGTCACCACGGCCACCGAGGCGTGGTTCTTGGCCGCGGCCCGGACCATCGCCGGACCGCCGATGTCGATCTGCTCGACGCACTCGTCCTGGCTGGCGCCGGAGGCGACCGTGGCCTGGAACGGGTAGAGGTTGGACACCAGCAGGTCGATGCCGGCGATGCCGTGCTCGTCGAGCTGGGCGGCGTGCGCGTCCTTGCGCAGGTCGGCCAGGAGGCCGCCGTGGATCTTCGGGTGCAGCGTCTTCACCCGGCCGTCGAGGATCTCCGGGAAACCGGTCACCTGCTCGACCGGGGTCACCGGCACGCCCGCGCCGGAGATCGTCGAGGCGGTGCTGCCGGTCGAGACGATCTCCACCCCCGCCTCGTGCAGGGCCCGGGCCAGCTCGACCAGCCCGGTCTTGTCGTAGACGCTGACCAGCGCCCGCTTGATCGGGCGACGGACGTCCCCAGTGGCGCTCATGGAACGGTGACCTTTCTGCCGGTGATCGTCCAACCTTCACGGACCAGCCGACCGACCTGCTCGACGAGCTGGCGCCGCTCGGCGGACTTGATGCGCTCGGTGAGCGTCTCCTCGTCGTCGTCGTCCCGCACCGGCACGGCGACCTGGGCGACGATCGGCCCGGTGTCCATTCCGGCGTCGACGAAGAACAGGGTGGCCCCGGTGACCTTCACCCCGTACGCGAGCGCGTCCCGCGGGCCGTGGATGCCGGGGAACGCCGGCAGCAGGGTGTTGTGCGTGTTCAGGTAGCGGTCCCCGAACGCGGCCAGGAACTGCGGGCCGACGAGCTTGAGGAAACCGGCGCTGATGACCAGGTCCGGCCGGTGCTCGGCGACCCGGGCGGTCAGCGCCTTGTCCCAGTCCGCCCGCGTCGGGTGGTCCTTCACCCGCTCCACGAAGGTCGGCACGCCGGCCGCGGCGGCCCGGTCCAGGCCGGCGATCCCGTCGCGGTCCGCGCCCACGGCCACCACCCGGGCCCCGTACGCGGGGTCGGCGGCGGCGTCCAGCAGAGCCTGGAGGTTGCTGCCGGAGCCGGAGACGAGGACGACGAGGCGGGCGACGGACGCGGGCTCGGTCACGCGGCAACCCTATCGGGCCTGCGGGGGCGTCCGACGCTCGGGCCGCGCCGCCGTTGGTGATCTCCCCCGTGGCGCCGGCACGATACGCTGCCGTCGCCCGGGGCGATGCGTACGCCCGGCCCCGGCGTCGGCATCGTGACTGACCTGGGTCCCGGGCCCGTGTGCCGCGGCGTCCCGTGTCCGGGCGGAATGATGAGCGGCGACAACCCGACCATGGACCGTTGACCCCCCAGT
This sequence comes from Micromonospora halotolerans, assembly GCF_032108445.1. Classification (NCBI taxonomy): domain Bacteria; kingdom Bacillati; phylum Actinomycetota; class Actinomycetes; order Micromonosporales; family Micromonosporaceae; genus Micromonospora; species Micromonospora halotolerans. The sequence goes on along the minus strand of NZ_CP134876.1, from coordinate 3,338,974 downwards.
TTGAGGAGCGCCCCGCACATGCAGCCCGGTTACCCCGGTCAGGACCCGCACGGCCAGCAGCCGAACCAGGACCCGACCTCCCCGCAGTACGACCCGTACGGCCAGCCGCAGGCCCCGCAGTACGGGCAGCCGCCGCAGGCCCCGCAGTACGGGCAGCCGCCGCAGGCCCCCCAGTACGGGCAGCCCACCTCCGGCCAGCCCTACGGCCAGCAGCCCACCTCCGGCCAGCCCTACGGGCAGGACCCGTACGCGCAGCAGCAGCAGCCGTACGGCGCCGCGCCGCAGTACCCGCAGGCCGGCTACCCCACCGGCCAGGGCGGCCAGAACAACACGCTGGGCCTGGTGTCGATGATCCTCGGCATCGTGTCGATCCCGATGGTCTGCTGCCTCTACCTGGGGATCCCGATCGGCATCGCCGGTGTGATCACCGGTTACCTGGCCAAGCAGAAGGCGGACCAGGGGCTGGCCAGCAACGCCGGCCAGGCCAAGGCCGGCCTCATCTGCGGCGCGGTCGGTGCCGGTCTGGGCATCCTGGTGCTCATCCTCGGCATCGTCGCCAACGTGAACCTGCCGACCGAGCCCTGATCATCTCCGCTGGCGGAAAGGGGCGTCCCGCGATCGGCGGGGCGCCCCTTCATGTCTGCGGGCCCGGTGCGGAGTCAGCGGGTCGGGGTGCGGGTGAGGCTGCGGCCGGCCGCGGCGCCGAGGAGCGCGCCGACGGCGATCACCAGGGTGGCCACGCCCGCCACCGGCCAGGCAGCGGGGCCGATGTCGGCCAGCCGGCCGCCGCCGAGCGGACCGCCGGAGGCCGCCGCGGCCAGGCCGAGCAGCAGCCCGGCGACCGGGCCGGCGAGCGCCGCCGGGACCAGCAGGGTGGACCACCCGACCGGCGCGCGGTCCTCGGCCGCGAGCCGCAGCAGCCGCCGGGCCAGCAGCCAGCCGGCCGCCATGGCGGCCAGCACCGGCACCGCGAGCAGCGCGGCGCCCAGCCCGTCCACCGGGCCGCGCGGCAGGCCGGCCAGCAACGGTACGGCCGGCAGCGCGCCGACGGAGACCTCGCTGGTCCGCACCGCGGTGTCGGTGCCGACGGCGAACCCGGGACCGAGCAGGTAACTGACGGACCAGACGGTGGCATTGGGCGCATAGGCGAGGCTGACCAGCGTGATGCCCGCCTGACCGGCCACCCCGGTCCGGTACGCCCCGATCATGTCGGCCGCGTCGCCGCCCCCGGTGGCCACGGCCAGCCCGGCCGCCCCGGCGCCCGCGCCGAACAGCAGCAGGCCGGCGACCAGCCCGGTACGCACACCGTCGCGCAGCGCCGCCGGGGCACGGCGGGCCAGCAGGACCCACACGCCGGTGGTCCGCAGCGCGCCGACCAGGGCGGCGAGCCCACCGAGGACCGCGAAGGTCAGCCCGGCCCGGACCGGGGACACCCGCAACCCGCCCGCGCCGACCGCGAGGGCCGCAAGGGAACCGAGCAGCCCGTACGCGATGGCCACCGCGACCGCGGCGGTGAGCGCCCGCCCGGGCGAGCGGTTGCCCCGGGCGCCGACGGCCCGGCTGACGTGCACGCCGGCGCGGGTGAGCCGCCAGACGGCGAGCGCGGTCAGGGCGAGCGGCGTCAGGCCGAGCGGCCCGGCGGAGGTCTCGACCGGCACGCCGTGCCCGAGCAGCCAGCCGACGAGGCCGGCGCGCAGCGCGCCGGGCACCGAGCCGGCGTCCTCGCTGAGCTGGGCCAGGCCGAGCACCACGGAGACCGGCAGCCACGACGTCACGGCGGCCCACAGGGCCGCCACCCCGGCGGCGACGGGCAGCGGGGCCCGGCCGCGCGGCGGTTCCCCCGACCGGGGCGCGGGCACCCGCGGCGCCGGCCGGGCACGGCCGCTCGGCCGGGCGTCGGCGGCGGCCTCGGCCGCGGGGTGGCGGGGCTGGTCAGGGGTGACGCGTGACATCGGCTCTACTCTGGCATGCCGCGCGGGCGACGGCAGTCCGATACCGCCCCGGGACCGCGGCGAGTTCCCTGATCCATCGGCTCGGCGGCGCGGATCCGGTTTAGCCTCGGCCCAGGACGCGACCTTTCCTGTCGCGGCACCGACCGCTCGGAGGAAGCCGTGAACGCTCCGTATCCGCCGCCCACGCCGCCACCGGCCGCCGGCCGGGACCGGACCACCCTCTGGGGCGTCCTGGGGATCATCACCGGCCTGCTCTGCTGCGGCATCCTGGGCATCGTCTTCGGCTACCTGTCGATCCGGGACGCGAAGCGCTTCGGCAAGTCCCCGGTGCTCGGCTGGCTGGCCATCGCGTTCGGCGTCATCAACCTCATCGCCAGCGCCATCATCCGGTCCCGGGGCAACTACTACTCCCCGTACTGGTACCGGTAGGACGGGCGAGGGGGCCGACCGGAACCGGTCGACCCCCTCGGCACGTCACGGGACCGCTCAGCGGCCGGACATGATCTCCCGCATCAGCTTGGCGGTCTCGGTCGGGGTCTTGCCGACCTTCACGCCGACCGCCTCCAGCGCCGCCTTCTTGGCGTCGGCGGTGCCCGCCGAGCCGGAGATGATGGCGCCGGCGTGGCCCATGGTCTTGCCGGGCGGGGCGGTGAAGCCGGCGATGTAGCCGACAACCGGCTTGGTCACGTTGGCCTTGATGAACTCGGCCGCCCGCTCCTCGGCGTCGCCGCCGATCTCGCCGATCATGACGATCGCGTCGGTCTCCGGGTCCGCCTCGAAGGCGGCCAGCGCGTCGATGTGGGTGGTGCCGATGATCGGGTCACCGCCGATGCCGACGCAGGTGGAGAAGCCGATGTCCCGCAGCTCGTACATCATCTGGTAGGTCAGCGTGCCGCTCTTGCTGACCAGGCCGATCCGGCCGGAGCCGGTGATGTCGGCCGGGATGATGCCGGCGTTGGACGCGCCCGGCGAGGCGATGCCCGGGCAGTTCGGCCCGATGATCCGGGTCCGCTCACCCTGGGCCACGTTGTACGCCCAGAACGCGGCGGTGTCGTGCACCGGCACGCCCTCGGTGATCACCACGGCCAGGTCGATGCCGGCGTCGATCGCCTCGACGACCGCGGCCTTGGTGAACTGCGGCGGCACGAAGATGACCGTGACGTCCGCCCCGGTCTCCTTCATGGCGTCCGCGACGGACGCGAACACCGGCAGCTCGGTGCCGTCGAAGTCGACCTTCTGGCCCGCCTTGCGCGGGTTGACGCCGCCGACGACGTTGGTGCCGGCGGCGAGCATCCGCCGGGTGTGCTTCGAACCCTCGGAACCGGTCATCCCCTGCACGATGACCTTGGAGTCCTTGGTCAGCCAGATAGCCATTGTCAGACCCCCGCAGCTGCCAGCTCGGCGGCCCGCTCGGCCGCGCCGTCCATGGTGTCGACCCGCTGGATCAGCGGGTTGTTCGCGCCGTCGAGAATCGCCCGGCCGGCCTCGGCGTTGTTGCCGTCGAGGCGGACGACGAGCGGCTTGGTGGCCTTCTCGCCGCGCTGCTCGAGCAGCGCCAGCGCCTGCACGATGCCGTTGGCGACCGCGTCGCAGGCGGTGATGCCGCCGAAGACGTTGACGAAGACGCTCTTCACCGACGGGTCGGAAAGGACGATCTCCAGGCCGTTCGCCATCACCTCGGCGCTCGCGCCACCGCCGATGTCGAGGAAGTTGGCCGGCTTGACGCCGCCGTGCCGCTCACCGGCGTACGCGACCACGTCGAGGGTGGACATGACCAGGCCCGCGCCGTTGCCGATGATGCCGACCTCGCCGTCGAGCTTGACGTAGTTGAGGTCCTTGGCCTTGGCGGCCTGCTCCAGCGGGTCCACCGACGCCTGGTCGACCAGGGCCTCGTGGTCCGGGTGCCGGAACGCGGCGTTCTCGTCGAGGGTGATCTTGGCGTCCAGCAGCAGCAGCTTGCCGTCCTTGGTCGTGGCCAGCGGGTTCACCTCGACCAGCGTGGCGTCCTCGGCGACGAACGCCTGCCACAGCTTGACCGCGACCTCGACCACCTGGTCGGCGACCTCGGCCGGGAAGCCGGCCGCGCTGACGATCTCCCGCGCCTTGGCCTCGTCCACGCCGGTGTTGGCGTCGATCGGGGCCTTGACGACCTTCTCGGGGGTCTCGGCGGCGACCTGCTCGATGTCCATGCCGCCGGCCACGCTGGCGATGCAGAGGAAGGTGCGGTTCGCCCGGTCCAGCAGGTACGAGAAGTAGTACTCCTCGGCCACGTCCGCGGTCACCGTGATCATGACCTTGTGGACCGTGTGACCCTTGATGTCCATGCCCAGGATGTCGGTGGCGCGGGCCACCGTCTCCTCCGCGCCCTCGGCCAGCTTCACGCCGCCGGCCTTGCCGCGGCCGCCGACCTTCACCTGCGCCTTGACGACAACCCGGCCGCCGAGGCGCTCGGCGATCGCGCGGGCCTCCTCCGGGGTAGTGGCGACGCCGCCGGCGAGCACGGGCAACCCGTGCCGCTCGAACAGGTCCCGCCCCTGGTACTCGTACAGGTCCACGATTGCGCGTCCCGTCCCGTCTCCGCGGCGCGCCGTCGCGCCGCCACCAGCGTTGGAAAATCAGTTTGACGCCTGTCATCAGATGAGACAGGCCATTTGCCGCAGCCTAACGAGATGGGAACCGGCGGCAACCGAGCGGGTGCACGGTGTGCGGTAATGCACAGCCACCTCTGCGTCGCGCCCGGTTCAGCCCACCCGGCAGCGACCGGCCGCGTACCCGACCACGGCTCGCATGATCTCGTCCTCGCTCCGGTCGGCGTGGTTGACGGTGGCGGTGAAGCCGGTGCCGAAGAAGGCCTGCTGCATCCCGGAGTCGAGCGCGGTGAAGGCGCCCAGGCCGCTGCCGACCCGCGGGTCCCGGGGCTTCACGCAGAGCATCTTCTCCAGGCTCCAGCGCCGCACGTAGATCCGCTCGACCAGTTCCCACGGCAGCCAGATCGCCTGCCCCCGGGTCGGCCGCGTCTTGATCCACAGCCCGGCGGGCCCGAGCGCCAGCACCGGTCCGCCGGAGGAGACCAGCCAGAGCTGGAGGCCGACCGGCACGGCGAAGACGAGCATGACCACCGGAATGATGGCGAGCAGCCCGACGCCGCCGCCCTCCGACGACGCGGCGAGCCCGATCGGGCACGCGATCACGAGGCCGATCGCCAGGGTCACCAGGCCGAGGGTCAGCGCCCGCTTGCGCAGGCTCGGCCGGACCACGAACGGCTGGTCCTCCGGGATCCGCTTCGCGGTCGGCACGGCCGGCGGCTGCCCCGGACCGACGCCACCCGGGTGATACGCCTGCTGCGCACCCGGCCAGCCCGGCGCGGGCTGCTGGTGCGGCGCGCCGTACTGCTGGTGCGCACCCGGCCAGCCGGGCGCGGGCTGCTGGTGCGGCGCGCCGTACGGCTGCTGAGGGCCGGGCCAACTCGGCGCGGGCTGCTGATGCGGCGCCCCGTACGGCTGGTGCTGGGCGGGCCAGCCGGGCGCGGGCTGCTGGTGCGGCGTACCCCAGCCGCCCGGACCCGGTTGCTGCGGCGCCGGCGCTCCCGGTCCCGGCTGACCGTGCTGCTGCGGCGCCGGCCACCCGCCGGGAGGCGGGGGCGGCGAGGGCTGGCCGCCCGCGGGGTCGGGCTGCGGGTACGGCGGCTGGGTCACGGCGGGCTCCCGGCAGGGGTCGTCGACCGCGGGGACGCGGTCCGGCAGGCACACCATACGGCCGACTCCCGCGCCGCGAGGGCCCCTGGGATCCGGCCCGTCCGGTGGGCCCGGACGCGGGCCGTCAGCCGTCCGGGGGATGTTGGGGAAGGGGCGTAACCCCCTGTTGGGGGCGTCGTTGAGTCTGATGTCGGAGCGCTGGTAAGGCGCGACGGCGGGAGCGGCCGATGCCCTGTCGGTCGAGGGGTGGCGGCGGGGCATCGTGCATAGAGGGGCCGGGCGTGTGAGGGGTGCGTCCGGCCCCTCCCCCTGCCCGCACAACGGCGGCCCCGACCCGGCGGCCCCGGATCAATTCCTCGCCCCGCTACCGACCTGATGTCGTGAACGACTCACGGTTGGCTGAGCCCGTCGACCGCGCTGAGCCGATGAGGCCAGCACAGACCCGCTCATCACGGGACAGGGTCAGGCGACCGGCTGGGCGACGTTCTCCCGGACCCACTCCACGATCGACTGGGTGGTGGCGCCGGGGGTGAAGATCTTGGCGACGCCGAGCCGCTGAAGCTCCGGGATGTCGGCGTCCGGGATGATGCCGCCGCCGAAGACGACGATGTCGGCCGCGTCGCGCTCGCCGAGCAGTTCGAGGACACGCTTGAAGAGGGTCATGTGCGCGCCGGAGAGCACCGAGAGGCCGACCGCGTCGGCGTCCTCCTGGATCGCGGTCTCGACGATCTGCTCCGGGGTCTGGTGCAGGCCGGTGTAGATGACCTCCATGCCCGCGTCCCGCAGGGCACGGGCGACCACCTTCGCGCCCCGGTCGTGGCCGTCCAGGCCGGGCTTCGCGACGACGACCCGGATACGAGAGCTCATCAGCGCACACCTTTCACCGGCTCCGGCAGTCCTGACCTGAACGAACGGTAACCCGCCCTGCCCGGGGCCGGAAACCCGGGCTGCGCCTTACCGCCCGGGCTCGCGCGCGGGAAGCCGGACACCTCCGCCGAACGGTCACTGTCCGCGACGAACGGGCGGTTGTCGGGCCACCCGACCGGCGGCACGAGCTGTGACAAGAGGGGATGGAAACGGACAGAACGAAACGCCAGTTCGGCGCTTCAGCTTGTGACAGGAGTGGCAGTTGGCTAACGTGTCCACGGTTGTCATCAAGTCCACGGACGGGTGACGACGCGACACCGGAGGTTCGACCGAGCTTCACCGAACGGTCCGAGGTCGCATCGGATCCCCGACAACGGAGGGTGTGCGTGCGCCAGCGCCTGTCGTCTGAGCCCGATAGATATCGCGGCCGCCGCCGCGTACCCACCCCCCCGCGGAGCCGCTACGCCGCGGTCGTCACCACCGCCTTCGTGGGAGCCGGCATCGTCGCCCTCGGCGCGAACGCCCTCCCCGACGCCAAGAGCGTCAGCCCGTCGGTCCTCGACGAGCTCAAGCAGGCCTCGATCACCAGCCAGGACGCCGCGGCCCGGGCCGACAGCGCGGACCGCGCCACCCGTGACGACCGCGGCGGCAAGACCGCCGCCGAGCAGGACACCTGGCTGCTCCCCCTGCACGGCTACGACTTCCAGTCGCCCTACGGCATGCGCTGGGGCAAGCTGCACACCGGCATCGACCTGGTCGCGCCGGAGGGCACGCCCTACCGGGCGATCCACGACGGCCAGGTCACCAAGGCCGGCTGGTTCGGCGGCTACGGCTACGCGGTGATCGTCAAGCACGCGGACGGCAGCGAGGCCATCTACGGTCACTCCTCGGCGGTGACCGTCAAGGAGGGCCAGCAGGTGAAGGCGGGCGACCAGCTCGGTCTGGTCGGCAACACCGGCCACTCCTACGGTTCGCACCTGCATCTCGAGATCCATGTCAACGGCCAGCCGCGGGACCCGGTGCCGTGGCTCGACGAGCGCGGTGTGAACATCCAGCTCGAAACCGAGGCAATCTACGCCGAGGTAGCCGCGTCCTGACGCTCCGTATCGCCCGTTGACCGCCCGGATCAGCCGATCCGGGCGGTTTCGTCTGTGTCAAAGTCTGCTGGATCACACCGACGAATGTGATCGGCACCACAGCGGTGCATGATCCTCTTCGGCAGGAAACCGCCCAGTCTGGCGCAAACCCGGGCAGGTGGTCACACCCGCCTCACCGGCCCTCCGGAACCCCGTACCCGTCGCCACCCCGGCCGACACCAGTATTTCGAGGTCACGTGCCCCTCGACTGATGAAGGTTTCCGTGCAGGAAGACAGCTCCATCCAGAACGAGAACACCCCGGACATCGCTCCCGCCCGGCACCGGCGCCAGCGCCCGGTCCGGCGTACCGCATATTTCGTCGTCGGCGCGGTGGCCCTGCTGGGCCTCGGCGTCGGGGGTGTCTCCGTCGCCACCTCCGGCCACGGCGCCCCCACCCCTGCGGCGGTCGACTTCGACGCCCAGGCGCGCGCTGAGGCTGCCGCCCGTGCCGATCGCTCGGTCCGCGAGTCCACCGCGCCGGTCACCCCCTCCGCCACCGCGTCGCCCAGCGCGAGCGCGGCCAGCCCGCAGCCGACGAAGCCCGCCCCGGCCACGCCGACGCCGAAGCCGAAGCCGAAGAAGACCACCAAGCCGACGCCGGCCTGGGTCATCCCCATGAAGGGCGCCGAGATCACCTCCTGCTACGGGCAGCGGTGGGGCACCCTGCACGCCGGCATCGACTTCGCCATGCCGTCGGGCACACCGATCCACGCTGCCGCGGCGGGCACCGTGGTCAAGGCCGGCGACGCCGGGGACGGCTACGGCAACTCGGTCTTCATCGACCACGCCAACGGCTACCTGACCCACTACGCGCACCAGAGCCGGCTGATCGTCGGCGTGGGCGACAAGGTGAAGGCCGGCCAGGTCATCGGATACGAGGGCGCCACCGGTGACGCCACCGGCCCGCACCTGCACTTCGAGGTGCACAAGGGTGCCATGTGGAACCAGATCGACCCGGCGCCGTTCCTGCGTGCCCGGGGCATCGACGTGGCCTGCTGACGGCCACGGCACGAGGGAGGGGCCCGGTCCGGCACGTCGCCGGGCCGGGCCCCACTCGGCTCAGAGCTTGTCGATGGGGGCGTGCCGGAGGACCAGCCAGAGGGTCTGGTCGCCGAAGTCGATCTGCGCCCGTGCGCCCGGACCGTGTCCCTCCACCGCCAGCACCCGGCCGAGGCCGTAGCGCTGGTGGTTGACCCGGTCGCCCACCGAGACCTTGGGTGCCTGCTTCAGCTCGCTCGCGGTGGCCAACCGGGTGGCGTCCACCCCGAGCCGCTTGGCGAGCTCGGTGGCCTTGGGCGTCCCACCGGTGAAGCCGCCCCGCCCGCCGGGCACACGGTCCGCCCGGCCGCCCACGCCGCCGCCCCCACCGGCCCACGAGGTGTACGACCCCTCGGTGCGCTCCCAGCGGACCAGCTCGGTCGGCAGCTCCTCGAGGAAGCGCGACGGCGGGTTGTAGGCGGGCGCGCCCCAGGCCGATCGGGTGACCGCCCGGGACAGGTAGAGGCGCTGCCGGGCGCGGGTGATGCCCACGTAGGCCAGCCGCCGCTCCTCCTCCAGCTCGCGGGTGTCGCCCAGCGAGCGCAGGTGCGGGAAGACGCCGTCCTCCAGGCCGCTCAGGAACACCACCGGGAACTCCAGCCCCTTGGCGGTGTGCAGCGTCATCAGGGTCACCACGCCCTGGTGGTCCGGGTCGTCGGAGGGGATCTGGTCGGCGTCGGCGACGAGCGCCACCTGCTCCAGGAAACCGGCCAGGGTGGCCCGCTCGTCCTCCCCGCCCAGCGCCTCGATCCGCTCGGTGTACTCCCGGGCGACGCTGACCAGTTCCTGGAGGTTGTCCACCCGGCCGGCGTCCTGCGGGTCGAGGCTCTCCTCCAGCTCGGCCAGGTAGCCCGAGCGGGTCAGCAGGGCCTCCAGCACCTCCTCCGGGGTGCCGGCGGCGGCCAGCTCACGTGCCTCGTCGAGCAGCGCGACGAACTCGGCGATGCCGTTGGCGGCCCGGGTGGAGATACCCGGCGCGTCCTTGGCCCGGCGCAGCGCGGCGCCGAAGGAGATCCGGTCCCGGCTGGCCAGCGCCTCCACGCACGCCTCGGCGCGCTCACCGATGCCACGCCGCGGGGTGTTCAGGATCCGGCGCAGGCTGACCGTGTCGTCGTCGTTGACCACCGCGCGCAGGTAGGCCAGCGCGTCGCGGACCTCCTTGCGCTCGTAGAAGCGCACCCCGCCGACCACCTTGTAGGGCAGGCCGACCCGGATGAACACCTCCTCGAAGACGCGGGACATGGCGTTGGTGCGGTAGAAGACGGCCACGTCGCCCGGGCGGGTGTCGCCGGCGTCGACCAGCCGGTCGATCTCCCGCGCCACCCAGTCGGCCTCGGCGTGCTCGGTGTCGGCCACGTAGCCGACGATCTGCTCGCCGGCCCCGGCGTCGCTCCACAGCCGCTTGGGCTTGCGGGAGGTGTTCCGGTCGATCACGGCGTTGGCGGCGTTGAGGATGGTCTGGGTGGAGCGGTAGTTCTGCTCCAGCAGGATCGTGCGGGCGTCGGTGAAGTCGCGCTCGAACTCCAGGATGTTGCGGATGGTGGCGCCGCGGAACGCGTAGATCGACTGGTCGGCGTCACCGACCACGCAGAGTTCGGCCGGCGGGATGCCCTCGGTGCCGGAGACCAGCTCCTTGATCAGCACGTACTGGGCGTGGTTGGTGTCCTGGTACTCGTCGACCAGCACGTGCCGGAACCGGCGCCGGTAGCTCTCCGCGACGTGCGGGTGCGACTGGAGCAGGTGCACCGTCGTCATGATCAGATCGTCGAAGTCCAGCGCGTGCGCCTCGCGCAGCCGCCGCTGGTAGAGCGTGTAGGCCTCGGCCAGCGCCCGCTCGTTGGGGCCCTTGGCCCGGCCGGCGAACTCCTCCGGGTCGACCAGCTCGTTCTTCAGGTTGGAGACCTGGGCGGCCAGGCCGCGCGCCGGGTGGCGCTTCGGGTCCAGGTCCAGCTCGCGGGCGACCATCTGCATGAGCCGGCGGGAGTCGTCGGCGTCGTAGATCGAGAAGGTGGACTTGAGGCCGGCGTGCTCGTGCTCGGCGCGGAGGATCCGGACGCAGGCCGAGTGGAAGGTCGACACCCACATCAACCGGGCGCGCGGGCCGACCAGCGCGGCCACCCGCTCCTTCATCTCACCGGCGGCCTTGTTGGTGAAGGTGATCGCGATGATCTCGCCGGGGTGCACGTCCCGCGCGGCGAGCAGGTAGGCGATCCGGTTGGTCAGCACCCGGGTCTTGCCGGAGCCGGCACCGGCCACGATGAGCAGCGGGGACCCCGCGTGGGTGACCGCGTCCCGCTGGGGCCCGTTCAGGCCGGCGAGGAGGGCCTGCGGGTCCGGCCGGACCGACGGCTTCAGGTCGCGGCGCGGCGACCGGCGCGCGGCACTGGAGTCGTCGGACCCGGGGTGCGGCGGGGTCGCGCCGGGCTCCGGCGCGGGCGGGGACACGGGGATGTCGAAGAGAGGATGCATCGCACGGGAAGTCTATGCCGACCGCCGGACACTTCCCGCCCGCGCGCCGTCGACGGGACGGCGGCGTCACGTCCCACCTGTTGGCGGGTTTCCTTGCGCGTGCGGCCCGCGGGTCGGCATACTCGACGGCGTGTTCGGTCAGCGCTTCTACTTTTACTACGGCACCGGGAGTCCGGCAGCCGTAGGTCGCGCCTGATCACAGACCTACGAAAAGCCCCGGGCTCCTGGAGCCCGGGGCTTTTCCGTCCCGGGATCCGGGTACCGGGCCCGAGACCCCGAGGGGTACGACGATGATGACTGACGTGGTGGAGTCCAGCGGCAGCCTGGCGCCGCACGACCGGCCCGCCGGCGGTGACCCGACCGGGGCCGCGGCGGCCCGGACCGGCACCGACGACTCGGCGGCGGCCGAGCGGATCAGCGAGATCCGGAAGCGGATCGACGAGATCGACCGCACCATCATCGCGCTCTGGCAGGAGCGGGCCGCGCTCTCCCAGGAGGTCGGGGCCACCCGGATGGCCTCCGGCGGCACCCGGCTCGTGCTCTCCCGCGAGCGGGAGATCCTGGAGCGGTTCCGCGAGGCGCTCGGCGCGGACGGCACCCAGCTCGCGCTCCTCCTGCTGCGCGCCGGCCGCGGCCCGCTGTGAGGGGTCCCGGCGGCGCGAAGTCGCCGGATACGACGAACCGCCTGCCGGCGTCGGGCTGACGCCGGCAGGCGGTCCGGGGTGGATCAGGCCACCTCGTGGGTGACGACGATCTCCCGCTTCTCCGCGAAGTGGCAGGCGCTCGGGTGGTCCGAGCCCTGCCGGATCTGGAGCAGCGGCACCTCCTGGGCGCAGACGTCCTGCGCCTTCCAGCACCGGGTGCGGAACCGGCAGCCCGAGGGCGGGCTGACCGGCGAGGGGACGTCACCCTGGAGCCGGATGATCGCCTTGCTCTCCCGCACGGTCGGGTCGGGCACCGGCACCGCCGACAGCAGCGCCTGGGTGTACGGGTGGGTGGGCCGCTCGTAGATCTCGTCCTCGGTGCCGACCTCCACCATCTTGCCCAGGTACATCACGGCGACCCGGTCGGAGAGGTGACGCACGACCGACAGGTCGTGGGCGATGAAGACGTACGAGAGGCCGAACTCGGCCTGGAGCTTCTCCAGCAGGTTCATGACCTGCGCCTGGATCGACACGTCCAGGGCC